>DATLEB010000200.1:0-19141 GCA_035525615.1 Kofleriaceae bacterium | reverse complement strand
CGGCACCGGTGTTGCGTTCGGTTTCGGTTTCGGTTTCGGTTTCGGTTTCGGTTTCGGTTTCGGTTTCGGTTTCGGTTTCGGTTTCGGTTTCGGTTTCGGTTTCGGTTTCGGTTTCGGCTGCGGCTGCGGCTGCGGCTGCGGCTGCGGCTGCGGCTGCGGGTGCGGGTGCGGCTGCGCCTGCGGCTGCGGGCGCGTTGCCGAGAAACGCGTCGAGCTCCTTCGCGATCGCCGCGGCGGACTTCGGCCGGCGCGCGACCTCGGGGTCGAGCAAGCGCAGGCAGAAGCTCTGCACGCCCACCGGCAGCTGCGACGCGACTGCGGGCGCGAATGGCGGCGCGCCGCGCGCGGCCTGATCTTCGAGCCCGTGGCGCAGCCCCGTGCCTGCGAACGGATGCTCGCCTGCGAGGAGGCGATACATCACCAGCCCGATCGCGTAGCGGTTGCTCGCGCCGTCCGCGGGCGCGCCCTCGGCCTGCGCCGGCGACATCCAGCGCGCGCTGCCGCTCGCCGTGGCGGGATTCGCACCGCCGCCTCCGCCCACCATCGCGACCACCAGCGACTCCGCGCGCACGTCGATGCGCCCGTCGCGCACGACGAGCACGTCGGGCTCGATCGGGCCCGGAAACAGCGCGGCCTTCTCGCACGCCGCGCACGCCTCGGCGAGCGACGCGACCAGCCCGAGCGCCTCGCGCCACACCACCGGCCCGGCGTGATCGCGCATCCACGTCGCGAGCGTCGGCGCACCGGGCGCGCGCACCAGGGTCCATCCGCCTTCGCCGCCGCCATCGCCGTTCGCGCCGCCGCCGCCGTTCGCGGCGCCCTCGACGAAGCCGCCGACGCCGTCGCCGCCGAGCGCGAGCAGGCGTTTCGCGACGCGCTCGTCGTCGGCGCCGAGCCGCCAGCGCTCGTGCGCGGGACGCTCCGCGATGGCCTCGCGCGTCGCACGCCCGATGGCCGCGAGCGCGGTCCTGTCCGGCGTACCGCTCACCGCGACGCTGCGGAGGTCGGTTCGGTCGTCGGCGTCGCCGCGCGCGCGCCACCGCCGGACATCTGCGAGCGCACCACGTAGGTCGCCGCGCCGACGACCAGGCACAGCGCGACCACGATGCCGGCCGCGCGCTGGTTGCTGATCTGGCGCGGGCCGCTGGCGCGATCGACGAGCGCGATCGTGTCCATCCGCGGCGCCACCGGCGGCGACGCTTGCGCCGGCAACGTCGACTGCGTGGGCGACGTCGACTGCGTGGGCAATCCTGGGTTCGATCCCGCCGCCGTGACGGCCGTCGACGCCGTCGCGAACGGCTCGAGCGCGGCGATCACCTCGTGCGCCGACGCCGGCCGCTCCGCCGGCGCCTTGGCCAGCAAGCGCGCGAGCAGTCGCTCCACGCCGCGCGGCAAGCCGGCGCGCGCCTCGTCGGGCAGCGGCGGCGGCGGCGCGGTGCACTGCATCTCGAGCAGCTGGCGCGGCGACTCCGACGCGAACGGCGGTCGCCCGGCCAGCATCTCGTAGAGCACCAGCCCGAGCGCGTACAGATCGGCGCGGTGGTCGACCGGCGCCGCGTCGATCTGCTCCGGGCTCATGTACGCGAGCGTGCCCACCGACCCGGTCGTGCCCTTGCGCATCGCCTGCAGCACCTTGCCGATGCCGAAGTCCATCACCTTCACGCCGGTCGGCGTGAGCATCAGGTTCTCGGGCTTGAGATCGCGATGGACGATCGGCGGCTCCTGCCCGTGCGCGGCCGTGAGCGCCGCCGCGACCTCGCTCGCGATCGCCACCGCCTCGGTCCACGGCAACCGTCCACGCGCCGACAGCCGCGCGCGCAGCGTCTCGCCGTCGAGGAACTCGAGCGCCATCACCAGCTCGCCGTCGACCTCGGTCGACGCCAGGCTGCGCACGATGTTCGGATGATCGAGGTGAGCGAGGATGTTCATCTCGTCGAGGAACCGGCGCCGCGCCTCCTCCGACCGTCCGAGCTCCGGGCGCAGCACCTTGAGCGCGACGCGCCGTCGCGACAGCCGCTCCTCGGCCTCGTAGACCTTGCCCATCCCTCCCTCACCGACGAGACGACGGACGAAGTAGTCCCCGATACGGTCCATCTCCCTGAAAACGCGTCGGGTTCCGATCGGGTCTATCGAAACCGCCGCTAGTAACGGCGCGGCGGGTGCGGGGGGCGCGCGTGCTCGACGTACTCCCGGACGCTTGGCCGCCGCCACACCGCCTCGGCGTACGCGGCCACCGACGGCGGCACCGCGTAACCGCCGCGGATCAGGCGCATGAGCGCGAACGCGACGTCGACGTCGGCGATGCACCACTCGCCGAAGAGCGCGCCCTCCGGCGACGCACCGAGGCGCTCGACGACCGCGACCAGATCGGCGGCCAGCCGCGTGGCGAGCGGGTCGAACGGCTTCATCGCGTCCTCGAGCTGCTCGGGCTTGTAGAAGAGCAGGATGCTCGGGCGCGCCTCGCGGATGGGCAGGAGCTCCATGCGGATCCACGACATGAGCTGGCGGGCACGCGCGCGGGCACGCACGTTCTCGGGGAAGAGGCGCGGCCAGTCGGGCGGCGGGAAGATGTCCTCGACGTACTCGATGATCGCCATCGACTCGGCCAGCCAGAAGTCACCGTGCTGGAGCGCGGGCTCGAGCCCGGTGTACGCCTGGAAGCGGATCGCGGGCGTGACGCCGCTGCGTTCGCCGACCATGGCGATCGCCGTCGAGAACGGGACGCCCTTCTCGCGCAGCGCGACGTACGGCGCGGCGTCCCACGGGTTCGACCAGAACGCGTCGAGGTAGAGGACGAGGTTCCCCGTCACGACGCACCCCGCGCCGGCGTCCAGCCGCCGGTGGCTTGCTCGATCACGCGCGCCGCCGCGAGCGTCAGGCGATCGCCGCCGCGCCGTCCCACGACCTGCACGCCGATCGGGAGCTCGTCGGCATCGAAGCCGACCGGCACCGCCGTCGCCGGCAGCCCCGTGATGCTGAACAGCGACGTGCACACCGCGTCGAACGGCGTGAGCATCGGCCAGTTGTGGCGCGGGGCAGGGCGGCTGTACGGCGGGTGCAGCAGCACGCCGCGCGGGCCGATGACCTCCTCGAGGCCGGCCTGCAGCGCGCCGATCGGCGGGGTTCCGCGCAGGAGCACCGACTCGAGCGGGCGGCCGAGGCGTTCGAGCGCGACCAGCGCGAGCGTCGGCACCGAGTAGCGGGCCTTGCCGCGCGCGGCGCGCAAGAGCTCGGGCACGACGCGCAGCGGCTCGTCGCCGGAGAGCAGGTCCGCGAACGACTGCGCCGGCTGCCCCGCCACCGGCTCGCCGGTCTTGGCCAGCGCGCCCAGCCACGCGAGCACGTTGCCGCCGAAGAGCTTGTTCCACGTCGCGTCGTCGAGCTCGACCACCTCGGCGCCGCGCGCGACCAGCGCCTCCGTGGCGCGCTCGATCGCCATCGCCATCACGGGCGCGATGCGGATGCGTCCGTGGCGCGTCACCGGCACCACGCGCACACCGCGCAGGTCGCCGGCGGCGAGCACCGGATCGCGCGGCCCGAGCGTCGCCACCGCGCCGCTCTCTCCATCGGGGCCGGCGATCACCTCGAGCACGGCCTCGGCGTCGGCGACGGTGCGCGTGATGGGCCCGGTGCACAGCATCGCCTCCGACGCCGGATTCTCCGGGCCCCAGTGGCCGGTGTTGGGCACGAGCAGCGCGCTCGGCTTGTGCCCGACGCAGCCGCACATCGCGGCGGGGATGCGCACCGAGCCCGCGATGTCCGAGCCGATGCCGAACGGTGAGCCCCCCGCCGCGACCAGCGCCGCCTCGCCGCCGCTCGAACCGCCGGGCGTGCGCGCGAGGTTCCACGGGTTGCGCGTGCGGCCGTGGAGCGGGTTGGACGTCTCCATCCACATGCCGCCCTCGGGGACGTTGCTCTTGCCCATCACGATCGCGCCGGCGGCGCGCACGCGCGTCACAACTGTGGCGTCGCGATCGGCGATCGCGTCCTTGCGCGAGTAGAGGCCCGCCGTCCACGGCAGCCCGGCGACGGCGAGGAAGTCCTTGATGGTGCACGGCACGCCGAACAGCGGCGGCAGCGCGGCGCGATCGCTCGGGCTCGTGCGCGCCAGCGTGTCGGCGGCGGCGCGGGCCTCTGCGCGTGCGGCGTCGTAGCGGCGCGCGACCAGCGCGTTGAGCTGCGCGTTGGTGGCGTCGAGCTTCGTGAGGCACAGCTCGAGCAGCTCGACCGGCGAGACCTCGCCGCGCTTCACGAGCGCGGCGAGCCGCACCGCGGGGAGCGCGAGGAGCGCGTTGCTAGAGGCCACGAACGACCTCGCGCGCGGCGCGCTCCCCCGACTCGAGCGCGCCCTCGAGGTACCCGGTCCACTCGACCGCGGTCTCGGTGCCGGCGAAGTGCACGCGCCCGATCGGCTGGCGCAGGGTCGTGCCGCCGGTCGTGAGCGCACCCGGCGCCATCACGGCCACCGGACAGCCGCGGCTCCACGGCTCGGCGCTCCAGTCGGTGGTGGCGATCGCGATCGGCTCGCGCGCCTCGTCGCCGAACCAGCGCACGAGCTGCGCGATGATCGGCGCGGTGTCGCCGTTCCAGCGCCGCGCCGGCCCGGCCTGGATGAATCCGACGAGCGCGGGCTGCGCGCCGTCGGCGCTGGTGTTGTCGAAGAGCACCGCCAGCGGCCCGCGCGTGCTCACCACCTCGCCCGACAGCCCGCGGTCGCGCCAGAACGCGCGCTCGTAGGCGATGCACACCTTCACGATCGCGCCCATCGCCGCCTTCTGCACCAGCTGCGCGCGCGCCGGCGACGCCGGCGTCATCTCGATCGCCGCGGCCAGCGGCGGCGGCACCGCGACCACGACCGAGCGCGCCGCGACCGTCCCGCGGTCGCCGGAGACGATCACGTCGCCGCCCGGCGTCGAGCCCTTCTGCTCGATCTTCCGCACCGGCGCGCTCGTCACCACCGGCACGTCGAGCCTGCTCACCCACGTGTCGACGATGCTCTGCGTCCCGCCGATGAAGCGACGCTCCTGCGCACCGCCCTGGATCGTGGACAGGTTCATCATGCCGCCGCCGGCGCGCAGGTACGCCAGGAACCAGAGCAGCGACAGCTCCGCCGGGTCGACGCCGAAGATCGCGCCCATCGCGACGTCGAACACGCCGCGCACGCGCCGCGGCAATCGGCGCACCTCGTCGGCGACCGTACGCGCGTCGAGCGCCGCCGCGCCCTTCGCCGACGCCGGATCGCGCGCCGACACGCGCGCCGTCAGCTTGTCGATCCGCCGCAGCGCGAAATGTAGCGACACCAGCTCGAGCGGCCCGAGCGACGGGATGTCGCCGGCGTAGCGCCGCACCTTGTCGCCGTCGTCGAGGATCTTCTGCCCCGTCGACCACGTCGCGAAGGTCTCGACGCCCATGCGCGACGCCAGCGCCGCGAGCCGGTCCTGCCCCGGGCCGATCCACTGACCGCCGCGATCGAAGCGCGCCTTGCCGAGCTGCTCGCTCCACGCGCGCCCACCGACGCGGTCACGCGCCTCGAGTACGACCACGCTGGCCCCCGCCGCGCGCAACTGCTCGGCGGCGGCGAGCCCGGCCATCCCGGCGCCGACCACCACGACATCGGCGCGCGCGGGCAGGTCGGTCGAGATCATCCGCCGCATCTTACACGCGGCGAGGGCTCGTCAGCGACGGGTGATGCGGTCCAGCGCCGGCGGTGCGAGCGGCGAGTGCGCGGCGAGGTACGCCGTCAGCGCGTCGACGTCCACGTCGCCGCCGAGGCGCTGCGTCCCCTGCTTCAGCACGGTGAAGCCGTCACCGCCGTCGGCGAGGAAGCCGTTCATGGTCACGCGGAAGCTCGCCGCCGGCGAGACGGCCACGCCGCCGAGCCGAAGCTCGCTCACGCGGTCGCCGATCGCGCGGGTCGAGTCCCACGTGTACGTGAAGCCGCGCGAGGTCGAGAGGACGAGCGCGAGCTCGGCGCCGCCCGAAAGCCGCCACTGTTGCTCGAGCACGGCGTCGAGCTGCGCGCCGGTCAGCGTCATGCTGACGAGGGCGTTCGAGAACGGCTGCACGGTGAATGCCTCGCCGTACGTCACCTCGCCGGCCTGCTCGCCGCCCGAGATCTGCGCGGCGAGGAGGTCGGCGCGGATGCCGCCCGGATTCATGAGCGCGATGACCGACGCGCCGCGATCGGCGGCCGAGGTGGCCTCGAGCTGTGCGTCGGCGATGACGTTGCCCATCGTCGACTCGCCGGCGAGGTTGGGCAGCTTGGCGAGGTCGCCGCTGATGCGGCCGATGATGCGGTTGGCGAAGGGCGCGGCCAGCGCATCGTACTTGGCGATGAGCGTGGTCTGCGCCGCGTCCCTGGCGACGTCGCGCGTCACGATCACGTTGCGGCCGGCCTTGGTGGTCACCTCGCCGGTGACCTCGTCGATGGTCAGGTCGATGTCGGTGACCAGACGTCCGAACGACGCCGCGCTCGTGACCAGCTTGCCGTCGATGTCGCAGACGTGCGCCGCGTTGGTGTGGCCGGCGACGACCACGTCGACCTCGGCGTCGAAGCCGCGCACGATGTCGAAGAGCGGTCCCGAGATGCCCGCGCACTCGTTGTAGAGCCCGGTCGTGAAGCCGCCCTCGTGAAGCAGGACGACGATGGTCTCGATGCCCTTGCGCTTGAGCTCCGGGACGAGCTCGTTCACCGTCGCGATCTCGTCGTGGAACGCGAGGCCCGCCACACCGGCGGGCGTCACGATCGACGGCGTGCCCTCGAGCGTCATGCCGATGAAGGCGACGCGCGCCGCGCGGAACGTGCGGATCTCGTACGCCGGGAACAGCGTCTCGCCGGTCTCGACGTCGGTGACGTTGGCGGCGAGGTAGCCGTACGACGCGCCCTCGAAGCCGTCGCCGTCCTGGCAGCCGTCGGTCGGGTGGCAGCCGCCGTACGCCATGCGCAGGAGCTCGGCGGGGCCTTCGTCGAACTCGTGGTTGCCGACGGACGCGATCTGCAGGCCGATCGCGTTCATCGACTCGACCGTCGGCTCGTCGTGGAAGAGCGCCGACATGAGCGGCGTCGCTCCGATGACATCGCCGGCCGCGACCACGACGGTCTGCGGGTTGGTGGCGCGCAACGCGGCGACGTGCGTCGCGAGGTACTCGGCGCCGCCCGCGTCGACGCGATTCACCAGCGGGTCCGGTCCGGTCTGGATGCGGCCGCTCGAGCCCGACGGTGGCTTGAGGTTGCCGTGGAAGTCGTTGGTGGCGAGCAGCTGGACCGATTGCGTGCCGCACGCCCATGCAGGCGCGCCGCGCGTGTAGTCGAGCATCCGCCGGAACGCGGCCGGCCCGACGTGCTTGATGCGATCGAGATCCGAGAGGCTGTGGATGAAGCGATTGGCGCGCGCGCCGACGATGGCGTGGACCGCGAGGCGGTTGAGGCGCACGTCATCGTCGAGGACGTCGAACGACGCCTCGCGCGCGAGGCGCAGGACGGCGCACGCCTCCGGGGTCTTCTCGGCGATACCGGCGACGTCGGTCTTGCCGTCGTCGGAGACGAACGTGTCGTCCTCGCCGTCGACGGGGTCGTCGTCATCGTCCGTGGAGCACGCGGCGAGGCCGAGCGAGGAGGCGAGGAGGGCACAGGTGGCAAACCCACGTTGCAGGCGGCGCATCTGGTTGCCGGCAGTGCAGGGTCGGTGCCATCAGCGGTCGCGCCAGGTGCCCGAAAACGTCGGAGGCCCGCTGTGCGGGCCCCCAACATGGCTACCAGGCTAGCCAGTGCGCGCCGCCGGGAACGGCGCCTAGCTGTCTGACCGCGCTTAGCCGCAGACCTGCTCGTCGCCGCAAACGTCCTGCTCGTTGCAGAACTGGCTCTGACACTCGTCATCGCCGGCGCAGGCCTGGCCGTTGGCCTTGGTCGCCTCGCACACGTCGTTGGCGTTGCAGAAGTTGCCGGTGGCGCAGAAGAAGAGGCACGCCTCGCCGGCGACCGGCGCGTTGCCGCACTGGAGCGTGGTCTGGTTGCACGTCAGCGGCTGCTGGCAGTCGAAGAGACCGGCGAAGCCCTCGGAGCAGGTGTCGCCCACCTTGCCGAGCGGGGCGCACATCATCGTCGTCGCGTCGCAGCGATCGCCGAGGTCGGCGCAGTAGCCGTCGGGGCACGCGTTGCCGCGGTTCGGGCCGTCGGCGCACGTGCCGGCCTCGGAGCAGTAGAGCCCGTAGCCGCACTGGGTGTTGCCGGTGCACGCGCCGCCCATGGCGCGCAACGCGGTGCACGTCGTCGACGCCGAGTCGCAAAACGAGCCCTCGGCACAGGGGCCGGTGGTGCCGTTGCACGCGCCGCCGATCGCGACCTCGGCGCGCGTCATGGCGCACGTGCCGGCACAGCACGCCATCGTGCACGTCGCGGGCACCGTGCAGTCGTCGCTGATGCAGTCCTGATCGTTGAAGCACTCGCCGCCGTCGGCGACGGTCCCGCGGATCGCCTCGCGGCACGCGTCGGGCTCGTTGCGCGAGCTCTCCGACGTCACGTCGCACGAGGCGTCTCCGAGCGCCTCGAGACAGTCGCCGGCCTTGCCCTCGTCGTAGGCGACGCGGCCGGCCTCGATGGCGCGCTTGAGCTCCTCGATCGACGCGGTCGCCGCGGCCTTGCAGGCGTCGACGCTGGTGTATGCGCCGCAGCGGACCTGCCGCGCACAGAGCGCATCGATCAGCTCGTCGTCGAGATCGTCGATCGAGACGCCGCCGCCGCCGCACGCCGCGCCGAGAGCAACCAGCGATGAAATCAAGAACGCGCCCAGAGCGCGCAAAGTCGCACGTGAAGCCATGAGGATCCCCCTTGCCTCATCTGTACACCCAATCCGCGGACGCGCGGTACTTTCGCCCGGTGAGTGAGGTCGATGTCACAGCGCTCCAGTCCGAGCTGTGGACCGAGGGCTACTTCGTCGCGCGTGCGGTGCTGCCACACCCGCTCGTCGCCGCGTGTCGCGGCGCGGTGGAGCGCGCCGCCGAGGCTGGCGTCGCCACCGTCGGCGCGTTCGCGTTCGACGCGCCGTGGGAGCTCGAGCGCGCCCTCGCGCCGTTCGCCGACGCCGCGCTCGGCGCCGAGGCGCGCCTGCGACCCGCGTGGTGGGCCTGGCTCCTCGACACCGACGCGCCGCGCGGATGGCGCCCGCATCGCGATCGCCCGGACGTTGCCTCCGACGAGCGCGGCGCGCCGCGTTCGATCACGCTGTGGATCGCGCTGACCGACGCGACGCCCGAGAACGGCTGCATGTACGTCGTACCCGCGCCGCTCGACGTGCAGTACGTGAACCCCAACGCCACCGACGACGTCATGAGCCTGCAGTGCGTGCGCGCGCTCCCTGCGCCCGCCGGCTCGGTCCTCGGCTGGTCGTCGTCGCTCCTCCACTGGGGCGGCATCTCGCGCACAGGCGTCCGCGGCCGCATCAGCCTCTCGTTCGAGTACCAGACCGCCGACGTCCCGACGCCGTCGTTCCCGCGCGGCTGGTCACCGACCCGCGCCGAGCGCGCCGCCCACGCGCTCGAGCAATGGGATCTCTACGCCCACATGCACGAACAGCCGCCCGCAGCGCGCGAGCGGCTGTCTCGGTTCCTCGACGAAGCCCTGGCCCGGTCGAGCTAGGCGCGCATCGCTTCGATCGGCGAGACGCGTGACGCGCGGATCGCCGGGGCCAGGCCGCCGATGAGCCCCATGATCACGGAGAACACGAGCGCGTTCACCACGATCGCCGGGGTCGCCGTGAACGTGATGACGATCTCCGAGAAGGTCGCGAAGTTCATCGTCGAGAACGTGAACATGCTGAGCAGCATCACGAGCGCGGTGCCGGCGGCGCCGCCGACCAGCGAGAGGAAGATCGCCTCGAGCACGAACGACGTGAGGATGGCCAGGCGGCTGAAGCCCAGCGCGCGCAGCGTCCCGATCTCCTTGGTGCGGTTGGCGACCGCGCCGTTCATCGTGATCGCCGAGAAGATCATCGCGGCGAGCGACAGGAGCACGGCGAACATCGTGCCCATGCCGCCCAGGAAGCTCGCGGTCATCTCCGACTGCTTCTCGTAGTACGCGGTCTCGCGCAGCACGTCGACGCCGAGCTGCTTGTCGGATTCCACGGCGGTGCGGAAGGCCTGGAGCTGGCCCTTGTCCTTCAGCCGCACCCGCGCCGACGAGACCACGCCTTCGCGACCGAGATCGCGGCGCACCTCGTCGAGATCGCCCCACACCTCGGATTCGTACGACGAGCCGCCCGAGCTGAACACCCCGACCACCTTGAGCGGGCGGTTGTTCTTGATGTCGAACTGCTGGCCCATCGCCACGCCCTTGAAGCGGCCGGCGATGGCGCGGCCCACGATGGCCTCGTTGGTGCCGGGCTTGGGGGCTCGGCCGCTCACGATCTTGACCTCGGGCCGGAAGCCGAGCTTGTCGAGCTCGGTGCCGCGGACCATCAGGTTGGAGATGCCGTCGCCGTTGACCAGGTCGATGGTGAGCACCACGACGATCTCGCCGATCGCGCCGTGCCCGTCGCCTTGCCGGACCTCGGGGCGATCGCCGACCAGCTTGACCTTGTCGGTCGTGAAGGAGCTGGGCAGCTCGGCGTCGGAGCCGTCGCGCAAGAGGATGACGGTGTCCTCGCGGCCGCTGATCTTCATCGCGCGGTGAATGCCGGCGCTGAGCATCTGCGCGCCGCCGAACACGAAGATGACGAGCGCCACGCCGAACGCGGTGGCGAGGGTGGTGACCTTGCGCACCCAGAGGCTGCGCAGGTTGTATTGCACCGGGACCATTAGTCGACCCTCCGCAGCGCGTCCGTGACCTTGCGCCGCGATGCCTGGTACGCAGGGATCGCCGCGGCGAGCGTTCCGAGCACCACCGTCAACACCAGCGCGGTCACGATGACCCCGATCGGTGCGCGGAAGTACGGGAAGAGCGCCCCCATGTTCTCCTCGATGAACGGGCCCATCATGCCGTTGATGAAGCCGACCGTGAGCAGCACACCGGCGAGCCCGCCGAGCAGCGCGATCAGGATCGACTCACCCATGATGAACGTCACGATGTGGCCGGGCTGGAACCCGACCGCTCGCAAGACACCGTACTCGTGCGTTCGTTCTCGAACCGCGGTGGCGATCGTGTTGGCCAGGATGAGCGCCATGATGAGCAGGATGATCGCGGAGACGATGTCGAACGCCTTCAGCACGCTGGCGAAGGCGCCCAGGAACGAGAGCTGGAAGGCGCGCTCGCTCATGGTCAGCGTCTGGTCCTCGCGTTGATCGAAGGTCTGGTCGATGGTCTTGGACAGCGCCGCGCTCTGGCCGGGGTTGTCGATGCGCGTCAGCACCCAGCCGATCTTGTCGCGCATGACCTCGCCGCGCGGATCGTTGTTGAGGTAGTCCCAGCGGAACACCATCGAGTTGCGATCGACGCTCTTGCGCGTCGCCTCGTAGATGCCGACGACCTTGAACTCCCAGTCGCCGGGATAGATGTCGCTCTGGATGTTCAGGCGATCGCCGACCTTGACCTGGAGGGTCTTGGCCAGGACGTCACCCAGGATGGCGCCGTTGGGCGTGCTCTTCCATTCGGCGAGCTGGGCCGGCTCGACCTTCATCTCGTCCATCACCGTGAACCAGCTCTCGTGGTCGGCGGCGAACGCGGCGAAGAACTCGGCCCGCTTCTTGGGATCCTTCGAGCCGAACCACACCGCCCACGTCGCCGCCTTCACGCCGGGCAGCTGGCGCACGTCCTCGATGTAGCGCTTGGGCAGCAGCATGACGATCGAGTTCTTGTGCCGCGTGGCGATGCGATCCTTGGCCGCGGCATCGGCGCCGGCCTCGAAGGAGCTCACCACCGTGCGGATGCCGCTGAAGATCAGCACGGCGACCGCCACGCCGATGATGGTCAAGATGGTGCGGCCGCGGCGCCGGAAGAGATTCCGGCGTGCGTACGTCAACATGTTCATACGAGCGTCCCCTTGTCGAGCTTGCGCTGGACCGTGGCGCGCTCGGCGGCCGCGGGGTCGTGCGTGACCATGAAGATGGTCTTGCCGAACTCCTTGTTGAGCTGCTCCATGAGCGCGAGCACGTCGTCGGCGCTCTTGCGATCGAGATCGCCCGTGGGCTCGTCGGCGACGATGATCTTGGGGTCGTTCACGATGGCGCGCGCGATCGCGACGCGCTGCTCCTGACCACCCGACATCTGACGCGGGTAGTGGTCCATGCGGTCCTCGAGGTTGACCACGCGCAGCGCGGTGGCGACGCGCTTCTTGCGGTCGGCGCTCGACAGACCGGTGAGCAAGAGGGGCAGCTCGACGTTCTGCGCGGCCGTCAGCACCGGGATGAGGTTGAACGACTGGAAGATGAAGCCGATGGTCTGCGACCGCCACTTGGCGAGCTCGCCGTCGCTCATGTTGGTCAGGTCGCTGCCGGCGACCTTGACCGTGCCCTTGGTGGGACGATCGAGGCCGGCGATCAGGTTGAGGAGCGTCGACTTGCCCGAGCCGGACGGCCCCATGAGCGCCTCGAAGGAGCCGCTCGGCACGTCGAGATCGAGGCTCTCGAGGACGGGGATGGGCTCCTTGCCGCGATAGAAGGTCTTCGAGATCCCGCTGAGCGTGACGATGCTGCCGTTACCGTTCTTGCCTTCGTTGCTACTTGCGGACGCCATCAGTTCTTCTCCTTGACCTTCTCTCCGTCGGCCAGGCCGGCGGCGGGTGAGAGCACGACCTTGGTGCCCTCGGCGAGCTGCGTTTCCAGCGGGCGGTAGTCGCCCTCGGCGGGACCGGCCTTCACGTTCGTCATGCGAACGCGGCCGTCTTCGAACACGAACACCACCTCGCCGCCGCCGCGCGCGACGACGGCGCGGGCCGGGATCATGAGGCGCGGGGGCTGCTTGAGCGTCGCCTCGTCGATCGCCTTCGACAGGAAGGAGACGCGCGCCGCCATGTCGGGCAGCACCTCCTTGGGACGATCGATGAAGGCGACCTTGATCGGGACGGTCGCCTTGGCGCGGTTCATCCGGCGCCCGATCTCCTTCACCTCGCCGCGGTAACGCTGCGACGGGTACGCGTCGAGGATGATCTCGCACGGCGCCTTGGGCTGGACCTGCGCGAGGCGGTTCTCGGGGACGTCGATCTCGACGACGAGCGAGCCCATGTCGACCACCTCGACGACGCCGGGCGTTCCGAAGCCGGGCGACACGCCCTCGCCGACCTCGACCAGCTTGTCGACGACGGTGCCGCCGACCGGCGACACGATGAGGAAGCTACCGAGCTGCGTCTCGATGCTCTTCGCGTCCGCGTCGGCGGCCGCGGTCTCGGCCTCGGCGGCGCGGACCGCCGCGATCTCCGAGTCCATCTTCGCCTTCAGATCCTCGGCGGTCGCCTTGGGCGAGACGCCACTCTCGACCAGCTGCTGCTCGCGCTGCAGCTGGACCTTGGTCTGCGCGACCGCGGCGCGTGCCGTGGCGACCTTGGCGCGCGCGGCGGCGGTGCGGGCACGCGCGGCGGACAGCGCGCTCTTCTGATCGACGTCCTCGAGCCGCGCGACCGGCTGACCCTTGGTGATGAGGTCGCCTTCCTCCACCATGATCTCGGCGATGCGTCCGGGCACCTTGGCCGCGACCTTGGCGTAGACCTCGGCGACGACGTAGCCGGTGGCGGTCAGCTGCACCTGGCCCTGCGCCGGCGACACCATCTGCACCGTGCCGACGTCGACGGTCTTGGTGTTGAGCGCGTCCTGGAGCCTCGGGTACCCGACGAACCAGCCGAGCGCGACCACGCCGCCGGCGAGCAGCACCCAGACGAGCCACGACGGAACGCCGCCACCGCGGCCTCCAGCCTTTGGCTCGCGGTCGATCTTGAGGGAGGCGAGATCGCGAGAAAGCTCTGACACAGCGGGGCGGACCATGGCTCAGGTCCGTCCGACTGTAAAGGCGCGACCTGACAGCCGGATGTCAGCTATGTTGACAAGTGTTGCGGGAGATCGTGATCGGGTCGCCGGCGTTCTGGTGCCCGGAGACACCGAACTACGTCGTCGGTGTGTGCGACGAGCTCGTCGTCGTCGCCGGGCACAGCCATGTCTTCGTGTGGTCGATGCGCGACGGCGCGTTGCTCGGAACCTGGTCGCGGCGGGATCTGCGCGGCGCGCGCGCGATCATGAAGAAAGATGACGACGTCCTGGTCGATTTGCCGGACCGCCGCGTGCGAGCGGTGACTGCGACAGGTGCGACAGTCGCCGACGAGGAAGCCGTGCGCGGCTGGTCGCTGCGCATCGACAACGCGCGCACCGGCATGACGCTGCGTTCGCCGGCGGGAGCGGAGACCACCCGATCGGTCGCGTGGACGCGCGATGGATGTATCGCGCGTGACGGCGCTCGCTACGCGCTCGACGGCAGTAGCGGCGGGGTGAAGGTGTACGACGCGGTGACGCACGCGCTCGTGCACACGTCGGCGCGCAGCGGGACGCCGACGCTGTCCGCCGACGGGCGCTTCCTGGTCGTCTCGATGCTCGGTCCGCCGCGCACGTGGATCGAGGACGTCGATCGCGGCGTCGCGATCACGCCCGCGCTGCCGCCCGGGATTCACACGGTGACGCTCGGGCATCCGTCGCGGTGCGTGGTCGACGACGGCGTGTGGTCGCTGCCCGCGGACGGCGAGGGCGCGCCGGCGCGCGTGGCGAGCGTCGAGGCGTGGGGCTCGTATCGCGCGATCCGCGGCGAGGCGATCGTCGGCATCGGCCTCGGCGCAGGCGCGAACGGCTCCGTGGGGCGCTGGCGGCTCGCGGACGGCGCGTGCGCGGCGCGCGTCGAGGTTCCGGCGCGCAAGGCGTACAGCCTGTCGGTCGACGACGCGGGGCGACGGGTGGCGCTCACGCTCGACGACAGTCACGGCTTGCTCGCGCTGTTCCCGGACGGCGTGTGGCTGGCGGACCTCGACGCCGGGTCGCTCGTCCGGATCACGGACGACACCGGACCGGCGGTGGTGTCGATCGCGCCCGCCGGCGACGCCATCGCGATCGTGGACGAGATGGGCGAGACCGTGCGCGTCGTCGATGGCGAGGGCGCGCCCCTGCTCACGCCGGAGGTGCCGGCGCCGGTGCGCTGGGCGCAGTTCTCGCCCGACGGCCAGCAGCTGCTCGTCGTCGGCGTCGCGATCACCGACGAGCAGCGCCTGGCGGGCGAGGACGGCGCCGAGACCGCGTACCTCGTCGACCGCGCCGGCCGCGTCACCACCGTCGGGCCCGGCACGTGGCGCGGCTGGCACGGCGCCAGCCTCGTGAGGCGCGCCGGCGAGCTCCTCGAGCGCGTCGATCCGGCGAGCGGTGAGGTGACCGCGACCGCCGCCGTCGAGCCCGCGCCCACGCGCGTCTGGATCGACGAGCACCGCATCGCGATGGCCTCGAACGATGGTTGTCTGCGCCTGCGCGAGCTGGTGTGGCGTAAGCTCGCGCCATGAGCAGCCCCGCCGATGTGAAGTCCATGGTCAGCGAAGCCGAGTGGAAGCTGCGCGTCGATCTCGCCGCGTGTTACCGGCTGGTCGCGCTCTACGGCTGGGACGACCTCATCTTCACGCACATCTCGGCGCGCCTCCCCGGACCCGAGCACCACTTCCTCATCAACCCGTACGGGTGGACCTTCGACGAGATCACCGCGTCGAGCCTGGTCAAGATCGACCTCGACGGGCGCAAGGTGCTCGACAGCCCGCATCACATCAACCCGGCCGGCTTCACGATCCACAGCGCGATCCACGCCGCGCGCGAGGACGCGAAGTGCGTGCTCCACACCCACAGCATCAACGGCGTGGCGGTGTCGGCGACGAAGGACGGCGTCCTGCCCATCTCGCAGCAGTCGTCGCTGGTGCTCCCGTCGCTCGCCTACCACGACTACGAGGGCATCGCGCTCAACCCCGACGAGAAGCCGCGCCTGGTGAAGGACCTCGGCGACAAGAGCTACCTCATGCTGCGCAACCACGGCCTGCTCGTGGTCGCGGCCACCATCCCCGACGCCTTCCTCCTCATGTACAACTTCGAGACCGCCTGCATGGTGCAGCTCCGAGCGCAGGCGTCGGGGCAGGAGCTGGTGATGGTCCCCAGCAAGGCCATCGAGGCCAACGCCATGTACTCCAGGCTGGCCATGCAGGGCAGCATGGGCGCCCTCCCGTGGCCCGGCCTCCTCCGGAAGCTGGACCGGGTGGACGCCAGCTACCGCACCTGATTCACCCCGCCTGGGCTATGATGGGCCCATGATCGGGTCGCGACGGGGGTTCGCGACGCTCGCGTGCGTGTTGCTCACGCTCGCGAGCGGAGCCGCATGGGCGCAGGACGACGCCGGGCTGGGCGCCGAGGAGGACGACGATCTCGGCGACATGTCGCTCGACCAGCTGATGCAGGTCTCGGTGTCGACCGCCTCGAACGTCGAGGAGAAGCTGGGGGACGCGCCGGCGTCGGTCATCGTCATCACGCGCGCCGAGCTCGAGCACCGGGGCTATCGCCAGCTCGGCGACATCTTCGACGACCTGCCGGGCATGGACGTGGTCCGGCCGTACGGCGACAACTGGCTGCTCGTCTACTGGCGCGGGTTCCGCGGCGACGTCTCGGCGCCGTACCTGCTGATGATCGACGGCCTGCCGGTCAACTCGCTCTACTTCCTCGATGTCGACGTGCCGATCACGTCGATGCCGCTGTCGTCGATCGAGCGGGTCGAGATCGTGCAGGGCCCGGCCTCGTCGGTGTACGGGCCCAACGCGTTCATGGGCGTGGTCAACGTCATCACGCAGAGCGACGCCGACCAGGACGGGCTCACGCAGCGCATCCAGCTCGGCGTCGGCACCGAGAGCGCGCGCGTCGCCGACGCCACCGTGTTCTACAAGCAGGGCACGCTGCGCTTCCGCCTGGGCGCGCGCTTCGAGACCGGCGTTCTCGACGACGAGCACGCCGGCATCTACGAGTACACGCGCCCGCAGTACTACAGCGATCGCGCGCTGTGGGGCGGCTTCGTCGACAACCCGGGGCTGGCCGGGTTCGCGTCGCGCCACATCGCGCAGTCGGTCGACGCGCACCTCTTCCGCGACGACACCGAGCTGGCGGCGCGCTGGATGAGCTTCGCCAGCGGCTACGGCGTCGAGTACGCCGGTGATCGCGCGCTCAACAACGCGGTGTGGCGGCGCTACGAGCTCGACGCGTACCTGCGCCACAAGTCGGCGATCACGGCGCGCCTGGAGTCGCGCACCGTGTTGCGGTACCGGCGCGGTGGCATCGGCAACGATTCGTTCTTCGTCGACGGCTACACCGACGCCACCGATGGGCGCGTCGCCGCGTTCTCGTACTGGCAGTCGGGCAACACCGGCATCTCGGCGTTCCAGGACGTCGCGATGTCGGCGTGGCGCGGCTTCTCGTTCGTGGCGGGGTTGAAGCTCGAGCAGAAGGATCTGCAGAAGGCGTACGACATCAACGGCGAAGGCGCGTCGGGGACGCCGGGCGGTTACGAGCCGGTGGACACCATCGACGCCAGCACGTACGCGTATCCCGATCCGCCGCCGAGCGTGCGCGAGCCGCAGAACCGCATCACCACCGAGGACGTGGGCGCGTACGCGCAGCTGAAGAAGGAGGTCTCGTCCAACCACCACCTCCACCTCGGCGGTCGCGTGGATCGCAACTCCGGGTACGACGTCGCGCCGACCTTGCGCGCCGGCTACGTCGGCAAGCTGGGCAGCGGTGTCACCGTGAAGGCGCTCTACGGCCAGGCGTTCCAGGAGCCGCCGCCGCGCGTGCTCTACGGCGGATGGGACGGCTCGGGGTCGGACCCGGAGCTGAAGCCGCAGCGCTCGGAGACGCTCGAGCTCGACGGGTCGCTCACGCTGTCGAACCTGTGGCAGGGGCTCGCGTTCTACACCGTTCACTCGAGCGACACGATCGTCGTCGGCGCGACGCCGAAGAACATCGGCGAGCAGCTGGTGATCGGGCTCGACTACTCGTTCCGCGCGCTCGTGCCCGTGAAGCGCTTCCAGCGCGTCGAGCTGTGGGGCAGCTACACGCGGCTGTTCCACGCCGAGGAGGACGTCGAGGTCGCCGGCCCGGGCGGCCCGACGATCGAGCAGGTGCGCATCGGCGATCTGTCGCGCGACAAGATCCACCTCGGCGCGTCGATCGAGAAGGACCGCCACCTGGTGGGGACGCTGCGCGCGCGCTGGTTCGGGCGGCGCTCGGTCACGCCGAGCAATCCCGTGGGCGCGGTCGACAGCTACGGCACGGCGGACGCGACGGTCTCGTATCGCGACGTGCGCGAGACCGGCATCGGCGTGTCGCTCACGGTGCTCAACGTGCTCGACGCGGCGTACGTGCACCCCGGCATCAACGACGCGTCGGCGGGCGACACGCCCGGCGAGTTCGTGAACGGGCAGTGGGTCGGCTCGAGCGGGTTCTTCGCGTCGGAGATGCCACAGCCCGGCCGCACGTTCCTCTTGTCGCTCTATCTCGCCCGCTAGGCCGGTGCGCCGAGCGACGGCGCCGGCGCTACGGGTGCAGGACGCAGCCGCCGATGACGTCGCCATGCCAGCGCGCGCGCATGGCGGCCTGGTAGTCGGCGAGCGCGAAGCGGTGGGAGATGCGCGGCGAGAGCTGGCCGGCGGCGGCCCACGCGAGGACCTGCGCGAGGCGCGGCGGGCGCAGCGACGGATCGTGGACGATCGAGATCGCGGCCGGGCAGCCGAGCACGTCGAGGCCCTTCATCATGATGAGGTTCGTCGGGAGATGGTTGGCGTTCGGCGCGCCGCGCTGGCCCTTGCCGCGGGCGACGGTCGGCGTCGCGGCCCAGCCGACGATCAAGTAACGCGCGCCGAAGCGCACGCAGCGCATGCTGTCGAGCGAGATGTCGCCGCCGACGCCGTCGTGCACGACGTCGACGCCGCGCCCGCCGGTGAGCGCCTTCACGCGGTCGCGCAGGTTCTCGTCGCGCGTCGCGATCACGTGATCCGCGCCTTCGGCCGTGACCGCGGCGAGCTTCTCCGGTGAGCGGCCGGTCGCGATCACCGTCGCACCGAGGAGCTTGGCGAGGTGCACGGCGGCGAGGCCGGTCGCGCCCGACGCGCCGAGCGAGCGCGGCCCCGCGAGCAAGCCGTCGACGAGCACGCGATCACCGACGCCAGAT
>DATLEB010000194.1:0-45681 GCA_035525615.1 Kofleriaceae bacterium | reverse complement strand
CGGCCCTTACGCGCACGCACCGCGCCGAGCTCGGGTGGCCGCGGCCGCGGAATAGCTCGTCACGGTGCCTGCGCTCGGGGCCGCTACGGGACGAACCCCCAGCAACGGAGAACCACATGACTCTCTCGGAGAAGCTCTCGAGCGACCTCATCCACGCGCTGCGGCCCGTCGTCGCCGCCTTGCGCAGCGGGCGTCACGCCGCACTCGCTGACGAGCTCGAGCGCGCTGCGAGCGGCACGGCGCTCAACATCGCGGAGGCTCACGGTCGCCGCGGGCGCGATAGCCGGCGCGTGCTCGGCATCGCGCTCGGCGAGTGTCGCGAGGTGCGCCGGTGCCTCCAGGTCGCGGTCGCCTGGGGCTGGGTCGGCGCGGAGCTCATCGCGGAGCCGGGCGCCATTGCGAACCGGCTCGGCGGCGTGCTCTTCGGCATCATCCGCAAGGCGGCCTGATGGCGGCCCGGCCTGGGCGGGTTCGGTTTCGGTTTCGGTTTCGTTTCGGTTTCGGTTTCGGTTTCGGTTTCGGTTTCGGTTTCGGTTTCGGTCCCTAGAGCGGGTCGCCGTCGTCGGCCCAGGCCGAGCCGTGGGCGGCGAGGTCGTCCATGGCGGAGATGAGCGCTGCGTAGTACGGGTGGCCGCCGAGCGTCGCGGAGTCGCCGACGACGAGGAGCCAGCGGCGCGCGCGCGTGATGGCGACGTTCATGCGGCGGATGTCGGCCAGGAAGCCGATGTCGCCGTCGGCGTTCGAGCGGACGGTGTCGACGATGACCGCCTCCTTCTCGCGGCCCTGGAAGCCGTCGACGCTTCGGATCTCCAGGCCGAGGGCGCGCTCCGGCGCCAGCAGGGCGCGCAATCTCCGGACCTGCGCGTCGTACGCGGCGATGACGGCGACATCCGCGGCGGGAACGCCGCGCGCGAGCACACGGCGCACTTCTTTCGCGACGCGCTCGGCTTGCTCGGGGTTCCACGTCGACGGGTCGGCGACCTCGTCGTCCTCGTCCGTGCCGCCCTTGCGATCGGACCAGTCCTTGCCCGCCGTGTCGACGAACCACACGGCGAGGCCGCGCTCGGGGTCGGGGCGCGCGCCGAGGTCGGCGAGCGTGTGGCCCGCGACCTCGGGCGCCGCGACCAGCGCGCCGCCGTACGTGCGCTCCGACGGGAAGCGCATGATGTCGGCGTGCATGCGGTGCTGTGTGACCAGGAGCGACGGCGGATGGTTCGCCGCGTACCGCTCGAAGAAGGTGGTCGCGAGCCCGGCCCGCGCCGCCGCCACGTCCACCACCGTCGGCGGCAGCTGGTGCGGGTCGCCGGCGAGGATCACGCGCTCGCCGCGCGCCATCGCCACCAGCGCGAGCGGGTCGGGCGCCTGCGTCGCCTCGTCGATCACCACGGTCGCGAACCGTCGGTCGGCGAGCGACCGCGCATCGGCGCCGGCGCAGGTCGCCAGCACCACCGGCGTGGTGTCCAGGAAGTACTTCTCGGCCTGCGTCAGCGACGCGCGCGCGTCGCGCAGGAGCCCCATGATCTCCTGGCGCAGCTGCCGCGCCTCGTCGCCGCGCAGGTCGCCGAGCCCGCGCCGCAGCTCGCGCGCGCGATCGGTAAGGTCGCGCGCCAGCCGCGCGCCGTCCGACGCCGCGACCAGGGCGTCGAGCGTGCGCTCCTCGAGCGCCGCCGACACGCGCGCCGGATGGCCGAGCCGCACCACGCCCACGCCCGCGGCGGCGAGCCGCTCGCCCAGGTTGTCGACCGCGACGTTCGACGCCGCCGTGCACAGCACGCGCTCGCCGCGCGCCACCATCTGGCGCACGACCTCGACCAGCGTACGGGTCTTGCCCGTCCCCGGCGGGCCGTGGATGAGCGCGACGTCGTGCGCCGACAGCGCCGACGTCACGGCCGCGCGCTGCGCCTCGTCGAGGTCGCGATCGATCGGGGCCCACGTGGGCGCCGGCGCGAACGCCGCCTCGCGCTCGCCGCACAGGATGCCGACCACGCGCGCCAGCGCGCTCGTCGCCTTCGCCGTCCTGGCCCGCTCGATGGCGCGGTCCCCGCGGTCGAACGTCGACTCGGGCGCGAGCGCATCGATGTTGCACCCGCCCTCGAGCACGCCCTCGGGCAGGTCACCCTCGATGACGACCCACAGATCGTGCCGCTCGCGCGCCGACACCACGCCGCGCGTCGCGCGCGGATCGTCGGGCGACTGTCGCCACAGCACCACGGGATCTCCCGGCCCGATGCCGCTGTCGTCGAGATCCACGTGCCCGGGCGGCGACAGCAGCACGCGCGTGCGCTCGCGCGCCGCCGGCCGCCACTCCGAAACGGTCAGGTCGGCGAGCGCCAGCCCGCGCGCCACGCGTGCCCGCAAGCTCGTGCCGCGCCGCGCCGCCGCGAACTTCTCGCGCGCGGCCCCCCGCTCGGCGCGCCACTGCGCCGCGAGAGCTTCGAGGAAGTCGGCGACCGCCACGGCTTGGAGCCTACCAAAGCGGCGCTACGATAATCACTGTGGAGCTACTGTCCGGCGCCGACCCGGTGGCCGCCTTCGAGGCGCACCGAAATCTCCTCCACGGGATTGCCTACCGTATGCTCGGCTCCGTCGCCGACACCGAGGACATCCTCCAGGAGGCGCGCATCCGCTGGCTCGACGCACCGCGCGACGACGTCGATTCGCCGCGCGCCTACCTCGTGACCGTGGTGTCGCGCCTTTGCCTCGACGCGCTCGGCTCGGCGCGCGCCCGCCGCGAGACGTACGTGGGCGAGTGGCTCCCCGAGCCCATCGCCACGACTCCGGACTCGGACGCCCGGGACATGGAGAGCGTGTCGATGGCGTTCCTCGTGCTCCTCGAGCGGCTCAGCCCGAGCGAGCGCGCCGCGTTCCTCCTCGCCGACGTCTTCGACTACAGCTTCGCCGAGGTCGCCACGGCGCTCGGCAAGACCGAGGACGCGTGTCGCCAGCTCGCCGCACGCGCCCGGCGCCACATCAAGGACGCGCGCCCGAAGCCCATCGATCGCGACGCCCACGCGCGCGCGCTCGCCGCCTTCATCAGCGCATGCGGTACCGGCGACGTCGTCGCGCTGGAGCGCCTCCTCGCCGCCGACGTGGTCGCGCACACCGACTCCGGAGGTCGCGCGCGCGCCGCTCGCAACGCGGTCGCCGGCGCCGATCGCGTCGCGCGGCTCTACGTCGGGCTCGCCCGCAAGGGCACCACCGGCGCCACCCTGGAGCTCCACCACATCAACGGGCTGCCCGCGATCATCCTGCGGGAGCATGGCGCCATCACCACGGTGCTCTCCGTCGATCTCTCGGCCGACGGCCGCATCCAGTCGATCTTTGCTGTCCGAAATCCGGACAAGCTGTCGCATCTCCAGCTCACCCCCGCGGGGTGATTGCTGCGCTCGCGCGCTCGCGAAAGACTGGCGCGATGACTACCGGGCCGAGGCCGGACTACGCGCGGCTCTTCACCAGTGCTCCCGCACGCTTCCTCGTGGTCGAGCCCGACCGCCCGCGCTTCTCGATCGTCGATGCCACCGACGCGTATCTCGCGCCCACGGTCACCCGGCGCGAGGAGATCGCGGGGCACGGGCTCTTCGAGATGTTTCCCGATCTTCCCGGCGACCTGCGCGCTTCGCTCGATCGCGTCGTCGAGACGCGCGCCGCCGACGGTGCGTGCTCCCCGGTGCTCGGTGACGACGGTGAGGTGCGCTACATCGTCCACCGCCTCGAGGACGCGACCAGCGAGATCGCCAACCGCGTGAAGGCGGCGTTCCTCACCAACATGAGCCACGAGCTGCGCACGCCGCTCAACAGCGTCATCGGCTTCAGCGACCTCCTGCACGAGGACGCCGCCGAGCTCGCGCCGTCGCATCGCGAGCACCTGCGCTACATCCGGGAGAGCGGCCGTCACCTCCTGCGTCTCATCAACGACCTCGTCGACCTCACGCGGATCGAGGCCGGCCGCGTCACGCTCCTCCGCGAGGCGGTGGCGCTCGCCCCGCTGGTCCTGCAGGTCCGCGACCAGCTCAAGCCGCAGGCCGAGGCCGGCGGCATCTCGGTCGTGATCGACGTGCGCGACGATCTCCCGCGCGTCGACGCCGACACCTCGCGTCTCATGCAGATCGTGGCCAACCTGATCTCGAACGGCATCAAGTTCACGCCGCGTACCGGCATGGTGCGCATCACCGCCGAGGTCGACGGTGACTTCCTCTCGGTCGCCGTCGCCGACACCGGCATCGGCATCGCCGCCGGTGATCTCCCGCGCCTGTTCCGCGAGTTCGAGCAGATCGGCGACGGCCGGCGCCGCCGCGCCGAGGGCACGGGGCTCGGCCTCGCCCTCACCCGCGCGCTCGTCGAGCTCCACCGCGGAACCATCTCCGTCGAGAGCACGCCGAACCGCGGCAGCACGTTCACGATGCGCCTGCCCATCGCCGTCGTCGAGACCAACGCGCTCTCCGCCGACCCGCTCGGCTCGATGCCGCTGGCCTCGGAGTCCGCCCACACCGTCCTCCTCGTCGAGGACGACGTCCTGAGCCAGAAGCTCGCCCACGCCGTGCTGGCGCGCCGCGGCTACATCGTGAGCGTCGCCGCGTCGCTGCCCGAGGCGCGCGCGGTGCTGCGTCACATCGTGCCGACGGTGATCGTCACCGACATCGAGTTCCCCGACGGCGGTGGCCGCCGCCTCCTCGAGGAGCTACGCGGCGACCCGCGCCTCTCGGGCATCCCCGTGCTCGCGATGACCGCGCACGCGATGGACGGCGAGCGCGATCGCCTGCTGCACGCCGGCTTCGACGCGTACCTCGCCAAGCCGATCGCGATCGACGAGCTCTCGCGTCAGGTCGAGACGCTCATCAACGCGCGGTCGGGACGACCGAACAAGTAGCCCTGCAGGAGGTCGACGTGCGCGGTGAGGAAGTCGCGCTCCTCGACGGTCTCGACGCCCTCGGCGACGACCAGGCTGCCGAGCTCGCGGCACAGCCGCGCGGTCGCCGCCACGATGCGGCGCTTGGTCGGGTTGGTCGAGATGTCGCGCACCAGCCCCATGTCGAGCTTCACGATCTCGGGCTCGATCGCCGCCAGCGAGCCCAGCCCGGCGTAGCCGGCGCCGAGGTCGTCGATCGCGAAGCGGAAGCCCATCGCGCGCAGCATCGCGATGCGCGCCGGTGCGTCGGTCAGCGTCTCGAGCCGCGCGCGCTCGGTCAGCTCGAGCACGACGTTGCTGGCCATGGGCGCCAGCGGGTTCTTGTCGGTGAAGAGCTCCTCGTCGGTGAGCTCGAGCGGGTGCAGGTTGACGAAGAGGCGCGTGCCCGCCGGTGCGGCGCGCAACGTCTCGGCGGCGGCGACGCGCACGGCGCGGCCGAGCTCGGGCACGCGACCCAGCCGCTCGGCGACGCCGATCAGGACGTCGGGCCGCTGTAGCGACGCCTCCGATGTACGCAGCAAGCACTCGTGCGAATAGATCGCGCCGTTCGCGGCGTGCACGATCGGCTGGTACACCAGCCAGCGCGCGTCGATGGCGCGCCGGAAGCGGCGCTCGAGCTCGGCGTGATCTTCATCGCCGTTCTGCTGCGCGTCGGCGAACGCCATCGCCCGCCGGCGCATGCGCGCCACGCCGTGACGGCGCGCCGCCGACGCGACGGCCGCGGCCAGGCGCTCGGCCTGGAACGGCTTCGAGAGGTAGTTCACGGCGCCGTGCTCGATCGCCTCGACGGCGCCATCGAGCTTGGGATCGCCGGTCATCAGCAGGACGGGCAGGTCGCGATCGAGCTCGCGCACCGCGCGCAGCAACCCGTAGCCATCGAGCACGGGCATGTTGACGTCGGAGACGACGCAATCGAGATCGCCGCCGCTCGCCTCGACCCGCGCGATACCCTCGGCGCCGTCCTGCGCCGTCGCGACATCCCACCCCTCGCGCCCCAGCACCGCCTTGCACATCGTGCGCATGGCGTGGTCGTCGTCGATGACGAGGACCTTGCCGAAGTGGCGGGGAGCGGAGCTCATCATGTACTCCTCATCGGCCGACCCGGCCGCTCGTGAAGTCCCTGCTAGGACGCGACGCGAGGGAGCTTGATGCGGAAGACGGCCCCACCCGCGACGCGATCTTCGACAGATGCGACTCCACCATGCGCTTCCGTGGCCAGCTTGACGAGATAGAGGCCGAGGCCGCTACCCCGTCGCTGCCGGGCGCCGCCGTTATCCATGGTCCGGTACTTGGCGAAGACCTCGGATTTGTAGGCGTCCGGCACTCCCGGCCCCCGGTCCGCGACCGCGATCTCGACCGAATCCTTCTGGCCGTGCACGGTCAGGGTGACGGTCGAGCGCGGCCGGGTGTAGCGGAGCGCGTTGGCGATGAGGTTCTCCACGGCGCGGCGCAGGAGGCCGGCGTCGGCGGCGATGAGCTCGTTGGCGTCCTCGCATTCGACCTCGATGCCCAGGCCGCGCGCCTGCGCCTCGCCGTCGAGCGTCGCCACCGCCTCCTTGGCGATCTGGCGCATCGTCACCTGCTCGCGCGCGAGGTGCATCTCGCCCTGCTCGATGAGCCGGATCTTGAGCAGGTCCTCGACGGCGTCGCGCAGGTGGCGCGAGGCGAGCGCGGCGTCGTCGATCGCGTCGGCGGCCTCGCCGGTCGCGTCCTGGCGCAGCACCCACAACATGCCGTCGATGCCGGCCAGCGGGTTGCGCATGTCGTGGATGAGGAGGCTGGTGAGGTCATCCTTCAGCTGATCGAGGCGGCCCATCTCGTCGAGCTGCTGGCGGATCCGCTCGTCCTGGGCGCGCAGGCGCAGGAACACACGCGCGCGCAACACGAGCTCCTTGCGATCGAAGGGCTTCGAGAGGAAGTCGTCGGCGCCGGCCTCGAGCCCGGCGTTGCGGCTCTCCTGATCGGCGAGGGCGGTGAGGAGCAGCACCGGGAGGTACCCGGTCTCGCTGAAGCGGCGCTTGATCTCGCGGCACGCCGAGAAGCCGTCCATGTCCGGAAGCCGGACGTCGAGCAGCACCAGATCGATGTCCTCGCGCTCGAGGACCTCGAACGCGGCGGCAGCATTCAACGCCTCGAACACGACGTGCTCCGAACCGAGCACCGCGCGCACGAGCGCGAGATTGATCGGCTCGTCGTCGACGACAAGCACGCGTGACTCCCCGCTCACGGATCAAGGATGGTGGGCAGAGGCGTGATCGTCAATCACCCTTTGAGGGTGACGGTGCGACGCTGCAAATTGTCGCAGGAGCGTCACCGAGGCATCAGGAGGAGCTGCCGGCCGTCGTAGGACCACGCGGCGTCACCGGCGCGGATGGTGAGCGCCAGGGCACTGTCCGGATCTCCGAGGAAGACCGAGCGATCGATCCGGGCGAGCACGTCGTACGCGATCTCGGCGGCCATCGTGCGCGCCGCATCGGAGTAGCTCCCAAAATCGTTCGGCCCCCACAGAACAACTCCGACCTCCGCGCCGCCCGACCAGTCCCAGATCGTCAGCCGTGCGCGATCGACGACCTCGGCGGCGGCGCCCGCGATGGCTTCGTAGCGCGCCGCGCGCGCGGGCTCGTAGGTGAGGAGGCGCTCACCGGTCGCGGGACGGTGAACGGTCGCGAGGAGCGCGCCGCCGCTGTCGGCGGGCGTGGTGCCGGTGAAGTGCCCGGTGGCTCCGGGTGCCAGCGACGTCGGGTACACCGGGATCGGCGTATCGGTCTCCCCGCCGACGCAGTCGACCGAGAGCCCGTCGAGCGCGCGCGCGGTGCGATTGATGACGGTGCCGCTGCACTGCACCGCGCCGCTGTCATCGCGGACCAGCGTGGCGGTGGTGAGCTCGACCTCGTACGCGCTCGGGTCGGGCACGAGCGCGCCGCCGACGCCGGCCCAGCGCACGCGCCCCGCGGCGTTCGAGTCCCACTCGGCCATCGCGCGGCCGCCGTCCTCGTACTCGATCACCACGTCGAACGTCGGATCGCCGACCGCGTCCTCGACGGCCGCGGCGGCGCGCCCCACATCGGCCCAGCGGTGCGCGCGATCGTGACGGCGGTCGCCGCCGGCGAACGTCACGCGCGGGAGCTCGCCGGTGCCGCTGAAGTACCAGCGCTCGGCGCCGAGCAGCGCGGCGAACGCCTCGAGGCGCGGCACCGCCGCCAGCCATCGCCGCGGCGCCTTGCGCGGCGTCACCGCGAGCGCGGTGTCGGCGCCGCCGATGCACAGGTCGTCCTCGTCGGCGTTGGTGACCTCGCCGTCCCCGTCGACGTCGTGGCCGACGAGGTAGGCGACCCGCCTGTCCGGTAGCCGGACGAAGCCGACCAGCGCCGCGGCGCCGGTGACGCCCGGGACGCGCTCGACCCCCGCGGCCGTGATGATCGCGGCCTCGAGGCGGTCGCCGTCCTTGCGCCACGCCTTCACGCCGTCGGGCGCGAGGTGCGTGTGCCACTCCCCGGCGAGCGCGAGCTTGGCCGCGCCGCCGCCCGCCGGCTGGAGCGCGATGCCTTCGGCGGTGCGCACGACCATCGTCGCGCCCAGCACCTTCACCAGCTCACCTGCCGGCGCCGGCAGCGGCTGCTCCTTGCCGCTCGCGCCCTCGCGACGCACCAGCGCGTCGTCGCGCCACAGGATGAGCGCGTCGCCGTCGACACCGATCAGCTCGTCGGCGTTCGTGAGCTTGCGCGCGCCGGTGCGGTGCAGCGGCTGCTCCCAGATCGCGCCGGCGGCGGCGTACACGATGGTGCGGCCGTCGCCGAGCACCTCGAGGTGATCGATGTCGTCGTGATTCGACACCAGCTCGGCGACGCCGTCCTTCCACACCACGACGCCACCCTCGCCGAGGCCGACCAGCTGGCCGTCGTCGAGGAGCCGATAGGGCGCACCCACGACGTCGGTGAGCGCGCGCGGCGGCGCCGCATCGATCTCCCACTCGACGATGCGCGGGCGCGACCACGTCTCCTCGTAGCCGTAGTACGGGACCTCCTCGTACCAGTAGAGACGCGTGCCGCCCGCGCCGAGGCGCAGGCTCGCGCGCGACGTCCCGGGCAGCGTCAGGCACGCGCCGGTTGGCGCCGCCGGTGTCGACGGCGCGCGCGGGGGACACGCGGTGAGGGCAGGAGCGAGCGCGACGACGACGAACAGCGGGAAACGAACGGCCACGGCCTACGTTAATGTAGTTGAGGCTCGTCCGTTGTTGCGGATGAATTTCTGCTACAGTGACGGGATGAGTACCTGGTTCGAGGACAACTCACGGAGCATCGGGCGCACGCCGCTCGTGAAGATCAACCGCATCACCGCCGGCGCGGGCGCCACGGTGCTGGCCAAGATCGAGGGTCGCAACCCGGCCTTCTCCGTGAAATGTCGCATCGGCGCCGCGATGGTGTGGGACGCCGAGCAGAAGGGGCTCCTCGGCCCGGGCAAGGCGATCGTCGAGGCCACCAGCGGCAACACCGGCATCGCGCTCGCGTTCGCCGCGGCGTCGCGCGGCATCGAGTGCATCCTCACCATGCCGGAGACGATGAGCATGGAGCGCCGCAAGGTGCTGGCCGCGTTCGGCTGCAAGCTCGTGCTCACGCCGGGGCCGCAGGGCATGAAGGGCTCGCTCGCCAAGGCCGACGAGATCGCGGCGAGCGATCCGTCGCGCTACGTGCTCATGCGCCAGTTCGACAACCCGGCCAACCCCAAGATCCACGAGACCACGACCGGCCCCGAGATCTGGGAGGACACCGGCGGCAACGTCGACGTGTTCGTCAGCGGCGTCGGCACCGGCGGCACGATCAGCGGTGTGTCGCGCTACTGGGAGAAGGTCCGCGGCCGGCCGCTCCACTCGGTCGCCGTCGAGCCGATCCACTCGCCGGTCATCTCGCAGCGCTTGAAGGGCGAGGAGCTCAAGCCGTCGCCGCACAAGATCCAGGGCATCGGCGCGGGCTTCATCCCCAAGAACCTCGATCTCGAGATCGTCGATCAGGTCGAGCACGTCACCAACGACGAGGCGGTCGCGATGGCGCGCCGCCTCGCGCGCGAGGAGGGCATCCTCTCCGGCATCTCCTGCGGCGCGGCGATGCACGTCGCCGACCGTCTGGCGCGCCAGCCCGACAACGCCGGCAAGACCATCGTCGTCATCCTTCCCGACGCCGCCGAACGCTACTTCACCGGCGTCCTGTTCGACGGCATGTTCGACGAGGTCATGAACCAGGTCGCGATCTGAGGCCGAACAGAGGCCGAACGGTGCGTTCTAGGGCACACTGCGCGGTGCCGTGCCCCGTACGTCCACTGCGCCCGAGACCCTGACGCGAACCACGAAGTCCATCCCGGAGGCGTTCCTCCAACGCTGCGGGAAGACGCCGGAACGCGAGGCGTATCGCTACCCGGTCGGTGACGAGTGGCGGTCGCTCACGTGGAAGCTGGCCGGTGAACGCGTGCGCGCGATCGCGGCCGGGCTGCTCGCGCTCGGGCTGGGTCGCGAGGATCGCGTCGCGATCCTGTGCGCCACGCGTTACGAGTGGGTGCTGATGGATCTGGGCGTGCTCTGCGCCGGCGGCGCGACCACGACGATCTATCCGTCGTCGACCGGCGAGGAGTGCGCGTTCATCGCGAAGGACTCCGACACGCGCGTCGTGTTCGCCGAGGACGCATCGCAGCTGGCCAAGCTGCGCGCGCACAAGGCCGACCTGCCCAAGCTGATGAAGGTCGTGCTCGTCGACGGCTCGGCCGAATCCGTCGGCGACGACTGGGTGATGACGCTCGCCGACCTCGAGACGCGCGGACAGGAGCACATCGCCGCGCATCCCGACGCGGTCGCCGACGCCGTCGCCGCGATCGAGAGCGAGCACCTCGCCACGCTCATCTACACCTCGGGCACGACCGGCAAACCCAAGGGCGTGCGCCTCGTCCACGAGTGCTGGGCCTACACCGCCGACGCCATCGCGGCGATGGGCATGATCAGAAGCGACGACCTGGAATACTTGTGGCTTCCCCTCTCGCACAGTTTCGGCAAGGTGCTGTCGGGCGGGCACATCCGCATCGGTCACACCCTCGCCATCGACGGTCGCATCCCCAAGCTCGTCGAGAATCTCGGCGTCGTGAAGCCGATGGTGATGGCGGCGGCGCCGCGCATCTTCGAGAAGGTCTACAACAAGGTCGTGCAGGGCGCGAAGGAGGGCGGCGGGACCAAGTGGAAGATCTTCCAGTGGGCGGTCGGCGTCGGAAAGCAGGTCTCGACGCTGCGCCAAGAGGGCAAGGAGCCGGGCGCGTTGCTCGCGCTCAAGCACAAGCTCGCGCACAAGCTGGTCTTCTCCAAGCTGCAGGCGCGCTTCGGCGGACGGCTGCGCCTCTTCATCTCGGGCTCGGCGCCGCTGTCGCGCGAGATCGCCGAGTTCTTCCATGCGTGCGGCATCCTCATCGTCGAGGGCTACGGGCTGACGGAGTCGAGCGCCGCGTCGTTCGTCAACCGCGACTCGAAGTTCAGCTTCGGCACCGTCGGTGTGCCGCTGCCCGGCTGCGAGGTGAAGCTCGCGCCCGAGGACAGCGAGATCCTGCTGCACAGCCCGGGCGTGATGCGCGGCTATCACAACCTGCCCGAGGAGACGGCGCAGACGCTCACGCCCGACGGCTGGCTGCGCACCGGTGACATCGGAGAGATCGACGACCGCGGCTTCCTGCGGATCACCGATCGCAAGAAGGACCTCATCAAGACGTCGGGCGGCAAGTACATCGCGCCGCAGCACATCGAGGGCAAGATCAAGGCGACGTGCCCGTACGTCAGCCAGGCCATCGTGCACGGCGACAAGCGGAACTTCGTGACCGCGCTGGTGACGCTCGACGAGGAGTCGATCAAGAAGTGGGCGGAGGGCGGGGCGCTGGCCGGGAAGAGCTATGGCGAGATTGCCGCGGCGGCGGAGACCCACGCGCTGCTCCAGACGTTCATCGATCAGGTGAACACGGAGCTCGCCAAGTACGAGACCATCAAGAAGTTCGAGATCCTGCCGCGCGATCTCACCGTCGAGGAAGGCGAGCTGACGCCGTCGCTCAAGGTGAAGCGCAAGTCGGTCGAGAAGAAATACATGGAGCTGCTCGACGGTATGTACAAGGGTGCGCTGGCCGATGCGTAGCCGGATCAGTCGGATCAGTCGTCGTCTGGCGTGCGTGATCGTGGCGGGCGCGCTGGCCGCGTGTGGCAAGGGCGCTGGCGGCAGCAAGACCGAGCCGGTGGCGAACGAGCCGGCCGCAGTGTCTCCGCCGGTGGCGGCGCCCGTGACGGACACGCCGGATGCGGCGGACGTCGCGACCGCGCCTGTGCCTCCGCCCGAGCCTCCGCCTCCGCCGGCGACGCCCGCGAAGGACGGCGCCAACTTCATCGACGAGGCGACGCGCCTGTACAAGGACGTCGCGTGTCAGGACCGCGAGAAGCTCGTCGACGAGAAGATGGGCAAGGTCGTCGATCGCCACTGCAAGTGGGTCGACGAGCAGCTCACCGCGTACCGCGAGAAATACATCACGGGTGGTCGCGCGTTCTTCGACGAGATCGAGCCCGACGACATCCCCAAGACGGTGGTCTACCCGTTCGGCGGCGGTGATCTCATCTCGGCGCTGGCCGCGTTCCCGGACGCCGACGAGATCACGACCATCTCGCTCGAGATGGCCGGCGATCCGCGCCGCATCGGCAAGCTCACGACGCCGCAGCTCGACGCCAGCCTGTCGCGGCTGCGCGGCGAGCTCGGCGGCACGCTCTCGGTCGGCTCCAACACCAGCGAGAACCTGTCGTCGTCGCAGCGCAACGATCTGCCGGCGCAGGTCTCGTCGTTCATGCTCGGGCTCGCCGCCGCCGGCTTCGAGCCGGTGTCGATGCGGTACATCCGCCTCGCCGACGACGGCGCGATCCACTACATCACCGCCGACGAGATCGCCGCGTCCGACGGACGCGCGACGCGCGCGCGCAAGGGCGACTGGAACGATCCCAACTTCAGCGAGGAGTTCGCGAACGTCGAGATCGAGTACCGCAAGCACGGGGATCCCGCCGATCGCATCCGCGTGCACCGACACTTCGGATGGAACCTGCGCGACAAGGAGCTGGGTGAGGCCCCGCAGCTCATCCGCCACCTCGAGCAGAAGGGCAAGGTCACCGTCCTCGTGAAGGGCGCGAGCTACCTCCTGTGGCGCGGCGACTTCTCGATGATCCGCAACTACCTCCTCGCCAACCTGGCCTGGATGCTCTCGGACTCGACCGGCATCCCGCCCAAGCTCGCGCGCGAGGCCGGCATGGTGCAGGAGACCTACGGCCGCTTCAGCGGCGCGTTCCTCGAGGGCGCCGACGGCACGCGCCACTCCGACGACTTCAAGGCGCTCTGGGCCAAGAACAAGAAGCAGAAGCTCCCGTTCCGCTTCGGTTACGTCGACGCCGCCAAGCAGGCGCATCTGGTCGTGACGCGCCCCGCGCCCTGAGCGCGGCCGCGTTATGATCGGCGCGGATGCAGACCGCGCCGCTGGTCGAGGCCCTCTACGCCATCGGCATCGGGCTCGTGGTCGGGCTCGAGCGCGAGCACAGCGAGGTCGCGCACGGCATGGCCGACGGCGACGTGCCGATGCACGTGCGTCAGGCCAAGGAGCGCGAGCAGAAGGAGGCGTCGCCGTCGCCGCCGCGCCACACCGCGATGGGCGCGCGCACGCTGGCGCTGCTCGCGCTGAGCGGCTGGCTGCTCGCGTTCCTCGGCGATCGCGAGCCGTGGCTCGTGCCGATCGGCATGGTCGCGATCGTCGGCCTGATCGCGGCGCAGATGTGGATCGGCCGCGAGATCGGCATGACCACAGAGACCGCGGGCGTGGTCGTGGTCTTGCTCGGCGCGCTGGTCCATCGCGACAAGGCGCTCGCGGTCGCCCTGTGCCTGGGTACGACGCTCCTGCTCGTCGCCAAGCCGTGGATGATCCGCTTCGTCGGGCAGCTGCGGCGCATCGAGATCCTGGCGACCTTGCAGCTGCTGCTCATGGCCGCGATCGTCCTGCCGCTCCTGCCCAGCGAGGCGCAGGATCCGTGGGGCGCGCTGCCGCCGCGCAAGGTCGGCACGTTCATCGTGCTCATCGCCGGTGTCCAGTACGTCGGCTACGTCCTCACGCGCATGCTGGGGACGACGCGCGGCACCGGCATCGCCGGACTGGTCGGCGGCCTCACCAGCTCGACCGCGGTCACGGTGTCGATGGCGCGCGCCGCGCGTGCGACGCCCGAGCTCACCGGTCCGGGCCAGCTGGCGACGTTCCTCGCCAACACCGTCATGCCGGTGCGCGTCGCCATCATCGCGGGCGCGATCAGCCCCGCGGTGGGCTGGCGCATCGCGACGGCGATGGGCGCCATGGCGTCGGTGCTCCTGGTCGCGGCGCTGGTCACGTGGCGCCGGCTCCGGCAGGCGCCCGCGACGGCACCCGCGAAGATCGAGCTGCGCAACCCGTTCGAGCTGTGGGGCGCGCTCACGTGGGGCGCGGTCCTGTGCGTCGTGCTGGTCGTCGCCAAGCTCGCGACGCGCTGGTTCGGCGACGAGGGCTTCCTCATCGCGGCCGGCGTCAGCGGCCTGACCGACGTCGACGCGATCACGCTCGCCGCCTCCGAGCAGCACCGCGATCTCACCATGTCCGCCGACGTCGCCGCGCTCGCCATCGCGATCGCCGTCTCGGCCAACACGATCGTGAAGGGCGCGATGGCGTGGTTCGGCGGCACGCGCGCCTTCGGCAAGCCGATCGTGCTGGTGTTCGCCGTCGCCGTCGCGGTCACGGTCGCGACCTCCGCGATCGGCCTGCTGATCGCGGCGTGATCGTCGAAGTCAGAGGCGGGGATCCGGTGATTCACCACCCACACCCGCACCCGAGAGCTCGACGCGCCACGCATCACCTCGACGGGGACACTCCGTCCGTTCGCGTCGGAGCGTGGGGTGCGGAGCCGCGACGTGGGGAACGGGTGGTGCGCGCCGGGCATGGGGTCACGCCCACCGGTTGATCGAATCACCGGATCCGCGGCTCGCGCGTCAGCGCGCGAGCCACCACGCGAGCTTCACCGCGATGGTGTGCGCGCCGGGGGCCGTGAACGAATCGGCGAGGCCGCTGCCCAGCGCACGCGCGCGCAGCTCGCTGTCGCCGCGATCCTGCTGCCACACGGCGTAGAGCGTGGAGCCTGGCCGCGGCTCCCAGCGCAGCACCGCCGTCGAGCGCAGCGAGCGCGCCGTGAAGTCCGGCTCGGGCAGCGAGAACAAGGCGCCCCCGTCGTCGACGGTGACGCTCGCGCCGCGGCGCGTGACGTCGTCGTAGCGGCGCAGGTCGCGCGTGCCCGCCGCCTCCAGCTCGGCCAGGTCGGTGTACGTGCCGGTCGACACGAACGGCTCGAGGTACAGATCGATCGCGAGATCGGGACGCAGCGTGAGCTCGACGCGCGTCACCAGCACGAGCTCGCGCTGCTCGAGCGCGCCGAACACGTAGCGGACGCCGAACGTGTCGGCCGGTCCGCCCGGCATGGTCGCCACGTACGCCAGCCGGTCGCGGGCCAGCTTCACGCGCGGCGCCAGCTCGAAGCGCACGCGCGCGTCGGGGCGCAGGCTGATGCTGCCGCCGGCGCCCACCTCGCTGGTCCCGCTCGGCTGGTACTGCGCGTTCGCGTTCACGCCCCACGTCGCGATGCTCGAGTTGTTCGAGCTCGCGTTCGCCATCACGTACGCGCCGGCGGGCAGCGACACCAGCGGGCCGCCGCGCGTGCGCGTGTCCGACACCGACGGCGCCATCAGCCCCGCGCCGACGTACCCGTGCAAGAGGCTCGTCGTGACGCCGCTGATGCTGGCCTGGCCGTACGTCATGCGCCGCTCGTTGCCGAACGTCCAGGTCGATGCCGCCTCGAGCTCGACCTGCCACGCCAGCCAGCTCGTGCTCGGCGTCGTGTCGTACCAGCCGCCGTATCCGCTGGCCGTGATCTCGTCGGCGCTGGCGAGGAGGCCGGTGGGGTTGGTGTCGAACTCCGGCGACTCGACGAGGAGCTCGGCCTGGCCCTGGATCGCGCCGGCGCGCCGCGCGACGTGCCCGTTGGTGTGCCAGCCGCTCAGCGTCGTGCGCGTCGGATCGAGCTCGACGTGCGTGTTGTCGGGCCGCTGGAAGTAGTGCGTGCTGGTGGTCTGGATCGCGGCGATGGCGTCGCGGTGCCCCCAGATCGAGCTCACGCCGCTGGAGCCGCCGAGCTCCCAACCGCCGTCGTCCCAGCGGTGCGTACCGTCGACGCCCGCGACGACGGCACCGCTCGGCTGCGCGCGCGCCGCGGCGCCGTCGATGGCGCGGCCGACGGCGGCGACCGTCGCGCCGATGCGCGAGGCGTCGACCTCGCGCTCGACGCGCGCCACGCTCCAGCCCGTGACGTCGTCCGACGCCGTCTTGTCCTCGGTGATCGCCGCCAGCGCGCCGACGTTCGTGCCGCCGCCCACGCGCCCCGACAGCTTGGCCGCGCCCAGCAGACGATCGGGCTCGTCGCCGATGCGGCGGCTGTAGAAGTAGTGTCCGGGCGCGCTCGCGAAGATCTCGTTACCGGCGACGAAGAACGGCCGCCGCTCGGGCAGCGACACCTCGTAGGCGGTGAGGTTGACGATCGCCGGATCGGCCTCGACCTGACCGAAGTCGGGGTTCACCGCGACGTCGAGCGTCAGCCCGGCGCCGAGGCTCACCTTCGCGTCGAGCCCGACGTTGCCGTCGGGCCGGAGTTGATCGCCGTCACCGTCGGTCTCGGCCACGCGTACCGACGACGAGATGTACGGCAGGAGCTCCACGCCCGAGCGGCGCGGCAATCCGACCAGCCCGTGCAGCTCGCCCATGTACGACGACCACGCCACGCGATCGCGCGGCACCGCGATCCAGAACACGTCCTCGTTCACGTCGGGATCGTAGCGGTTGAAGTTCACGCCCCACACCGCGCCCGCGCGGTCCGGATAGCGGAGCTGCGACCACGGCACGCGCAGCTCGGCGCTCCAGCCGTCGGCCTCGAGGCGCGTGGCCGCCGACCACACCGGATCCCACGACATGTCGCGATCGCCCTCGGTATCGTCGGTGTGGATCCAGTCGGCGCGCACGCCGGCCGCCGTCACGGCGAAGCTGTAGGCCAGGCGACGCGTGCGATACGGGTCGAACGAGACGATGAAGCGCTCGGCGTCGCGCGTCTGATCGCGGCGCGTCATGACCTGGCGCGTCGCGCCCGGCGCGTTCCACATGCGCGCGCCGATGTAGAGGGCGTCGCCGTCGAACACCACACGGATCTCGCTGGGATACCGGGGCCTGGCGCCATACGCGGGCAGCTTCTGCTCGAGGTCGCGGATCGGCTCGGCCGCCGCCCACGCCGCCTCGTCCAGCGCCCCGTCGACGGCGATGCCGGACGTGGCCCGCACGGCGGTCACGGACTTGCCTCTGGCAGCGGCCGCCGGCGCAGCCGCGGCGGACACGAGGACGAGCGCCGCCAGGAGCGGGCGCAGTGGCGACATCGCGCGCAGGGTAGCTGAAAATTGCCCCTGAAATCCTGCCGTGTTACCCGAGAAGAACCCCACGTGAGCGAGCCCGAGAAGTCCACCGCTCCAACCGCGTCCACAGGCACCGGTGCCGGCCGGGGCGTCCTCTACATCGCCTTCGCGAAGCTCTACTTCATGATCGCCGGCGCGGTCATCGAGTTCCGCTTGCCGGCGGTGCTCGCGCGCACCGTGTTCGGCGCGTACGCGGTGGTGTCGTCGGTCGTCTCGCCGATCAACAACGTGCTCGTCACCGGATCGATCCAGGCGGTGTCGCGCTTCACGGCGCAGCGCCCCGAGACGGCGCGTGCCGTCGAGGCCTCCGGCCTGCGCATGCACCTCTTCATCGGCCTGCCGGTCGCGATCCTCTTCATCGCGCTCTCGCCGCTGTGGGCCTGGCTGCTCCACGACATGAGCAAGGTCGGTCCGCTCATGCTCGCCGGCGGCATCGTCGCCGGCTACTCGTTCTACGCCGTGCTCGTCGGCACCGCGAACGGTCGCCGCGAGTTCAACAAGCAGGCCGGCCTCGACATCACGTTCGCGACGCTGCGCGCGCTCGGCATCCTCGGGCTCGCCACCGCCGGCCTCGGGCTCTACGGCGCGATCGGCGGCTGGGTCGCCGCGGTCGTCCTCATCCTCACGCTCGCCACGTTCGTGGTCGGGCTGCCGGGGAAGATCGCCGCCGAGGATCGCGTGCCCGTGAAGCCGATGCTGCGCTTCTTCGCCGGCGTCGCGCTCTACCTCGTCCTCCTCAACATGATCATGTTCGTCGATCAGCTGCTGCTCAAGCGGCTCGCGACCGAGTGGTACCGCGAGCACGGGCAGGCGCTCGCCAACGATCTCGACCGCGTGCTGCCGTGGGCGCGCAAGACCGCGGGCTTCACGCTCGACCCGTCGGCGCTCGCCGACGTGCAGGTCGCCTACTACCGCGCGGTGCAGAACCTGGCCCGCCTCTCGTACCAGGCCATCCTCGCCGCAACCTTCGTGGTGTTCCCGCTGGTGTCGCGCTCCACCTTCGACGCCGACGCGGAGACCACGCGCCGCTACGTCAACATCACGCTGCGGTACTCGCTGGTGTTCGCGACCGCGCTCGCGGTCGTGATGGCGGCGAACCCCGAGCCGCTCCTCGACATCCCGTACCAGGCCGACTACGCCCGCCTCGGCGCGCCCGCGCTGACCGCGCTCGCGCTCGGCAATGTCGCCTTCTCGATCTTCGCGATCGCCGGCACCATCCTCAACGGCGCCGGCCTCACGAAGGAGGCGATCATCAGCGCCGCGGTCACGCTCACCATCGCCGCGGTCGGCAACGCCATCGTGATCCCGATGTGCGATCCGGGCACCGAGGTGTTGCTCGCCGCCGCGACCACGACCGGCTGCTCGATGGTGCTGGGCGCCGCGCTCGCCGGCTACTTCCTGTGGCGCAAGCTCGGCGCGTTCGTGCCGGTGCTGAGCCTGCTGCGCGTCGGCGCCGCGGTCATCGCCGCGCTCGCCGTCGGCCGCGTCATCCCGTTCGAGACGCCGCTCATGACGCTGGTCGAGGCGGCGATCATCGGCCTGGTCTATCTGGTCGTGCTGGTCGCGACGGGCGAGCTCGGCAAGGCGGATCTGAAGGCCATCGCAGCTGTGCGCGCCAAGCGCGGCAGCGGAGGAGACGCATCATGAAGACCCTGATCATCGGCGGCCTGTGGCTCAGCATCCTTCTCGCCGGCTGCGGCGCGACGCCCAGGGGCGAGACGCTCATGGATGCGGTGCGCACGTACAACGACGGCGTGCGCTGGGAGCGCTTCACGGCGGCGGCGGGCCGCGTGCCGTCGAGGGAGCGCGATCAGTTCCTCGACGAGCGCGAGGAGCTGGCCGAGGACCTGCGCATCAGCGACTACGAAGTGGTCCGCGTGAAGGACAAGGGCGAGTCGGCCGACGTCCAGGTCAAGCTGACCTGGTACAAGGACTCCGAAGGAACCGTACGCGAGACCTGGGCCAGGCAGGCCTGGGAGCGCCACGGGAAAGCCTGGCGTATCGTCGAGGAATCACGGGTCCGGGGCGCGGAGATGCCGGGCCTGGAGTAAGATTCAGTCGCAGTGGCCCAACCCGACTTCGTCAGCCGGGGACAAGATCTGGTTCTGGGCGGTCAGTACCAGGAGGCCGTCAAGGTGTGTCGCCTCGGCCTCCTGGCGCGGCCCACCGATGTGAGCGGCCGGCTCGTGCTCGGCCAGGCGCTCCTGGCGCTGCGCCGCTACGACGAGGTGCTGGCGGAGATGCGTGTCGCCGTCGAGCTCGACGCGCGCAACGGCGGCGCGCACCAGCTGAAGGGTGAGGCGCTCCTCAGGAAGGGCGACGCGTTCGCCGCCGTCGACGCCCTCGAGCGCGCGCACGAGCTGGCGCCCGGTGACCCCGCGATCGCGAGCCTGCTCGCCGAGGCACGGCTGGCCATCGCCGCCGACGGCGCGCGCACGACGGGGCCGGCGGTCGGCGATTACGGCGACAGCCTCACCAAGCACTACCCGGCGCACCGCGGTGGGGACGCGGCGGGGACGGGCGCGTCGGGCAGCCTGACGCGGCCGATCAGCGGCGCGGCGCTGCGCTCGGGCCGCACGCCACCACCCGAGGAGCTGGCCATCGGCGACCGCTCGGGCACGGTCGAGCTGGCCGACGTCGATCTCGAGGAGGACGACGACGACGACGTCGCCGAGCCGCCGGTGAGCGCGGCCGCGGGCGGCAAGAAGGGAACGAACACGTCGCCGATCGGCGAGGACGACATGCTCGACGTCGAGGAGGAATCGACGGGGGACGTGTTCGGGCAGAAGCCGACGATGGATCTGTTCACGCGCCGCCCGGTGAAGAAGTCGTCGCAGAAGGGGCCGGTCGCGGTGTGGGGCAGCGACGAGAGCTCCGAGGGCGACACGCAGGCCAAGCCGCGCATGCCGCAGCCGTCGCCGCGGCTGCCCGTGCCGGCGCCGCCGACGACCGGCGAGCAACCGACCGTGCCCAAGCCGATCCTGCCCGCGGCACCGCCGCATCCGCCGAAGCCCAACGCGATGGAGCTGCTGTTCCCCGAGGACGAGCCGGTGCGTCCCAATCCGCAGCTCGCCGCGATGGCGCCGGGTCCGCTCGCCGACGCCGCGCCGTCGCGCGCGCCCGCGGGGTTGCCGTCGATGCCGCCGGGCGCGACCGGGACACCACCCGGCGCCGTCCCGCGCGCCGCGCCGCAGGCGCAGACCATGGTGCCGATGAACGTCGCCGCGATGCGACCGACGGCGTCGATGCCGGCCGCGCCGCCGCCGCCACCCGAGCCGACCCCGGCGCAGCGGGCCGACCTCGCGCTCATTCGCGCGGGCTTGACGGACCCGACCGGTGTCCCCGTGCCGCCGCCCGGCGCACCGATGCCGATGCCGCCGCCGCCACGCCCGCCGGGCTGGAACATCCGTCCCGAGACCGAGCTGGTGCGTCCCGGCAGCGCGCCGTTGCCGCAGCTCCGCGGTCGCCGGCCGTGGATGATCGCGGTCTGGGCGCTCATCACCGTCGTGATCATCGGCGGCGGCGTGTTCGCCGGCTTCTGGATCCGCGAGCTGCGCCTCGACAAGCGCATCTCCGAGGCGCGCGAGCTGGCGCGCGGTGATGCGCGGGCCGACACGTGGACCGGCTGGCGCAGCGCCCGCGATCGCTTCGCCGGCGTCAATCGAGTTCGTCCGGATGCCGGACATCGTGCCGCGCTGGCGCGCTCGCAGGCCCAGCTCGCCGCCGACTACCACGACGACGTCGAGGGTGCGCGCGCTGCCGTGAAGGCGCTGGGCGAGCAGACCGGCAAGGACGCCGCGCTGGCGCGGGCGTGGCTCGCCATCGTCGACGGCGATCCCTCCGAGGCGCGCACGGCGGCGACGGCGGCCGGTCCCGCCGACGACGCCGATGTGTCGCTCGTGATGGCGCGCGCCGCGCTGGTCGAGGCGCGCTGGGACGATGCCGCGGCCTCCGCGAAGGTTGCGGCCGAGCAAGATCCTCGCCCGTCGGCGTGGCTGGCGCTGTGCGAGGCCGAGATGGCGCGCAAGCTGTGGGCCGAGGCCGAGAAGGCGTGCGCGAAGGTCGACGAGCTCGCGAGCAAGGAGCTCGGCCGCGCCGTCACGCATCCCGGTGCGACCATCGCGCGGGCCCGCGTGCGCGCCCGCAGCGGCGCGGCGCGCCAGGACACCGCCAAGCTCGTGGCCGAGCTCGAGGCGCTGGTCACCGAGTCGGGCAAGCCCGCGGCCGAGCAGCCGCTCGGGGTGTCGCCGGCGCAGGCGGCGTGGGCGCAGCTCGCGCTCGCGGAGGTACAGCTCGCGGTCGGCGACAGCATCGCCGTGCGCCGCGCGCTCGAGCGCGCCCAGGGCGCGCGCATCGACAGCCGACCCTTCCTCGAGGCCGAAGCCGCCGCGCTGCTCGCGCTGGGTGACATCGCCGCCGCGCGCGCCGCCGCGGAGCGCGGGCTCACGCGGTGGAGCGCGAGCGCGCCGCTCACGATCGTCGCCGCGCGGGCGCGCCTCGCCGCCGGTGATGTCGCCGGCGCAGGCGCCGTGCTCGGCGGTCTCACCGGCGCTGCGACGTCGACCATGGACGCGCTGGTCGCGCGCGCCGCGCTGGCGCACGCGCTCGGCGATCTCGACGGCGCCGAGCGCGACCTCGATGCCGCGCTCGCCCGGAGCGCCGACTTCGAGGAGGCGATCGTGGCGCGCGCCGAGATCGACCTCGAGCGCGGTGACGCGCGCGCCGCGCTGGCGCGCATCGAGCCTCGGTACGGTCCGCAGGCGTCGGCGCCGGTGGCGATCGTCTTCGCCTCGGCCAAGCGCGTGACGCGCCAGTTCGACGCCGCGCGCGCCGCGCTCACGAAGTTCAAGGACGGTCCGGCCGGGCCGCTCGCCGGCATGGCGTGGCTCGAGCTGGCGCGCGTCGAGCGCGACGCCGGCGAGCTCACCGCTGCGCGCGCGGCGTACGGGCAGGCGGCCGGCATGTTGCCGTCCTCGCGCGCGGTGCGCCTCGAGTCGGCCGTGCTCCTCGTCGACGACGGCGACGCCGCGGGCGGGCGCGACGCGCTGGTCCGCCTCGCCACCGACGCGAAGGACGACGGCGCGGTGCAGGTCGAGGTCGCGCGCGCGCAGACCCTCACCGGCGAGCTGGACGCCGCGAAGGCGTCGCTCGATCTCGCCGAGCAGGCCGGCGCCGCGCGTTCACGCGTCGCCCGCGAGCGCGGCCGCCTCGCGCTGCGCAAGCGCGACGTCGCCGCCGCCGTGTCGGGGCTCGAGGCCGCGGCCAAGGGCGCGCCCGACGACCTCGAGATCCGCCTGCTGCTCATGGACGCGTACGTGATCGGCGGCAACACCACCGGCGCGCAGACCGTCGCCGACGAGCTGACGCGCCTCTTCCCCGGCCGCCCCGAGACGCACCTCGCGCGCGGGCGCCTCGAGCTCTCCGGCGGTCGCCCGGCCGAGGCGCAGAAGCAGTTCCTGAAGGCGCGCGACCTCCTCGCCAAGGCGCCGCGCCGCCAGCGCGCCGACGCCGGCTACTGGCTCGCGCTCGCGGCGTACATCGGCGACGACCTCGCGAAAGCGAAGAGCCTCCTGCTCGAGACCACGACCACCGACCCGTATCACGCCGACGCGTGGTCGACCTTCGCGACCGTGCTTGCCGAGCTCGGCGACTACGGCGGCGCCGCGCAGGCCGCCGAGAAGACCATCAAGCTCGATCCCGACAACGTCGACGCGTACTTCGTGCTCGGCGAGGCGCTGGCCCTGACCCGGCGCACCAAGGAAGCCAAGAAGCCGCTCGAGGAGTACCTCCGGCGCGCCGGCCCCGACGGCGAGCGCGTCGAGGACGCGCGCGCGCTGCTCAAGCGAAAGTGACCAGCACGAGGTGGAGCAGCAGGCACGTCCAGATCGCGAAGAAGACGTGCGCGAAGGGACGGCGGAAGTGGAAGTGCTCGGGCGCGACGATCGGCTTGCCGGCGAACTTGCCGGGCGGCTTCTCGGGGTGACCGAACTTCTTGTACGTCTCGATGCTCGCGACGGTGAAGCCCTCGGCGGCGAGCGCGATCACCGGCCACGAGTCGGTGAACTGGATGACCACGGTGGCCCATGCCGCGGCGACGCCGGGGCTGCGGAAGAACTTGAAGGTCTCGAAGCCCTCGATCGGCGCGTCCTTCCACGCGCCGCCGCACGCCGAGATCCAGCCGAACGCGCTGCCCACCGTCAGGATCACGAGCCAGTCGGGCCAGTCGCAGCGTGCGTCGAGGGCGCGTAGCCCGAAGAACACGCCGGCACACGCGAGGGCGACGGCCACGCCGATCGCGATGCGGCGCGGCGCGTTCTTCATCGGCTTGCCCATGATGCCGAACTGCATCGGGATGAAGTACTTGCTCTGGTCCTCCTCGCGGATGAAGTACTTCCAGAACTCGGTGGCACCGCGTTCGAGGCAGTAGATGAGCCCGAAGAACACGATGCGCAGCCCGAGGTCGCCGCTCAGATCCCAGTCGAGGAACGGATACGCACCGGCGCCGATCGCGATCGCGATCAGCGTCGAGCGCACGTACGTGGCCCAGCGAAAGCCCTCGTGCGGGCCGTCCTTGTACATGCCCCAGGTGGAGACGTGGAGGCCGGCGAGGCCCGCGATGAGGATGGCGAGGAGGTGATCCACGCCCGCAGCGACAGCAACGTGTGAGCCGCGCCTAACCCGCTGATTGCCAGCGCGCATGGTGCCAGAGGTCGGTCAGGTACCGCCGATGTCACGCTTTCTTCCACGCCGTCCGTGTCCGCGCTTCGGACGCTTCGTGAGGACGGCGTGAAGACCGGACAAGTCGAGCGTGCAATTCGCTCGACGCCGGTCGACCGCGTGTCGCAGTCGAATGGCGACGCGTACTTGCGGGCGGCACATCCGTTGCTCTTCCCGCCGCCATGCACAAGCAGCTGACCCTCGCCGCCGTCGCGTTCGGCGCGCTCGTCATCGGGAACGTGCGCTCGGCCGCGGCCGAGCCCGCCTGGTGCAAGGGCGCCTCGTTCGACGATGATCCCGACCTCAAGGACCTCTCGTCGAAGGACGCGGAGACCGCGGTGGTCGCCTTCGCGCACGCGCTCTGCGCGCCCAACCACGAGGTCGAGGCCAACAAGGCCGAGATCGAGAAGAGCCGCGCCGCGTGGGCCAAGCGCCTCGGCATGGTGGAGGCCGACTGGGCCGACGTGGTCGCCTGGCAGAACGCGAACGGCGGCCGCAACACCAAGCTCACCTACTCGAGCAAGGACCTCTCGCAGTTCACGCCGCTCGATCAGTACAAGGCGATCGAGGACGGCTTCGAGCAGGGCGGCGGCAACGGTTCCTACGAGGACCCGATCTACATCGCCGACGCGTTCGGCGCGTCGTTCAGCCAGGTCGGTCGCTTCGCGTTCCTCGAGTGGTGTCTGAAGCAGGAGACCAGCGTGACGTCCTCGGCGCCGCCCGCGGCGACGTGGGCGGTGTGCCAGGGCGACGTCGATGCGTTCGACCTCGGCAAGCTCAACGAGGAGCTGCGCGGCGACACCAAGCACACCGGCGACATCAAGATGCTGATCCGCTTCAAGGCGTTCGACATCAAGAAGCGGCTCGAGGAGCACGCCGGCAAGGTGCAGGCGGCGTGGCAGGTCGATCCCGTCTACAAGACGATGTTCGACGTCTCGGCCAAGGCGCGCACCGAGTGGAACGACACGCTCGGCAAGAACACCAAGCTGCTCGAGCTGGTAACTCGCATGAACTCGGCGTGGTGGTCGAGCTCGCGCAAGCAGTTCGAAGGCTGCGAGGAGACGACCGCGGCCGCGCTCCAGACCGCGGTGGGCAAGATCCCGGCGTCGACGTGGGAGAAGATGAAGGACGAGCGCTTCGATCCGTTCGGCGGCTTCGCCAAGACGGCGGGGCCGGTGCTCATGGACGTGCCCGAGGTGAACCTCGCGTCGGAGGCGTACCAGCTGTGTCGCCCCAAGTCGGGCATCGGCGACTTCCTGGCCTACAACGCGCAGGACACCGTCGGCTACCGCGGCCCGCGCACGATGGCGTTCTCGCGCATGTTGACCGAGAAGCTGACGCTCGACGACATGGACGAGCAGATCTACTGGCCGAAGACCACGCGCCCGTACTACCGCAGCGGCGGTGTGGTCGGCAGCGCGGGCGGTGTCATCGCGTCGACCAAGGTCGAGGGTGACGTGGTGGTCGTGACCCTCGAGCGCTTCATCGTGAAGCGCAAGGAGTGCGTCGAGAGCCACCGCGGCAAGCGCATCTCGCGCATCAACCCGGACGGCACGATCGACTACGAGCTGATCTGCGACAAGATGGGCATCAACGAGTACGACCAGACCTGGTCCGACTTCAAGATCAAGGCGGTCTACGCCCCGCTGCTCAAGAAGGGCGTGAAGTTCTCCGCCGTGAACGCGAACGACGGCGCCGCCGACCTCCTCGTCACGTGGCCCAACAAGAAGACCGATGTGCCCAACTGGCTCCTCGGCGCGAAGGTGAAGTAGCCATGAAGATCCTCACGACCGCGATGCTCTTGAGCGCCCTCCTGGGCTGCAAGAGCCTGATCAAGACCAGCACGTCGGTGAACGACTCGCCCGCCGGTAGCTCCTCCTCGAGCAGCGGCGACGTCGTCGTGCCCGACCTCACCGGCAAGACCGAGGAGGAAGCCCTCGCCGCCGTGAAGGCCGCCGGCTTCCGCACCGAGGCCGAGGCCAAGCCGCTCTCGTGCGACGGCGCGCCCGAGGTCGAGGGGCAGGTCAACTGCCAGTCGCCGGCGCCGGGCGAGACCGTGAAGGCGTACGCGATGGTGCAGTACAACGTGTACAGGACGCAGCGCATCTCCGGCGCCGTCGTCCGCGATCAGCTCGCGGCGCTCCTCGGCAAGACGCCCACCGACGCGCGCAAGCTCCTCGAGAGCTACGGCCACGACGGCCGGGTAAAGGTCGAGCCGGATTCGAAGTTCCACGACGGCTGCGCCGACGGCCGCATCTGCGACTTCTCGGTGTCGGAGTCGGGGATGGGCATCCACGACGAGATCACGCTCTACACCAACCCCAAGCTGTCGATCAGCGGGCCTCCGCCGGAGTGACCGCGTAGTATCCGGGCGTTGTCGAAGCCCGACACCGGAGACACGACCGTCCAGACGCCCACCCACGAGACGGGCGCCGGGACGGTTGCGCGTTTCGGCGGACCGGCGCCCGGCGGCACGATGGGTCGCTTCCGCATCCACGGCGTGCTCGGCGCTGGCGGCATGGGCGTGGTGCTGCTGGCGTTCGATCCCGAGCTCGATCGCAAGGTCGCGATCAAGGTGCTCCACCTCCGCGTCTCCGGCGCCGACACGCGCGCGGCGATCCAGCGCGAGGCGCAGGCGATGGCGAAGCTGTCGCATCCCAACGTCGTCCAGATCTACGAGGTCGGTCGCGCCGGCGAGCACCTCTTCATCGCGATGGAGCTGGTCGAGGGGACGACGCTCAAGGCGTGGCTCGTCGCGGAGCGGCGCGGGTGGCGCGACGTGGTGGCGATGTACGTCGCCGCAGGGCATGGCCTCGTCGCCGCGCACGACGCCGGGCTCGTGCACCGCGACTTCAAGCCCGAGAACGTGCTCCTCGGCAAGGACGGCCGTCCCCGCGTGACCGACTTCGGGCTCGCCGAGGTGGGCGGCGCCGATCCGACGCTGGTCGGCGGCACGCCGACCTACATGGCGCCCGAGCAGTGGGCGCGCGGGGAGATCGACGCGCGCGCCGATCAGTTCGCGTTCTGCGCGGCGCTCTGGATCGCGCTCTTCCGCCGCACGCCGTTCGAGGGCGAGAGCACCGACGAGCTGAAGGCGGCCGTCATCGGAGGACGGCGGCGCGTGCGCGACGGGAAGGCCTCCGAGCGCGGCGTGCCCGGCTGGCTGACCGCGGTCCTCGATCGCGGGCTCGCCGTCGATCCGGCCACGCGGTGGCCCGACCTGAAGTCGCTCCTCGCCGAGATCGATCGGCGTGGCCGGGCGCGTCGCCGCGCCGGGATCATCGCCGGCGGGCTCGCGGTCGCCGTCGCGTCGGGCGGCGCCGCGGTCGCCGCGATGGCCCTCGCCGGCGGCAATGGTGGCGGTGGTCGCACGCTCCCGGTCGAGCGCCCGACGGCGCACTTCGCGTCAAATGCGGCCAAGCGGGTGACGTTCAACGACGCGTGCGAGGAGTTCCCGGCGCTCTCGCCCGATGGCAACACCGTCTACTTCGACGGGCAGGTGGGCGCCGACACCCACCTGTTCGCCGCGGATACGGCGACGTGGACCACGCGGGAGCTCACGCGCACCGTGGGCTGGGACTTCGCCACGTCGATCTCGCCCGACGGTCGGGCCCTCGCGTTCCTGCGGATGGACGAGGCCGGGATGTCGTCGCAGGTTGCCGACATCTTGCCCGACGGAAGTCTGGGGCCGTCGCGCAAGATCGTGGGCGGCTCGTCGCTGCGACCGGTGTGGTCGCCCGATGGAACGCGGCTGTGGGGAGGGACGCGCAAGGCGATTGTCAGCATCGAGATCGCGACGGGCAAGGAGAGCCGCCGCATGACTCCGCCCGCCGACGTCGCGCCGATGCTCGGCCTCGAGCTGGGCGACGGGCGCCTGGTGATGCTCGGCGCGAGCGCCAACGGAACGTCCCACTCCGGCGCGGTCTTCGTATTTCCGCCGGATGGCGGCGCACCGACGCCGCTCTACCGTAGCGACCAGGCACTGGAGGAAGTGCTCGTGCTCGCGCCCGAGGGTGACGCCGTATTCGTCGCGCAGATGATCGCCTCCGAAGTTTCGACCGAGCTGATCCGCGTGCCGCTCGACGGTGGCCCCGCGAAACCCATGGGCCGCGGAAGCGTGCCGGCGCGCAAGCAGCTCGCGATCAATCAGGAGACCGGGCGAGCCGTCTGGTCGGATTGCAGGGACGTCAACAACCTTGCGCTCGTGCAGACCGAGGGCGGTGTCTCGCACCTCGTAGACCTCCCGCGGGGGGAATGGGACGACACGTTTCCGAGAAGCGTTCCGGGCACGACGCGCCTCTTCTTCATCTCGGATCGAACCGACGGCCCATCCATCTGGGAGAGCGATCGCGCGAAGACGGGGCCGGCGCGCCGGGTTCTGTTCGGCGACCTCCTGCCGGTACGGTTCGCGGTCTCGCGCGATGGCACGATGCTCGCCGCCACGGACGGTTCGTCTGGACTCTGGATCGGCCCTGTCGACGGTAGCGCACCGCCGCGTCAGCTCGTGCCCGATCCCGGCGAGCTCTCGCCGGCGTTCTCGTACGACGGGACGCAGATCTACTTCGAGCGCGTGGACGGCACGCGAACGCGGATCGCGGCGGTCTCCGTTGCCGGCGGCGAGGTCGCCTGGCTCGTGCCCGAACCAGGCCGCGCGCCGGCATCCTCTCCAGTCGATGATCGGCTCGCATACCTCGTCCAGACCGGCGATGGCTTCAGCGTACGCATCGTCGATGTGAAGACGCACCGGTCACGTGACGTGTCGCTCCCCGGCGGGCCGGTGCCCTGGAATTTCGTCGAGTGGTCTCCCGACGGCACCCGGTTGCTCGTCGTGCGCAGCAACGCCCGCCTCGTCGAGCTCGAGATCGCCACCGGCAAGACGTTGCGAACCCTCGCCGCTGGTTCCGAGGTGATCATGGGCGCGACCTACGTGACCGACGAGATCATCGTCGCCCGCTCGCGCTGGCTCGGCGATCTCTGGACCACCGATCTCGTCGTCGCGCGTTAGAGTAAGGGCCTTGGTTTCCTCTGCCGACGACCAGACCGTCCCGACGCCGGCCACGGAGACCGGCGGCGGGTCGATGCCGCGTTTCGGCAGCGGCAGCGCGCCCGGCGGCACGATGGGCCGCTTCGTGATCCTCGGCGTGCTCGGTTCGGGCGGCATGGGCATCGTGCTCTCGGCGTTCGATCCCGAGCTCGACCGCAAGGTGGCCATCAAGGTGCTGCACACCAGCGGCGCCGGCGTCGAGTCGCGCGCGTATCTGCAGCGCGAGGCGCAGGCGATGGCGAAGCTGTCGCATCCCAACGCCGTCACGGTCTACGAGGTCGGGCGCGCCGCCGATCACCTCTTCATCGCGATGGAGCTGGTCGAGGGCACGACGCTCAAGGCGTGGCTCGCGGCGGAGCCGCGCACGTGGCGCGAGGTGCTCGCGATGTTCGTCGCCGCCGGCAACGGCCTGGTCGCCGCGCACGAGGCCGGCCTGGTGCACCGCGACTTCAAGCCCGAGAACGTGCTCATCGGCAAGGATGGCCGCCCGCGCGTCAGCGACTTCGGCCTCGCCGAGAGCGGCGGCGCCGATCCCGACGTCATCGGCGGCACGCCGATCTTCATGTCGCCCGAGCAGTGGCAACACGCCGAGGTCGACGCGCGCAGCGACCAGTTCGCCTTCTGCGTCGCGCTGTGGCTCGCGCTCTTCGGCGAGACGCCGTTCGAGGGCTTCACGCCCGCCGAGCTCAAGGAAGCGGTGGTGGCGGGACGCCGGCGCGCGCGCGGCGGTGCCGCCGGGGAGCGCGACGTGCCGGGCTGGCTGGTGTCGATCATCGAGCGCGGCTTCGCGGTCGACCCCGACGCGCGCTGGCCGAGCATCGCGGCGCTGCTCGCCGAGATCGATCGCCGCGCCAGCGCGCGCCGGCGCGCGTGGCTCGCCGCCGGCGGCATCGCGCTGGTGGTCGCGTCGGGCGGCGGTGCCGTCGCGGCGATGAACATGCGCTCGACGCACGTCGATCCCTGTCCGGTGCCGACGGCGCGCGTCGAGGCGGTGTGGGGGCCGGCGCGGCAGACGTCGTTGCGCGCGCACCTCGAGGCGATCGATCCGCAGAACGGCGCCGCGCGTTTCACGGCGGCGGCCGCGGCGTTCGATCGCGCCGCGCCGGCGTGGCGCGACATGCAGCTCGCCACGTGCCGCGCCAGCAAGGTCGAGAACCGCCAGTCCGACACCATCTTCGACGCGCGCATGGCGTGCCTCGACAAGTGGCTCACGGGGCTCGGCGGCGCGGTGTCCGGGCTCGAGGGGGCGAGCGACGCCGACAGCCTCGAGGGCGCGATCAAGGGCATCGGTGGCATCGCGCCGATCGAGCGCTGCGCCGACGTCGACGCGCTCCTCGCCGCCGAGCAGCTGCCCGAAGATCCCGCGGCGCGCGCCGAAGCCAAGGCGATCGTCGCCGACGCCTCGACCATCAACGACGAGCGCCGCGCCGGCAAGACCGACGGGCTCGCCGCGCGGATGGACGCGGTGGTCGCGCGCGCCCGCACGCTCGGACACCCGACGACGCTCTCGAAGGCGCTCGCGGTGCAGTGGCGACTCCTCGTCACGAGCGGTGACATCGCGGGAGGTCTCGCCGTGCTCCGCGAGGTGACCGAGGTTTCGGCGCGCGCCGGCGACGATACCGAGGCCGCGAACACGTGGGCGCTCATGGGCCGCCTCACCGCGCAGTTCCAGGGGCAGCCCGACGAGGCGCGCGTCATGATGCTCGCCGCGCGTGCCGCCGCCGCACGCGCCGGCGATCCGCCGCTCCTGCGCGCCGAGGTCCTCGGCAACGAGGCCGACGTGCTCAACGCCGCCGGCGACGCGGCCGGCGCGGCCGCCGATCTCGACATCGCGCGTGGGCTCCTCGTCGCCGCCGGCGCCGACGAGCCCGGCTCGCCCGTCGCGCCTCGGCTCGCCGGCTTGCTGCAGAGCGTCGGCGAGTCGCACTGGTTCGCGAAGCGCTACGACGACGCGATCGCCGCGCATCGCGAGGCCATCGCGATCTTCGACCGCGCCTACGGCCCCGACACGTACGATGCCGCCGGCGTGTATCTCGATCTGGCGCAGGTGCTGCGCGACGCCAGGCGCCTTCCCGAGGCCGCGGCCGCGGTCGAACCGAGCCTGCGCGTGCGCACGCGCCGCAACCCCGAAGGTGGCGACGTCGCCATCGCGCTCTCCGTGAAGGCCAGCATCCTCAGCTTTCAGGGTCGTCACGACGAGGCCGTCGCCGCGGCGAGGCGCTCCGTCGACATCGGAGCCGCGTCCATGCCCCCCGAGGACGGCCAGCTGATCACCTTGCGCGGCACCCTCGCCGAGGTGCTCGCCGACGCCGGCAAGGAACGCGAGGCCCTCGCCCTCCTCGGGGAGATCGTCGCGGCCGCCGACCGCGCCGGCGTCGAGAGCCGCAACGTCGTTCACTGGCGCGCGCTGCGCGACCACCTGAAGCAGCGCGCGAGGCCCCCGCCGTAGCGAGCGACCGACCACGTCCGGCCTCGGGCTCAGTCGACCAGCTTGTTGGTCACGGTGAAGGCTCCGTTGACGTTGGTGCTGGAGCTCGCCACGGGGATGGTCCACCAGTTCGTGCCGCCGACCAGCGCGATGTCCGAGCGGCGGTCACCATTGAAGTCGCCCGAGACCGCCTTGGCGTTGGCATCCTGCGCCCACGTCGGGAACTGGGAGACGACAGCGTTGGTGTCGGTCATCGTGCCGTTCTGGTCCCAGTAGCCCACCGGGATCGACGACCACTCTGCGCCGCCGGTGAGCATGATGTCGGAGCGCCCGTCGTTGTTGACGTCGCAGCGGTGACCGTTAGGGCGCGACGCGTGCGCGATCGAGCGACGGCAGCCGCCGAGCAGCTTCACGGTGGAGCTCTCCGAAAAGATCCCGATGTTCGACTCCCACGGTTCCGCGAACGTGAACGTGCCGTTGCCGACCGAGATCGCGGTCGGCACTTTTCTCCAACCCGCTCCGCCGACCAGGACGATGTCCACCTTGCCGTCGCCGTTGGTATCCGTCACGGCGGGCTTGGCACCCGGGACCTGCGCCCACCCCGGAAACGCCGTGACCTCGTTGTTGGTCACCGTGAACGTGCCGTTGCGGTTGGAGAAGCCGACCGGAATCGTCGACCAGTTGGTTCCGCCGGTGAGGATGATGTCGTCGTCGCCGTCGTTGTCCACGTCACCCATCAGGACCTTCACGGACCCATCCAGCGACCAGCCCGGGATGTAGGGAGTGACGAGGTTCGACGTCACGAACGATCCGTCCCCGTTGGAGACCGCGACCGGGATGGACGACCAGGTCGACAGGAGCTGGGTGCCGGTGAGGACGAGATCGTCCTTGCCGTCGCCGTTCACGTCGCCGGCGACGATCTTCGCGCCAGCGTCGTCGGCAAAGTCCGGGAACTGGTTGACCACTGCGTTGGTGACCGCGAACGTCCCGTCCCGGTTCGAGAAGGCCACAGGAATCGAGCTCCACCCGCTGCCGCCGGCGAGCGCGATGTCCGCATCACCGTCGCCGTCGAAGTCGCCCGAGATCGCCTTCGCGCGGGGCGCGTTGGCCCACGTGTCGAACACGCCCCACATCCCCGTGACGTCGTGGATCCACTGCGAGTATCCGGCAACCTGTGCCCCGGTCCACGTCTCGCCGTTCGCGACGCAGGATCCCGCGACGGTCGCGATGCCGAGCACGACGTTCTTGCCACCGGACTGGACGATGAAACCAGCGCCGCGGTCCGCCGCGCACAACGACGATCCCGTCGAGCGCGCCGTGAACGTGGACGCGCCCGCCGTCTGGATTGTCGGGCTCGGGGTCGACGCCCTCACGCTGATGTTGTTCGGGTGGCCGGAGACGAGCGTCCCGCTCTGCGTGACGAAGCCCGGGCTCGAGGGGAGCGCGGCGGGCGTCAGCAGGTGGAGCGGGTCGTTGAACGGCGTGCCTAGCGACAGCAGGATGAGGTCGCCATTGAGCGGGCGTTGGTTGGTGGGCACCGATTTCGACTCGGACGTTCCGACACCGCTGGCATTGGTTCGCTGGTACGAGACCGTCACCGGCACCGTCACTGTACCGACGCAAGCGGCGCTGGAGAGCACCCAGGTCGGCGCAACGAGCACGCCCGAGCACTTCCGTTGACTGGGGCCAGGGCTGACGACGATGTCGACGGCCCACGGATACTTGTAGTCGGAATCAACCGTCCCGCCGACGATCTCTTCCGTCGACGACTCGGTCTCTAGCTCGTCGTCGAGCGCGCAGCCGCCGTGAAGCAGACTGCCAATCACCATCGCGGTGCATCCCATCACATCTCGATATCGAATCATGGCTACCTTTCGATCCGCCCGAAGGGGCGAATTCTGGTGATCGGCCACAGCAACCACCGCGCCACCCACCGGCTGCGTACGAGCCGTGATTCACGCTCCGCGACGAGGTTCGCGTCGGGGTGGGACACCAACGCCGCACGACTCGACCGAGCGGACCGCGCGTTCGATCCGGCTGCGACACGAAACGATCTGGCAAGATTTGGCGGGACGCGCGGTGGAAGGACAAGAAGGCTCTCGCCACGCTGCTCGTCGCGCTCGCGTGACCGCTATCATCGGGCGATGGCCGTTTCCGGAGACGATGCGACGGTTCCGTCGCCGACGGAGACCCCGGCCGGCGACGACGCGACCGCGGTGGAGCATGCCGGCGGGAGCGGCGACGACGCCATGGTCCTGGCGCCGGGCGGGACCATCGGTCGCTACCGGATCCTCGATGTCGTCGGGGCGGGCGGCGCCGGCGTGGTGCTTTCGGCACACGATACCGAGCTGGGTCGTCGCGTCGCGATCAAGGTGCTCCTGCGCGACTACGCCGAGGCGCGGGTTCGGCTGGTACGCGAGGCGCAGGCGATGGCCAAGCTGTCGCATCGCAACGTCGTGACCGTCCACGAGATCATCCGCGCCGGCAGCGGCACGGGCATCGTCATGGAGCTCGTCGACGGCGTGAACCTCGCCACCTGGCGGCGGGCCGCGGCTCGCGCCTGGCGCGAGGTCGTCGACGTGTACATCCAGGCGGGGCGCGGGCTCGCCGCCGCGCATCGCATGGGCCTCGTGCACCGCGACTTCAAGCCCGGAAACGCCCTCATCGACGGGGACGGTGTCGTACGCGTCACCGACTTCGGGTTGGTGCGCGCCACGGGGGACGCGACCGACGTCACGCGAAGCGATGGCGTGGAGTCCAAGGACCTTGCGCTCACGCGGTCCGGCGCGTTGCTCGGAACGCCGGCGTACATGGCGCCCGAGCAGCACGCCGGCGAGCCCACCGACGCGCGGACCGATCAGTGGGCGCTCGCGTGCTCGCTCTACGGGGCGCTCTACGAGCAGCGTCCGTTCGCCGGTGACACGATCCCCGAGATCGCGGAGGCGGTGCTCGCGGGCACGATCCGCATCGAGCCGCGCGACACCGCCGTGCCGCGGCACATTCGCACGGCGATCCGGCGAGCGCTCGCGCGGAAGCCCGGCGATCGCTTCGCGAGCGTCGACGAGTTCGTCTCCACGATCACGCCGCGGTCGCGCCGCGCGTGGGTGCTCGCGGGTGTGGGCGCGGTCGCGGTCGCAGGCACGGCCACGGCGATCGTCCTCGCGACGCGTGCGCCTGCGGCCGAAGGGCCGAGCTGCGACGGCCTCGGTGCGGCGTTCGAGCCTACCTGGAACCCCGAGCGCGCGGCCGCGCTGACGCAACGCGGAGTCGCGGCGCGTGTGGTGACCGCGCTCGATCGCTATCGCGATGACTGGACGGCGGCGCGCACGCGCGCGTGTGCGGAGACGCGCCGGGGTGCGAGCTCTCCGGACCTCCTCGATCGCCGCAACCGCTGCCTCGAGCAGCGCCGCCTCGAGATCGACACGATCGTGGCGGCGTGGCTCGAGGCCGACCGGAAAACGCTCGACGACGCGGTGGCCGTCGTCGGCAGCCTGCGGCCGATCGCCGAGTGCGACGATCCGCGCGAGACGATGCCGCTTCCGGCCGAGCCGGCCCTTCGCGCCGAGGTCCAGCGCGGAGAGGATCTGCTGACGCGCGCGTCGGCACTGGGCGAGGTGGGCCTGTTCGATCGCGGGATGCCGCTCTCGACCGAGGCGGTCTCCATCGCCGAGAAGACCGGATACACGCCGCTCCTGGCGCGTGCGCTCGCCGAATACGGGCGTGCGCTCAGCCATGCGAACGACGGTCCCGGTGCGCTGGCCGCGTTCGATCGCGCGGCCACGGCGGCGGCGCTGGCGCACGACGATCACGGGGTCGCCGATGCGCTGGTCAGCCGCGCGTGGACGCTCGCCTCCGATCTCGGCAAACCCGCCGACGCCCTCGCCGGAACGTCGTACGTGGAGCTCGCGCTCCAGCGCGCCGGGAACCCGCCGCGCCTCCGCGGCAACTGGCTGCATCACGTCGCGGTCGCGCACTACTGGCTCCGCCAGTACGACGAGGCTGTCGCCGCCGAGAACGAATCGCTGGCGATCCTGCGCAAGGTGCTCGCCGCCGACAACGTCGCCATCATGGACGGCATCGCCAACCTCAGCGTGTTCGAGACGGCGCGCAACAACCTCGACGAGGCCGCCGCGCTGCTGCAACAGCGACTGGACTACGACATCGCCCAGCGCGGCCCCGATCACCCCGAGGTCGGGTCCGACTACCTCAACCTGGGCAACATCGCGCAGCGGCGTGGCGACATGGTCGCGGCCGAGGCCAGCTACAGCCGTGCGTTCGAGATCCTTCGCGCGGCTGGTGACGACGCCTGGGTTGCACCCGCGGCCCTGTGCAGCGCGCGATACCAGCTCGGTCGCTGGTCGTCGATGCTCGACGCATGCGAGACCGCGCTGGCGTGGGCCGAGAAGACCGCCCCCGGCGACTCCATACCGGTGATGGTCACGGCGAGGAAGCTGGCCGTCGCGCTCACCAAGCGCGACCCAGCGCGTGCGTCCGTGCTGGCGGACCGGAGCGTCGCGGCGGCGCGCGCGACCAAGGGGCGGGACATCGCGGACGCAATCGGGAGCGCCGCGCTCATCGCGCTCGCACGTGGTGACAAGGCGGTCGCGCGACGTCACCTCGCCGACGCGAGCTCGCTCGACTATCCGGATACGGACGAGCTTCCCCTCGCGCAGGGGGAGCTCGCCCGGGTCGATCGCGATTGCGCCACGGCGCGCGCCGCCTACCAGCGCGCGATCGTGCGCGCCCAGCGGCTCGCAAACGAGATGACCATCACGCGCGCCGCGATCGGCATCGCCGAGTGCCAGATCGCGGCAGGGCAGGCGGCCGACGCGCTCGCTGCGCTCGACGCCCGCGTGAAGCGCATGGAGGAGGTCGGCGCCGAGCCCGCGGCGGTGGCGGCGCTAGGCGCCGTGCGGGCGCGCGCTCTCGCCGCACGCTGAGCGTCGACTCACGGCGCCTGCACCGCTACGCCATTGGCCTTCAGCAGGCGCACGAGGCCGACGGTATCCTCCTCGTTCCCGGGCACACCTGCCAGGTGCGCGTAGGCGTCGCGCGCCAGCTGGAGCGCGCGCGCGTCATTGCCGCCGGCCTCCCACAGCGCGATGGCGAGCTCGCCGCGCGCACGTGCGAGGTGCGTCGCGTCTCCGTCGTGATTCTCGCCGATCGCGACCGCACGCTCGGCGAGCGGTACGGCTGCGCGCGCCTTGCCTTGCATGAGCAGACAGTCCGACGCGCCGATGAGGTAGCTCATCAGTTCCGGATGTTCGGGGTCCACTACTCTCCCCATGACCACGAGCCCCTCTGCGATCGCATCACAGGACTCGTTCTGCTTTTTCATGCTCGCGAGCACCTCGCCGAGGTAGAGATACGACTTCGCCGTCAGCTTGTGATCGCCGAGCACGTTCTTGCGGATGGCGAGCGCGCGTTTCGCGGCCGCGAGCGCCTCGTCGTGTCGGCCGAGATTGATCAGGACGCGTGACATCGAGGCGAGCGTCGACGCGGTGCTCGGGTGCTCGGGGCCTAGCACCTTTTCGCGGATGGCCAGCGCTCGACGGTATACGGCGAGCGCCTCCTCGTTCGAGCCGCCGAGCGCGAGATCGATACCGATGTTGGTGAGCGTACTCGCGGTGAGCGGATGCTCGGGGCCGAGCGTCTTCTCGCGGATCGCCAGCGCACGACGATTGTAGGCGAGTGATTCGGCGGCGCGGCCTCGATGACTCGCGACGACCGCGAGGTTGTTGAGCGACATCGCCACCGACGGGTGCTCGGGACCCATGACGCGCTCCTTGAGGGCGAGCGCGCGCTCGTGCTCGATACGCGCCTCGTCGTACTTGCCTGCGGCGTCGAGGCGCAGGCCGATGTTGTTGAGCAGCTGTGCGAACTTCGGGTGCTCGGGGCCGATCGTCTCCTGATAGATCGCCTCGACGCGACGATCGAGCGCGAGCGCTTCGTCCATCTTGCCTTCGTCGGAGAGCACGTTGGCCAGGATCGCGACGACGAGTCCGGTGTCGAAGCTCTCCTCGCTGGTGCGCGCCTCGACGCTGGCGAGCGCGGCCTCCAGATCGGCCCTGGCCTCGGCGTAACGCCCGAGGCTGCGGTAGGTGCTTCCTCGCGCTACGAGGAAGTCGTCGCGCAGCTCGGGGTCGTTGGCCCGCGCCACGGCGGCTTCGGCCGCGACCATCCACTGGAGCGCGTCGGCGGGCTTCCCGCCTTCGTCCTCTAGCAGCGCGAGCTGTTCGACGAGCGCGACGGCGATCAGGTGATCGTCATGCGCTTCGGCGCCCGCCGTCGCGGCGTCGCCGAAGGCCTCGACGCCAGCGGCATCGCCCTGCTCGGCGAGGATCCTCGCGCGCAGGAGCAGCGTCTCGCCGAGGAGCGGCGCGAAGCCGAGGGTGCGGGCGCGCGCCACGTGCGCGTCGATCGCGGCGGCGGCGGCGGCCATCTTGCCGGTCTTCAGGAGGGCGTCGGTCTCGGCGAGGCGCGCGCGCGCGTCGTCGACGTCCGCGCGGATGGCCGGCGCCGGCTGCAGTACCTCGCTCTGCGCGAACGCAGCGCATCCCGCCGGATCCTCGAGCCCGATGACGGTCTCGTAGGCGTTGTCGATCACGTCGGGATCGGGACCGCTCCCAAGGAGCGTGACGATCGCGCGCAGATCGTTGCGACGGCGATCGAGGCACGCGTCGCGGCGCGCGAGCACGTCTGCGGCCTGCGTACCGCCCTTGCGCCCGGCCTCGCACGCGGCGATGCGTGCCGATGACAGCGCGCCGGCCGTGCGATCGAGCCCGGCGAGCACGCGCGGAAGCGTGGTCGCGGCGTGCGGCCGATCGCTCGCCGTGAAGGCGGCGGTGATGCGGGCGCGCGCCGTGTCGTTCCAGGTCGCCGCGACATCGGCGCCGGCGACCTTGCAGCCCGGTCCGGACGTCGAGCGCACGGTGACGAGCACGATCGCGAGCACGGCGAGAGCAGCGGCGGTCGCGGCGGCCGCGGCGACGGCGAGCACACGCCGGCGGCGCCCCAGGCCGTGCTCGAGCGCCCGCACGAGGTCCGCCATCGATGCGTGACGATCACCGGGATCCCGACGCATCGCGCGGCGCAGCATCGCGACCATCCAGCCCGGTGCACGGCGTGGCGCCGGGCCGACGCGCTCCTCGCGCTTGGCGACGGCGAGCTCGTCGATGTTCGCGCCGACGAACGGGGGCGCGCCGGCGAGGGCCTCCCACAGCGCCGCGGCAAACGCGAACTGATCGGCCGCAGGGCCAACGGTCGCGCCTTCATGCTGCTCGGGCGCCATGTACGCAGGCGTCCCGACCACCGTGCCGACGGTGGTGAGCGGGTTATTACCGCTCGCCGTGCCCGACGACGGGCGCGCGTCATCGTCGGACCCAGCCTCACCGGTGCGCGCGAGACCGAAGTCGGCGACGTAGATCGAGCCGTCCTTGCCGACCAGCACGTTGCCGGGATTGAAGTCGCGATGGACGATGTCGGCCTGGTGCGCGGCCGCCAGCCCGCGGCCGGCGGCGAGGTACATGGTGACGATCTCGCGCCACGAGCGCGGCGCGGCGGTCTGCCACGCGCGCAGGGTCGTGCCTGCGATCAGCTCCATCGTGATGTACACGCGATCGCCGGCGACCCCGACGTCGTGCACGGTGAGCACGTTCGGATGGCGGAGCCGCGCCATCGCCTGCGCTTCGCGCACCAGCCTCGCCTGCCCGCGCGAGTCGTGCATGACCTTGAGCGCGACGAGCCGATCGAGATCCGGATCGTGCGCCGCATGCACGACGCCCATGCCGCCCCGGCCGAGCACGCGCTCGAGGCGATAGCGCCCGACGCGCTCGGGGGCCTGGGCCGGCGACGATGCCGCGGGCGACCCCGGCGACGGCAAGGTGTCATCGAGGCCGCTGCTGTCGCTGGGAGCGCCGGCCATTGGATGCGCGGTCAGGTGCGCGGGCGCGGGATCCGGTAGAGCCGCAGCTTGGTGACCAGCGTCGTGCGCGCGATGCCGAGCTTCTTGGCGGCGCGGGTCTGGTTGCCGGCGCACTCGTCGAGCGCGGCCATGACCGCCGTGCGATCCGCCTTCTGCTCGTCGTCGAGGAAGTCGAGGTTCTCGCCGCCCGCCGCGGCTGCCGCCGCCGCGACCACCGCCACCGCGCTCGTGGCCACGGGCGGGGCCGCCACCGGCGGCGGCTCGGTCGTCCGCTCGCCGGCGCGCGCGAGGCTGCTGTCCGGCCGCCGCGCGAACGACAGGTGCTTCACGCCGATCTCGCCGCCGCGTGACAGCAGCACGGCGCGCTCGATCACCGCCTTCAGCTCGCGCACGTTGCCCGGCCAGCTGTACTCCTCGAGCGCGCCCAGCACCTCGGCCGACAGCTTCGCCGGCTGCCCGGTCTTCTTGCGCGCCTCGTCGAGAAAACGCATCGCCAGCGTGCCCACCAGCGCGCGCCGCTCGCGCAGCGGCGGGATCACGAGCGTGACGCCATCGAGCCGGAAGAACAGATCGCGCCGGAACGCGCCGCTCGCCACCTCGGCCGGCAGATCGCGATTGGTCGCCGACAGGAAGCGCACGTCGATCTGGATCGGCCGCGTCGAGCCGATGCGCATCACCTCGCGGTGCTCGACCGCGCGCAAGAGCTTGGCCTGGATCGACAGCGGCAGCTCACCCACCTCGTCGAGGAACACGGTGCCGCCGTCGGCCGCCTCGAGCAAGCCGACCTTCTGCGCCGCCGCGCCCGTGAACGCGCCCTTCTCGTGACCGAACAGCTCGCTCTCGAGCAGGCTCTCGCTCAGGGCCGCGCAGTTGATCCGCGTCAGCTCGCCGGTTCGCGCCGAGAGCAGGTGCAGCGTCTCGGCGAGCACTTCCTTGCCCACGCCGGTCTCGCCGAGGATGAGCACGCTCGCCTTGCTCGCGGCGACGTCCTTGAGCAGCGCCGGCACGCCCTTGGGCGTCGGGTCGATGACCCGCAGCACGTCCCGCCCCGACAGCGAGCGCTCCTCGCCGGGCGCGCGCGCCACCAGCACGAACGAGAACGGACCGATGTGGAAGCTGTCCGCGGCCGCGAGCTTCACCGGCTCGCCGCCCTTGCGCAGCTCGCCCGCCACGCGCGTGCCGTTGGTGGAGCCGAGATCCTGGATCGTCGCCGGCGGCCCACCGCGCAGCACCGCGTGCCGGCGCGACAGCGCCTTGTGCTCGATCTGCACGTCGCAGCCGTCGCCGCGCCCGATCACCAGCTCCCCTGCGCTCAGGTCGTACGTCGAGAAGAACCCTTCACCCGCGACCAGCAATCGATCGCCGGCTTGCACGCCGGGCTCCGTCGCTGTCACCAGCGGCGTGGTCTCGTTGACTCCGGGTGCGTTCGGGCGACGCATCGGGGGCGATGGTACCGCAGGCGCGTGAGCGCGAGCGCGACCGCTAGCGCTTCCGCGCCTTCTTGCGGGCGGCCTTCTCGGCCTTGCGCTTGTCCTTCTTGTCCTTCTTGTCGTGCGGGCGGTTGGCCGGCGTGTTCTTCGTGCCCGGCGCGGTGTAGCCCTTGGGCATCCCGGGGATGTTCCCCTGCGGCACGCCCGGCATCATCGGCATGTTGGGCATGCCCGGGATGCCGCCGGCGGGGAAGCCGGGCGGCAGGCCACCGGCACCCTCGGCGCCCATGATCGCGCCGAGGTCCATGTTGGCGAGCTTCTTCATCTGCGAGAACTGCTTGAAGCCGGGCAGCTTGCCCATGAGCCCCGTCGACGCGCCGAGCTGCACCATCATCTGGCGCATCGTCGCGAACTTCTGGAGCAGCTCCTTCACCTCGGTCTCGGTGCGGCCCGAGCCCTTCGAGATGCGGCGCACGCGCCCGGTGTCGAAGTCGGCGCGCCGGCGCTTGGCGTTGCGGCCCGACGTCGCCGTGAACTCTTCCCACGACGTGGTCACGAAGACCTCGGGCTCGGTGCGCTCCTCCATGGTCATGGAGTTGATCATCGCCTCGATCTTGACGAGCTCGCGATCGTCGAGGTTCACGCCCTCCGGCATCTGTCCGCCGAAGAACGGCAGCTTGTCGAAGAGATCCTTGAGCGATCCCATCTTCTGGATCATCCGGATCTGCTCGACGAAGTCCTGCATGTCGAACTTGCCCTTGAGCATGCGGAGGGCGTCCTCCTCCGCCTTCTCCGCGTCGACGACCTGCTCGAAGTCCTTGACCAGGCCGACGATGTCGCCCATCCCGAGGATGCGCGAGGCGAGGCCCTCGGGGCGGAACTCCTCGAGCTTGTCGAGCGACTCGCCCATGCCCAGGAACTTGATGGGCTTGCCCGTGATCTCCTTGACCGAGAGCGCGGCGCCGCCACGGGCGTCACCGTCGAGCTTGGTCATGATCACGCCGTCGAGGTTCAACCGCTTGTTGAACGTCTCGGCGACGTTGACCGCGTCCTGACCGGTCATCGAGTCGAGGACGAGGAAGATGTTGGCGGGCTGCGCGCCCTTGTCGATGTCCTCGAGCTCCTGCATCAGGGGCTCGTCGATCGCCAGCCGGCCGGCGGTGTCGTAGAGGATGACGTCGCAGCCTTCGGTGGCGGCGAAGTCGACGGCCTGCTTGCAGATCGTCACCGGGTCCGAGCCCGGGATCGAGAACACCGGCATGCCCAGCTGCTTGCCGAGCGTCTTCAGCTGATCGATCGCGGCGGGACGGTAGACGTCGGCGGCGACGAGCAGCGGCTTCTTCTTGTAGACCTTCTCGAGGTGACGGGCGAGCTTGCCCGTCGACGTGGTCTTGCCCGAGCCCTGGAGGCCGACCATCATGATGCCGGTCGCGCCCTTCTTGGCCCAGCGGAGCTCGGTGTCGACCGGCCCCATCATCTTCGTCAGCTCGTCCTGGCAGATCTTGATGAAGGCCTGCTCGGGCGTGATGCGCTGGACGCCGTACTCCTCGGAGCGCGCCTTGAGCGTCACCTGCTCGCCCTTGGCCGCTTCCTTCACGCGGTCGAGGAAGCGCTTGACCACCCGGAACTCGACGTCGGCTTCCAGCAGCGACAGACGAACGTCGCGCAGCGCCTCGTCGATGATCTCGTCATCGAGCTCGGCCTTGCCGGTCAGCCGCTGCTTGGCCGCGCGGAATCCCTTGGAAATCGTCTCGAACACGGGGTGCGTATACCACGCGAAGTGTTGAATCGGGCCGGGGTCTGCGGTGTCCTACCGGCGATGAGAGGCCTGGCCGTCCTTTTCCTGGCAGGAACCCTGGCCGGACTGGCAGGGAGCGCCGCCGCCCAGTCCGGAGCGCGCCAGGTCTGCGCGGCGACCGAGGGGGATGCGATCGACGTCGACGGGATGCTCGACGACTGGAGCGGCGTCGGGAAGGCGCGCGCCGGTTCGAACGCCGCCGACGCCAGCTTCGACCTGCGCTGCCTCTTCGACGGGACGCGCCTGTACCTGTCGATCGACGTGCGCGACGAGCGGGTCATGCGCTCCGGAAAGACGCCCGACGGCGAGGATCGGCTCGAGATCCAGCTCGCCGCCGGCAAGGCGAAGAGCCTGGTGATCCTGGCGTACCCCGGCAAGGACCGCGCCGCGCCTCGACGCCTGGTGGCGGGCAAGCCGGCCCCGGGGTGGCTCTCGGTCGAGGACACGCTCCAGCCCAAGGGCTGGTCGATCGAGCTCGTCGTGCCGCTCGCGCGCGTGCCGGGCGGAGGTCCGAGCGCACCGGAGATCGGCGCGTCGGTCAGCTACTTCGACTCCGACGTCCCCAAGCTCGCCATCAGCGAGAACACGGTCCCGTGGGCCGGCAACCTGGTCCTCGGCAACGCCGACTCGACGCTCGCCGCCGCGCTCGCGTCGCTCAAGGTGAAGAAGGCGCAGCTCACGCTCGACGCGACCGTCGATCTCGATCCCACGCGCCCCGGCCCCGAGCGCGTCATCGCCGGCGGCACCGGCGCCGCGCTCATCACCGACGAGATCGGGTTCGTGTCGTTCCCCGCCGCGAAGGCGGCCGACGTCGGCAAGCCCGAGCTGGTCGATCTCGCGGGCGACGGCAAGAAGCACCTCGCGGTGAAGGTGCGCCAGCACGGTGGCGGTGGCTCGCGCGAGGTCCTCATCATCTACGGCGCGCGCGAGGGCAAGCTCTACGAGGTGCAGACCCTCGAGGTCGGCAAGGAGGCGGGCGGCAACCGGCTCGCCAGCACGTACACGTTCGAGAGCGCCAAGGCGTGGAAGCAGGCCAAGGGTGCCAGGCGCGTGCTCGTCGTGAAGGCTGGCCCCGCGACCGGCTGGGACGAGGACACGTACAACGAGGCGCCCGCGCCGGACGCCGAGCCGATCCACGTGCCGTGGGATGACGACCGCATCGGCGGCGTCTACTGGCTCACCAGGGACGGCACGCTCGCGAGCGCCGTCCTGAAGCGCTAGGCGTCAGTTCGAGAGGAACAAGAAATACCGGTCGACGAAGTCGGCGAACCGCGCCCGCTCCTTGCAGTCCGGGCACTCGATCTCGGGGGCGCGTCCCGCCGACACCATCGGCGCCACCTCGTCGGTCTCGACCAGCGTCGCGCCTTCCCAGCCGCACGCGTCGCACGCGAACGGCGCGTAGAACGAGCTGACCGTCGCCGCGCCGCGCGCGTCGACGATCATGTTCATCTGCAGCACCATCACCTCGGCGCAGCGCTCGAGGGTGAGCGTGACGTCGCGCTTGGCCAGCGCGCGCAGGAAGGTGACCCAGTCGCGCACGCCGAGCGAGTTGATGTACGTGACGCCGGAGAGATCGATCGCGAGCGCGGGCCCGTCGACGGTCTCGGCCAGATCGCCGACGTGCGAGCGCTCGTCGATCCGCCCCGCCAGCACCAGCCGCCCCGGGGAGCGCGTCACGGTGAAGTTGGGTGCGGGCTCAGACATGGGGCTCCTCGGTGCCGGGTTCGGAAAAGATGTGGAGGGACGGGACCAGGGTGCGCACGCCGTCGGGGCGCGACCGGAGATCGATGAGGCCGATCGCCTGCGTCAGGCGACCGGGACAAAGATGGAAGACAAGCTGCGTCGACGCCAGGAACGCCATCGCCAATCCGAGGCCGGCGCCGCCATTTCCCTCGCGCGGGCGCGTCGATCGGTCGGCGAGCTTGCCGATATGGCTGCGAATGGTGGACGCGTCGAGCGATCCGAACTGATCGGTGACCTCGATCGCCAGCATCCGGCCGTCCGCGCCCCAGCGCAGCCGCGGCCGATCGCGTCCGGAAAGCGGACGGTCGGCGTCGCGCACGCTGTCGCGCTTGGTGGGATCCGGCCCGTGCGGCGCGTCGTGGATGGCGTTGGCGAGCAGCTCGTCGGCGATGAGCGCGGCGTGTCGCTCGTGGCGCGCCGCGACGCCCATCGCGGCCAGCCCGTCGCGGATCGCGTTGAGCGCCGTGATGCGCGCGTGCGTGCTCTCCGGCGTGAGGGTGTGGAGGTGCACGCCGTGGCCGAGGTAGCGCTCGACGCCGTACACGTCGAGGCCCATGGGGCGCGCCAGCGTGCGCAGCGTGAGGGGCAGCTCGTCGGCGGAGGCGACCGGATCGGTGGTGAGCACGTGATCGAGCCCGTGATCCCGCACGATCGCTACCACCTCCGGCGGTCCGATCTCGCCGCACAGGAGGAGGTCACCGCCGCCGGCACGCAGCGCCGCGACCAGCGCGGGCAGGCCGGGATCGGCGGCGAGCTCGGCGGTGATCACGGCATAGGTGCGTCCGCTGACCGCCGCGGCCGCGCTGGCGACGTCGTCGCACGTCGTCGCGGGCCCGAAGCCGCTGGCGATGACCCGTGCCAGCATGCGCTGGGTCTTGCGATCGCCGTGGACGACGAGCACCGAGATCATCCAAATTTATTCTCTCACAGGCTAGTGTCCGCCGCGCGTGTCGTCGCGCCTGCCGCTGCCGCTGGCCCTCGCGATCCTGCTGCTCTCGACGGCGGCCCCGCTCATCCGCGCCGCCGCCCCGGTCCCGCCGCTGGCCATCGCCGCGCTGCGGGTCTGCCTGGCGGCGCTGGCGCTGGGAATCATCGGGCGGCGAGAGCTCGCGACGCTGGGGACGCTCG
>DATLEB010000174.1:0-37908 GCA_035525615.1 Kofleriaceae bacterium | reverse complement strand
CTCGTCGTCGCCGACCGGCCGCACGCGGCGGCTCTGCAGCACGCGCAGGAGCTTGGCCTGCATCTCGAGCGGCATCTCCGTCACCTCGTCGAGGAGGATGGTGCCCTTGTCGGCCTGCACGAACAGACCGGCCCGTGACCGTCGTGCGTCGGTGAACGCACCCTTCACGTGCCCGAAGAGCTCGCTCTCCAGGAGCTGCGGCGGCAGCGCCGCGCAGTTGATCGCCACGAAGGGCTGGGCGCGGCGTCGCGATCCATCGTGGATGGCGCGCGCCACCAGCTCCTTGCCGGTACCGCTCTCACCCACGACGAGCACGGCGGCGTCGCTGTCGGCGACGCGGCGGATCATCGCCGTCACCGCCTGAACTTGCGGGCTGTCTCCCAGGATCGACGTGACCGGCGATTCGACGTCGTGCGCGTCGCGCAGGCGATGTAGCTCGCGGCTCAACGTGGCGTGTGCCATGCCCCGTTCGATCGCGATCACCAGCGCCTCGAGATCGATGGGCTTGGTGATGTAGTCGAACGCGCCGACACGCACCGCCGCGATCGCGCTGTCGAGCAGCCCATCGCCGGTGAGCACGATGGTGAGGATCTGCGGATGCGTCGATCGCAGCGCGTGGCACAGCTCGATGCCCGACATCCCCGGCATCCCGAGATGCGTGAGCACGATGTCGACGGCGCAGGTCTCGACCCATGCGAGCGCGTCGGCGCCCGACGCGACCGTCTCCGCGTCGTAGCCACGCCGGCGGAGCGCCGCACGAAGGAGCGCAGCCACGTCGGTATCACTATCCACGATCAGGACACGCCCACCCACAGAACCTTGTAGCTCGCCACCTCCTGCATGTCCATGCCCGAACCTGCGGCCTGCGTCTTGCTGTGGGTGGCGGCATGGTGGCGCCGCCGTCGAGCTTCGACGATTTCGAGATCATCCGTTCTCTGGGCTCCGGAGGCATGAGCGCGGTGTACGCCGCGCGCGAGTGCCAGCTCGGTCGCATGGTCGCCATCAAGTTCATCACCGATGCGCGCGCGCGTGAGCGCTTCGTACGTGAGGCGCAGGCGCTCGCTCGCTGCCAGCACCCGAACATCGTGTCGCTGTTCCGGGTGGGCAGGACCGGGGCCGGCCCCTACCTGGTGTGCGAGCTGATCGCGGGACGCCGCCTCGACGAGGCGCAGCCAAGTACCTGGCAGCAGGTCGTCTCCATCGCGATCGGGCTCGCCCGCGCGATCGCGGCCACGCACGCGCGCGGCGTCATCCACCGCGACATCAAGCCCTCCAACGTCATGATCTCCGACGATGGTGTGGTGAAGCTGCTCGACTTCGGCCTCGCCGTCATCCACGACGACGGCGAGCCGCGCGAGGACACGACGATCTTCGCGGGAACTCCGCGATACATGGCACCCGAACTCTGGTGCGGAACGCGTGCGTCCCCGCGCACCGACCTCTATGCGTTCGGGCTCGTCGTGCGAGACCTGCTGGATACGCTACCCGACGACACCGAGCTGCCGGCGAGCCTCGTTCAGATCGTCGACGACTGCACGCGCAGCAATCCGGAACGCCGGCCGGTCTCTGCGGAGCTGGTCCACGATCACCTCCAGTGTCTGGCGGTCCGGTTCGCGCCGACGCACGTGCCCGCGCCGCTCGTGGAGGAGGAGCCGAGCCTGACGACGCTCCGGTTCGTGCTCGGCGATCTCGTCACCGAAGATGTGCCTCGGGCGCCGGCGCACGATCTGAGGCGCACAGGGTCATGACGTGAAGGCGCGCGGGAGTGTGATGTCGAAGCGTGCGCCGCGGCCAACCTCGCTCGTCACCGTTACCGTGCCACGGTGAGAAAGCACCAGCCCCTTCACGATCGCGAGGCCGAGACCGGCGCCGCCGTGATGGTGCGCGCCTTGCCGGTAGCGCTCGAACACGAAGGGCAGCTCGTCGCTCGGGATCCCCGGTCCGTGGTCGGTCACGCTGATGCGGACGTGCTCGTCGCCGCCGACGACGACGATCTCGATCGGTGCGCGCCGCGCGTGCGTGAGCGCGTTGCCGATGAGGTTCGACATCACCTGATGGAGGCGATCGCGGTCGCCGATGATGTCGTGCGAGCGATCGTCGACGGTCAGGGACATGGTCGAGCCCGCGGCCGCCACCGACGCCTCGTGATCGAGGCAGACCTGGTGCACCAGCGCCGCAACGTCGACGACCGCGAGCAGGAGCGAGACGCGTCCGCTCTCGAGGTGGACGACGCCGAGCAGATCGCGGATCAGCCGTTCGCAGCGCTTGGTGGCGCGGTCGATCGTGCCCAGGCAGCGACGTTGCAGGTCCTCGTCGATGGGCGTGCCCAGGGTCTCGCACGCGAGGCTGATCGCGCTGAGCGGCGCGCGCAGGTCGTGCGACACGATCGCGAGCATCTCGTCCTGTGCCTGGCGGCGCGCGGTCTCCGCGACCTTGCGTGCGGTGATGTCCACGAACGCGAGCACGCAGCGGGGTACGGCGTCGGGATCCTCGTGCAGGACGACGCCGTCGATCAGGACGTCGACGCGCGCCGTGCCGGTATGGAACAGGACCACGTCGCTGCAACGCGCGTGACCCTCTGCGAACAACGTGTCCAGGAACCCGTGGAAGGTTCCGCGCGTCGTCTCGTCCACGAAGAGCTCGAGCGCGGCTCCGGATAGAGCCTCGCGCGGCGTGGCCAGGATGGCTTCGGCGGCGCGGTTGACGTCGACGATGGCGCCGCTCGGATCGACCGTGAAGTACGGGGTGGGCGCGAGGTCGTAGAGCGTGCGGAACCGGTCGCAGGCGACGGTGAGCGCGTCGTTGCTGACGCGCAGCTGCTCGTTGCGCTCGCGCAGCTCGGCGTTCTCGGCTTCGAGATCCAGCGTCGGTTCCCGGCGTGTCAGGGTTGCCATGATTCCTTCCACCTTCCTCGACCTCACCCTCATCACGATCCGTGCCAGGCACGGTGGCGACGCGCCTCAGCCGCTGAGGGCGCCCGGGTTCATGATCCCGTCGGGATCGAGCGCGGCGCGCAGCGAGCGGAGATACGGATCGAGCTCGCGCGCGCGGGCGCCGAGGAGCCAGCCGCCGGCGGCCCGCGCGGCGGCTTCGGCAGCGTCGCGAAGGCCCGCCGGATTGGGAAACGTCTCGGGGAACGTGAAGAACAGGACCGCGCCCGAGGTGTCGAAGCGCGAGACGTGCGCGTGCGAGGTCGCGCCCGCGGCGAGGACGGCGCCGCGGACGGCGTGATACGCGCCGCGCAGCTTCGAGGGCGTGGCGGTGACCTGGAACGTCGGCGGTGGGCCGGGCCACGGCTCGCCGGAGTGGCGGCGCTTCCACCACGTCTCGGCGAGCGCGAGATCACCCTCGCGACCGCCCTCGGCGCGCACGGCGCTCGCGATGAGATCGCGATCACACGCCGCGAGGTCGGTGGGGCCGGCGGTGGCGGCGACGAGGACGGCCTCGTCACCGGAGACGATGCCAGGGCCGTACCAGTGCGCGGCCTCGGCGGCGTCGAGGATGCGCAAGCCCGCGGGCGCGGCCTCCTCGCGCAGCGCGAGGTACGTCGCCGCGATCGCCGCGTCCATCGTCGGCAACACGAAGGAGGCGAGGAAGCGCGCCTCGGGGCGCTTGTGGATGCGGAGCACGACGCTCGTGATGAACCCGAGCGTACCCTCGCTGCCGCACAGGGCGCGTGAGAGATCCGGACCGGTCGCGCGACGGGGCGCGAGCCGCGTGTGGATGGTGCGGCCGTCGGCGAGCACCGCGGACACGCCGACGACGGCGTCCTCGAGGAAGCCGTGGCGCGCCGATGACTTGCCCGGCGTGCGCACGGCGATGAGCCCGCCGATCGTCGAGCCGAGGATGCTCGGCGGGTAGTCGCCGATCGACAGGCCGCGTGGGGACAGCACCTTCTCCAGCCCGAGGCCCGTGATCCCGGCCTGCACGTGGCACAGCAGCGACGTCTCGTCGAGATGGATGACCTGATCGAGGCGTGCCGTGGACACGAGCACGCGCGCGCGCTCGACGCCTCGCACCTTGGGCGCGCGCGACGCGGATCCGACCGGCACGATCGCCGCGCCATGACGAGCGGCGACGCGCACGACCTCGGCGACCTCGGCGGCCGCGCCCGGCGTCACGCGCCACGCGTCGGCCTGCTCGGGGCGCACGTGCTCGGCGCCGACGGCGCGCTCGAGCCCCGCGACGAGCTCCTCGCTCATGGCTCGCCCCCGAGCCCGAGGCCGAGCTTCCCGGGATTCATGATGTCGTCGGGATCGAGGGTGCGCTTCAGCGCCTGCAGCACGCTCATCGCCTCGCGGTGCTCGCCGAACATGAACGGCGCCTTCAAGAGCCCCACGCCGTGATGGTGACTGATCGTTCCGCCCACGCGCGTCGCCGCCTCGAGCCCGTCGCGCCAGATCGCGTCGTACAGGCGCTCGCTCGCCGCGCGATCATCGGCGTGACCCGCGAACGTGAAGTAGATCGAGCAGCCCTCCGCATACGCGTGGGAGAAGTGCGCCATCACCACCGCGTGCCGGCCGATCGCCTCGCGCACCGAGTGGTAGAGGTCGAGCAGCTGCTCCCAGCTCGACGCCACCTCCATGGTGTCGACGAACGCGCCGTCGCGGAACACCGGCGACATGCGGTAGCTGACGGCGTACCGGTGCGCGAGCCAGTTCTTGCCCGGCTCCTCGCCCATGTCCTTGGCGCCGGCGCGCTCGAGCTCGCTGAAGACGAGCGCCGCCTCGATCTCGGTGCGGATGCGCGCGCCCTCGAGCCCGATGATCATCCGGCAGCCCTTGCGCGCGATCTTCTCGGCCACCGCGCCCACCAGCCCGTTCACCGCGCGCGGGCGCGACAGGAGCGCACCGAACACGTCCTTGCGCAGGTTCCGCGTTCCGCGCCGCCCCAGCGCGAGCAGCTTGTGCAAGGGCCCGTCGTCCTCGGGCTCGGGCGCACCCGGCAACACCGGCAACGCGCCTTCTCCCGGCAGCGGCGTCGGCGCGTAGGCGTGCGCGCGATCGGTGTTCTCGTGCCCGCCGCCCGACTTCATGCTGTTGAGGAACGTGTCGAGCTCGTCGTAGAGGCGGACCACGGCCGGGCGCAGCCCGCGCTGCATGACGCGCCGGATCGCCTCGGTCCCCGCCGCCACGCTCGGCACCTCGAAGCCGCGGAACACGCGCAGCTGCGGCGCGGGTGACAGGCGCAAGCGCGCCGACGTGATGATGCCGAGCGTGCCCTCGCTCCCCACCACGAGCTGCGTCCAGTTGGGCCCGCCCAGCGCGCGCGACGGTCCGTCGGTGTCGATGACCTCGCCGGTCCCGGTCACCACGGTCAGGCCCGCGACGCGATCCTCGACCTTGCCGTACTTCGTCGACAGCTGGCCCGCGGCGCGCGTCGCCAGCCAGCCGCCCACCGTCGAGCAGTAGATCGATGATGGAAAGTTTCCGAACGTGAAGCCGCGCCGCGCCAGCTCGCGCTCGAAGCGCTCGCCCGAAAGCCCGGCCTCGACATCGGCGATGAGCTCGTCGCCGCGCACCGCGCGCAGCTGCTGCATCCGCTTCAGATCGATCGTGATGCCGCCTCGCACCGGGACGACACCTCCGCACACGCCCGAGCCGCCGCCGTACGGGATCACCGGCACGCCCAGCGCACGCGCCGCACGCACGATCGTGGCGACCTCGCGTGCGCTCTCAGGCCACACCACCGCATACGGGAGCCGCCCCGGCGCCTCGCCGTCGCGGCGCGCGAACAGGAGCCGTGGCCACATGTCGCGCGCATACGTGTCGAGGTCGACCGGCCGGAGCGACACGCGGCGCGGTCCGACGATCGCCTCGAGCTCCTTGCGGATGCGATCGGGGTCGACGGCGGTTGGCATCTCCGCGCGATGATATTCTCTCCGGCGTGCGCTTGTCCTTCGGGGTGGTCGCGATCGCAGCCGCGTGCAGCAGCGGCGGCAGCGGCACGCCCGCGCGACCCGCACCCGCACCCGCCACGGCCGAGGCGGCCTCGGTGATGCCCGGCATCGTCGCGCACCGCGGCGCGTCCGCGGAGGCGCCCGAGAACACGCTCGCCGCGCTCCGCCGCGCGTGGGAGCTCGGCGCGGAATCCTCGGAGATCGACATCCGCGTGACGCGCGACGGTCATGTCGTCGTGATCCACGACGCCACCACGAAGCGCACCAGCGGCGGCGCCGTCGATCTCGTCATCGCCGACACCGATCTCGCCGGGCTGCGCGCGGTCGACGTCGGCAGCTGGAAGGCGAGCCGCTACGCCGACGAGCGCATCCCGACGCTGGCCCAGGCGCTCGACGCGACGCCGCCCGGCCACATGCTCTTCGTCGAGATCAAGACCACGGCCGCCGACGCCGACGCGATCGCGAAGGCCGTCCTCGCCGCTGACCCGCGCAAGCGCAACGCCACGCTCGCGCTCCAGGCCTACGACCCCGACGCGCTCGCCGCCGTCGCCGAGCGCCTGCCCGGCATCGAGGCGTACTGGACCGTCGACGCGCCCACCGACGCGCAGCATCGCCCGCTGCCCTACCCCGCCGACCTCGTCCGCGCCGCCGCCGAGCGGCGCTTCCACGGCCTCGCCGTCGACCAGCGCGGCGCCGACGACGCCTTCGTCGCCGCGGTCGCCAAGGCCGGCCTGGTCCTCGACGTGTGGACCGTGAACGACGCCGCGGACATCGCCGCCTGGCGCACGCGCGGCGCGCGCTGGATCGAGACCGATCACCCCGAGCTCGCACGCATTCCGGAGAAGCCATGAGTCAGGTCGTCCAGGTTCTCGACGCTCACAAGAGGGAGCTCGCCAAGGGCGTGCACGTCGCGCGCGTGCTGCCGCAGATCGAGCGCCGCAACGTCGGCCCGTTCGTGTTCGTGGATCACTTCGGCCCGGTCGACTTCGTGCCCGGCCGCGGCATGGACGTCGGTCCGCACCCGCACATCGGGCTCGCCACCGTGACCTGGCTCTTCGACGGCGAGATCACGCACCGCGACAGCCTGGGCTACATCCAGGTCATCCGCCCCGGCGAGGTGAACTGGATGGTCGCCGGCCGCGGCATCGTGCACTCGGAGCGCACCGGGGACACCGTGCGCGCCGCCGGCGGTCGTGCGCACGGGCTCCAGCTCTGGGTCGCGCTGCCGCTCGAGGCCGAGGAGTCCGACCCGTCGTTCACGCACTACAGCGCGTCGCAGATCCCGACCGTGCAGGTCGGCGGCGTCACGGTGAGCGTGGTCGCCGGCGCGGCGTTCGGCGTCGGCTCGCCGGTGAAGACGCAGTCGCCGCTGTTCTACGGCATCGCCACGATGGCGCCGGGCGCGCGGCTCACCATCCCGCGCGGGTTCGCCGAGCGCGCGATCTACGTCATCAACGGCGAGTGCATCGTCGACGGGAACACGTACGACCGCCACCAGATGGTCGTGCTCGGCGACGGCGACGTCACCGTGTCCGCCGCGTACCCGGCGCACATCGCGATCTTCGGCGGCCCGCCGCTCGACGCGCCTCGTCACCTGCTGTGGAACTTCGTCGCCAGCGACAAGGAGCGCCTCTTCCAGGCGCGCGACAAATGGAAGGCCGGCGCGTTCCCGCTGATCCCCGGCGATCACGACGCGCTCGTGCCCTTCCCCGACTGAGGTAATGTCGCGCGCATGAGCGCGCGCTTCACCGCCTCCTCGATCCGCACCGTCGCCGTGCTCGGCGCCGGCACCATGGGCCACGGCATCGCCCACGTCGCCGCCCTCGCCGGCCACGACGTGCGGCTGTACGACGTGACGCAAGAGCTGGCCGACGGCGGACGCGCCAAGATCGTCGCGTCGCTCGACAAGGGCGTCTCGCTCGGCAAGGTGCCAGCCGACGTGCGCGACGCCGCGGTCGCGCGCATCACCGCCACCGGCGACCTCGCCGGCGCGTGCACCGGCGCCGACCTCGTCGTCGAGGCCGTCCCCGAGAAGATCGATCTCAAGCGCGAGCTGTTCGCCGCCGTCGACAAGGCCGCGCCTGCCACCGCGCTCTACGCGACCAACACGTCGAGCCTGCCGGTCGCCAAGATCGCCGGCGCGCTGGGCGATCCGTCGCGCATGATCGGCATGCACTTCTTCAACCCCGTGCACCTCATGAAGCTGCTCGAGGTCGTGCATCACGGCGCGAGCGACCCGTCGGCGATCACCACCGCGGTCGAGCTCGGCGAGAAGTGGGGCAAGACCGCGATCGTCGTGAAGGACAGCCCGGGCTTCGCGTCGAGCCGCCTCGGGTTGACGCTCGGCCTCGAGGCGATCCGCATGGTCGAGGAAGGCGTCGCGTCGGCGGCCGACATCGACACCGCGATGAAGCTCGGCTACGGCCACCCCATGGGCCCGCTCGAGCTCACCGACCTGGTCGGCCTCGACGTGCGCCTCGGCATCGCCGACTACCTCTCCGACGCCATCGGCCCGGCCTTCGAGCCGCCCGAGCTCCTCCGCAAGAAGGTCGCCGAGGGCAAGCTCGGCAAGAAGTCGGGCGAAGGCTTCTACACCTGGGTGGACGGCAAGCGCGCGTCGTGATGTACGTCGTCGCGCGCGGCGCTCACCAGTCGCCGCTGTTGGGCATCGAGCGCCAGGGCTCGGCCGGCGGCAGCGACGGTCCGCGCTGCAAGAGCTCGACGGAGATGAGGTCGGGCGACCGCACGAACGCCATGTGGCCGTCGCGCGGCGGGCGGCTGATGGTGTAGCCCATGTCGCTCAGGCGCTGGCAGGCGGCGTAGATGTCGTCGACCTCGTAGGCGACGTGCCCGAAGTTGCGGCCGCTCGAGTAGGCGTCCTTCTGGTCCCAGTTGTAGGTGAGCTCGATCTGCGGCGTGTCGCCCTCCTCCATCCCGAGGAACACCAGGGTGTAGCGGCCGCTGTCGTTGTCGCGGCGGCGGATCTCGCGAAGCCCGAGGCCGTCGCAGAAGAAGCGCAGCGCCGCCGGGAGGTCTCGGACCCTGATCATGGTGTGGAGGTAGCGCATGACGGGCGAGCCTACTCCATCGGGCGGCGCTTCGAGGCGAGACACCACCGAGCCCAGAAGCACGCCCGTCGCGACGAACGAAGCCAGGAACAGAAGGTTCGCACTCATGTCGTCCTCTCCTCGAGTCCCCGCTGTGCAATCCGGCGGCCACGCACGGATCACGGCGTCGCGCGGCCTTGGTGCGCGCGTGTTGTCGAACGGCGGCGCAGTGTGCGCGGGCGCTCCACGCGCGGTCGGCAGGAGATCGTCGACGGTGATGTGATGGCGGCGTGACGCGGGGCACTACCCTTGCAGCGGTGGCGGGCTGGAGGTACCGGTGCGATACAGGAACCGACGACACGCAGGCGAGGTGCTCGCCCGGAGGCTGGATCGCTTCCACGACAAGGACGTGGTGGTGCTCGCGCTTCCGCGCGGCGGTGTACCGGTGGCCTACGAGGTCGCGCGCCGGCTGCGCGCGCCGCTCGACCTCCTGGTCGTCCGCAAGCTGGGCGTGCCGGGATACGACGAGCTCGCCATGGGTGCGATCGCGAGCGGCGGCATCCAGGTCAAGAACGACCACGTGATCACGCGGCTGCGGATCCCGCCCGCGGTGATCGCCGAGGTCGCCGCGGCCGAGCAGCGCGAGCTCGGACGGCGTGAGCTGGCCTATCGCGGCAATCGCGCGCCGATCGACGTGCGCGACCGGGTCGTCATCCTCGTCGACGACGGGCTGGCGACCGGCGCGACCATGCGTGCGGCCGTGGCGTCGCTGCGCAAGCGCGCCGCGCGCTCGATCGTCGTCGCGGTGCCGGTGGGCGCGGCCGACACGTGTCGCGAGATGGGCGACGTCGCCGACGAGGTGGTGTGCGCGTCGCAGCCGGAGGATCTCGGCGCGGTGGGCGTCTGGTACGAAGCGTTCGAGCAGATCGACGACGGCGAGGTCACCGCGCTCCTCGGCGCGAACAGCGGCGACTCACCGACGCCGGTGAACACACCTGCCCCGGCGCTCATGCAGACGCCCGTGCTCACGGAGGGCATCGCTCACAGCGCGCTGCCGCTGACGGGACGCTCGGGTGATCTCGATCCGGTGATGGAGATGATCGGCGATGCGCGCTGCGTCCTCATCGGGGAGTCGACGCACGGTTCGCACGAGTTCTACAAGCTGCGCGCCGAGCTGACCAAGCGGCTGATCCGCGAGAAGGGCTTCGCGGCCGTCGCCATCGAGGGCGACTGGCCCGATGCCTATCGCGTGAACCGTTACGTACGCGGCGTGGGCGAGGATCGCGACGCGTCCGAGGCGCTCGATGACTTCCGTCGCTTTCCGCAGTGGATGTGGCGCAACGCCGACATGCTCGACTTCGTCGGCTGGCTGCGCGATCACAACGAACATCAGGACGTGACGCGCCAGATCGGCTTCTACGGGCTCGACCTCTACAGCCTGCACGGCTCGATCGAGGCGGTGCTCGACTACCTCGACCGCACCGACCCGGATGCGGCCGCACGCGCGCGCGATCGCTACGTGTGCTTCGATCAGTTCGGCAGCGAGCCCGAGCGCTACGGCTACGGCGCCGGCTTCGGGCTCGAGGAGTCGTGCGAGCGCGCCGTGGTCGAGCAGCTGCGCGAGCTGCAGTCGCTGCGCGCCGAGCGCGTCGAGCGCGACGGGCTCGTCACCGGCGACGAACGCTTCGCCTTCGAGATGAACGCGCGCGTGGCCGCCGCCGCCGAGGAGTACTACCGCATGATGTTCCACGACCAGGTCGCGTCGTGGAACCTGCGCGACACGCACATGGCCGACACGCTCGACGCGCTGCTCGCGCACCTCGACCAGGCGCGCACACCGTCCAAGATCGTGGTGTGGGCGCACAACTCGCACGTCGGCGACGCGCGCGCCACGCTGCTCGGCGAGGTCGGCGAGCTCGACCTGGGCCAGCTGTGCCGCCAGCGTCACCCCGGCGACACGGCGCTCATCGGGTTCACGACCTACGCCGGCACCGTGACGGCCGCATCGGAGTGGGGCGGCCCCGCGGAGCGGAAGCTCGTGCGTCCCGCGCTGGTCGGTAGCTACGAGGAGCTGTTCCATCGCACCGGGCTGCCGCGCTTCCTCCTCATGCTGCGCGAGCTCGGCGAGGCGACGGGCGGACTGCACGAACCGCGGCTCGAGCGCGCCATCGGCGTGATCTACCGGCCCGACAGCGAGCGCGTCAGCCACTACCTGCGCGCGCGCTTGCCGGCGCAGTTCGATGCGGTCTTCCACATCGACGAGACACGCGCGCTCGAACCGATGGAGCGAACCGCGGGCTGGGAACGCGGCGAGCTGCCCGAGACCTATCCCAGTGGTGTCTGAGGGCGAAGGAGCGGTCATGCACGAGACATTTTCCATTCCCACCGGTGACGCGAGCGTCGAGGGCGATCTGGTTACGGTCGATCGGAGCCACGGCACCGTCATCTTCGCGCACGGCAGCGGTTCGAGCCGCTTCAGCCCGCGCAACCGGCACGTCGCCCGCGCGCTGCAGAGCCGCGGGCTGTCGACGCTGCTGGTCGATCTGCTCACGATCGAGGAGGAGCGCAGCGAGCGCGTCACGCGGCACCTCCGCTTCAACGTCGACATGCTGGCGCGCCGTCTGGTCGGCGTGACCGCATGGCTCATGACGATGCCCGCGCACGCGTCGATGCCCATCGGCTACTTCGGCGCCAGCACGGGCGCCGCGGCGGCGCTGATCGCGGCGGCCCACGCACCGACGCAGATCGCCGCGATCGTGTCGCGCGGCGGCCGGCCCGACCTCGCCGGCGACTCGCTGCCGGCCGTGAGGGCGCCGACGCTTCTCGTCGTCGGAGGCAGCGATACCGACGTGCTCGTGCTCAACCGGCGGGCGCAGAGCGCGATCCGCACCACCGCGCAGCTCGAGGTCATCCCGGGCGCGACGCACCTGTTCGAGGAGCCGGGCGCGCTCGATCGCGTGGCGCGCGTGGCCAGCGAGTGGTTCCTACACCACTTCGACGCCGCCAAGCTCACCATGCGCTCGGTCGGCTGACTCGCAACGGCGGCGCTTCGGCAGCGACACGATGGCGGGCACGAGCACGAGCGCGGTGAGCAAACACGACACCTCGCCGATCAGCGACGCGAGGCCGAAGCCGCGGATGGCCAGGTTCTCCGACGCGAGCAGCGAGCCGTAGCCGATGATCGTGGTCATGGAGCAGACGAACACGGCGCTGCCCGACGTGCGCAGCGTCTCGACCGGGTCGCCGCCCTCGCGGTGGCGGTGCGCGACGTTGATGGCGTAGTCGACGCCGAGGCCGAGCGTGATGGGGAGCGCGACGAAGTCGAGGAAGTTCACCTTGAGGTCGAAGAGCGCGCACAGGGCCACCATGCCGAGACCGCCTCCGGCCGTGGCGACGAGCACGGCGACCGCGCGCGCGTCGGCCCCGACGACGAGCAGCACCATGAGCAACAGGCCGAGCGCTGCGAGCGCGGTCACCTTCACGCCGTCGTGCTGGATGGCCTCGAGGATGTCGGCGAAGACGACGCTCGAGCCGGACGCGACGACCGGGCTGCCGTCGTCGAGGTGGACGCGGCGCACGGTGTGCGCGAAGCGGAGCAGGTCCTTGCCATTCCACTCGTCGAGCGCGAGGTCGGGGCGGATGCCGACGATGAGGCCGACGCGTCCATCGCGCTCGCGCAGGTTGTTGACGAGGCCGGCGGGCAGATGCTCCGGTGTGATCGCGGCGAGGTCGTCGGGCGGGCGGAGCGCGAGCAGCTCGTTGCGGGTCTCGTCGTCGAGCGCCTCGAGCGCGTCGTCGTCGAGGAGCGTGCGGATCTCCGCGAGCACCGCGAGCTTCTCGGGCTGCTGCTCGGGCATCACCTCGAGGATCGAGCGCACACGGCCGATGGCCGGCGGCTCCCACGGCCGCTCGACGCCCTCGAGGCGGCGCACCACCTGGCGCACCTCGTCGAGGCTGTCGACGGCCACGTAGGTCTGCCCGCCGATGCCCTTGCCGAACGCGACGTCGCTGCGAGTCATCCACTCGCGCGCGGAGATGGCGTCCTTGCCCGCCGAGCGCAGGTTGCGGATGTTGTACTCGAACGGATCGGCCGCGACGTAGCGGTACGTCACGAAGCCCGCGGCCACCGCGAGCACGCCGGCGACGGCGAGCACGCGCTGCGGATGACGGAAGCCGAGGATGCGGGCCAGCACGCCGCCCAGCACCGGCGATTCGCGGCTCATGCGTGCGCTCGGCACGACGCGCAGGACGAGCGCGGGCAGGATGGTGTACGAGGCCGCCCAGCACACGAGCATGCCGACCGAGCCGATGATGGCGAAGTCCGAGAAGCCGCGGAACGCCGTGGCGGCGAGCGATCCGTACGCGATCGCCGCGCCGAACGACGCGACCAGCGTCGGGCGCAGCGTGCCCGCGATGGCGTGTGCCATGGCGAGCTCCGCGGCGTGGCGGCGACGCTCCTCGAGGTAGCGCGCGATGAGCAGGATGCCGTAGTTGACGCCGTTGCCGGCGATGATGGCGCCGAGGAACGCCGTCGCGGCGTTGAGCGAGCCGACGGTGAACACCGCCACGCCGAACGCGATCGTGGTGGCGCCGATCAGCGTGCCGCCGAGCACGAGGAGGAGCCGCGTGCTGCGGAAGTAGAGGATGAGGACGAGCCCGACCAGGACGGCGGTGACGAGGCTGGAGAGCACGATGCCGCGGCGGAGCGAGTCGTGCTCGGTCAGCGTGACCTCGGTGCCGCCGGCGAAGCCGATGTCGAGCTCGATCCCGGGGCCCGCGACCTTGCCCATCACCTGCGCACGCTCGGCCACGAGCAGGTCGTGGAGCCGGCGGCTCCGCTCGACGTCGGTCTTGGGGAACGGCGTGCGCAAGACGACCAGCTGGGTCTCGCCGTCGGCGGAGAGGTTGCCCGAGCGGTCGAGCTTCGCCTCGGCCTCGCGGCGCTTGGCGCGGAGCTCTTCCAGCGCGGCCCCGCTCGCGTCCGCGGGCTGCGCCTCGTCCTCGTCGAGCGAGAGGTAGAGCGGATTGGCGAGCAGCTTCTCGTGCTCGATCTTCTCGGCCAGCGCGTCGCGCGCCGCGGTCAGCTCGTCGAGCGGCACGAACAGATGACGGCGCGCGCGGATGTAGTCGCGCAGCGCCTGGTCGTCGTCCTCGACGCGGCTCACGAGCTCGGGCGGAAACCGCTTCGCGCGCGCGGCCATCTCGGCGGCGGCGGCGCTGCGCGCGGCCGGGTCCTTCGAGACGACGAGCACGAGCATCGCGTCCTGCGCCACCACGCGGCCCTCGAGCGTGCGCAGGTCGCGGACCGCCGGTGCGTCCGGCGGCAACAGATGGGAGAGGTCGCCGTGGAGCGGCAACCGGAACGCGGCGAGCCAGGTGGAGACGGCAAACGTCACCACACCGACGAGCGTGAGGAGCGCCCAGTTACGGCGAAGCCACGCGGTGTAGCGACGTGCGAGTGCGAGCTTGCGATCCTGCGTCATGGCAACGCAGGCAGCTCATACAAGCAGTGGACCAACCTTTCCGTGTGACCCGGCGGTCACAGGATCGCTGGTGGATTCTCACCAGAGCGCGCGCGTACGCGTCGGCGCGCCACGGCGTTCCGGGCGCTTGCCGGCATCCGCGGTCCGCGGACGCACCGGATCGTGACGATCGACCTTCTGGCCCTGCGCATCCGGATCCAGCTCGAGCGCCGCGAGGCGGGCAGCGGCGGGATCGGTGCGCTGCAGCTCGGCGACGCGCATCGCGAGCGTCGGATCGACCGCACGTCCCTCGAGGCGTACCTCGAAGTGGAGGTGCGGGCCGGTGGCGCGGCCCGTCGAGCCGACCTGACCGATGCGCCCGCCGGCGAGGATGGGCGTGCCCTTCTCGATCTCGATGCGGTTGAGGTGCGCGTAGCGCGTGACCAGGCCACCGCCGTGGTCGATGTAGATGACCTTGCCGTAGCCGTGCTGCCGGCCCGTGAACGCGACGAGCCCGGGGCCGGCGGCGTACACCGGCGTGCCGCGGTCGGCGCTGAAGTCGGTGCCCTTGTGAAACTTCGCGCGGCGGTTCATCGGATCGCGGCGCCAGCCGAACCCGGAGCTCTCGACGCCCGGGACCGGCGATGCGACGAGCGGCGTCAGGTCGGGCACGATCGGCGCGAACGGGACGAGCTGCGCGATCATGATCTGCGACTCGAGCGCGAGATCGCGGATGTGCATCTGGAGGCGCGCGCCGGCGGTGATCGCGAGCTCGGGCAGCTGGGCGACCCACAGGCTGGCCTGCGACGAGACGTCGCGGCTGTAGCTCGCGATCGCGCTCCATGAAGCCGACTCCCACGAAGACTCCCCCGAAAATCGCCAGGAAGTCTCGGTGTCAGCGGACGCAGCCTTCGGCGACGCGATGGCCGCGCAGAGGGCTCCAGCCAGGATCCACGGACGTGCGGCCATCGTGTCGATTTTTTGACTGGCGGCCGGTCGCGATCAACCGCCCATGGCAACAATCGCACTGTGAGCAGTGCCCGACGTTTGACTACCATTGCCGCCAGCATCGTCGCTGCGGCCTGCTTTTCCCTCGCTGTGCACGGGGGACGCTGGTGGACGATCGGCGAGGTCGGCGTCGGGCCCGTATCGACGCAACGATGTTTCGGTGGGACGTGCGAGAGCGGCTCGCTGGCGTGGGCGGGCGGAACCGAGGTGTGGGAGCGCGCCGGGACGGCGGCGTGGGCCGCGGGGCTGGTCGCGTCGCTCGTGATGATCGCGCTCGCGGGTGCGCTGGCGGCCAAGCGTGCCGGCCGGGTCGCCGCGGGGGTCGCGATCATCGCGACGCTGACGGCCATCGTCGCGGGCGGCGTGTTCGTCTCGCAGCGGCCACACGTGCCGGGCATCGAGACCGCGCGCGGCGTGTGGTTCTACGGGGCCGGGATCCTCGTCGCGATCGCGGCGGCGCTGGCGACCCTGCGCGCCCGCAGCGATACCCCGGCGTGACCCGACCATGAGGTCGCCGACGCGATACGCTCGGCGCCGTGAGTCAGCTCGCCAAGCTGGTCGCGCTGCTGTCTCGCGACGACATCGATGAGGTCGTGATCGCCACCGGGCGCCCGATCGCCGTGCGTCAGAACGGCGCGTATCAGCCGGTGAGCAAGGCCGACGTGTCGCGCGCGCAGCTCGCGTCGCTGGTCGCGGGCACGCCGATCGCGGCCATGCTCGACGCGGGCAACGGCGGTGCGCCATCGGTCGCGATCGCGGATCAGCAGGTCGCCGTCGAGGTGCAGCCCCACGGTGCGGAGGTCGTCGTGCGCCTCCAGCGCGCGCAGCGCGCCAAGCGGCCGACGCGCGCGAAGACGCCGACGCAGAGCAAGCCGCGCGCGAAACGAGCGACGCGTGCCGGCGGGTTCACCGACCTCGTGCGCGAGGCGCGCGCGCGCGGCGCGAGCGACCTGCACATCGCCGCCGAGCGCGAGCCGCAGGCGCGCGTGCTCGGCATGATGACGTCCCTGGGCCCGCTGCTCGACGAGGCCGGCGCCGAGAGCCTGCTGCTGCCGCTCCTCGACGAGGGTCAGCGCAAGACGCTCGCGGAGCGCGGCTACGTCGACAGCGCGCTCGACGTCGAGGGCGGCGGTCGCCTCCGCGCCAACATCTCGCGTGCACGCCTCGGCATGAAGGGCAGCTTCCGCCTCATCGCCGAGCGACCGTCCTCGCTCGAGGAGCTGGGGTTGCCCAAGGAGCTGGCGCGCGTCACGTCGTACCACCAGGGTCTGGTCGTCATCGCGGGCCCGAGCGGCCACGGCAAGACCACGACGCTGGCCGCGCTCGTCGAGCTGATCAACGCGCACAAGCCGCACCACATCCTCACCATCGAGGATCCGGTCGAGATCGTGTTCCAGCGCCGCAAGTCGCTCGTGTCGCAACGCGAGGTCGGCAACCACACGCGCTCGTTCGCGACCGCGCTCAAGGCGTCGCTGCGCGAGGACCCGGATGTGATCGTCATCGGTGAGCTGCGCGACCGCGAGACGGTCGAGATCGCGCTCACCGCCGCCGAGACCGGACACCTCGTGATGGCGACGATGTCGACGCCGTCGGCGGCCAAGACCCTCGACCGCCTCGTCGACATGTTCCCGCCCGACGACCAGCAGCAGGTGCGCGTCTCCCTCGCCGCGGCGCTCAAGTTCGTCGTCGCGCAGCGCCTCCTGCCGGCCGCCGACGGGCAGAGCACGGCGGTCGCCGTCGAGCTGCTCACCGGCGTGCTGCCGCTGGCCGCCCTCATCCGCGACAACAAGCTCTATCAGGTGGCGAGCCTGCAGCAGCGCGGCCGCGCGTTCGGCATGATCCGCCTCGACGACTCGATCGCCGAGCTGGTCCGCGCGGGGCGCGTCACCGAGGAGGTCGCGATGCGCAGCGCGGAGAACAAGAAGGAGCTCGCCGCGACGCTCAATCCCCAGGCTGGCGCCGCGCCGACGCCTGCGTCTCACAAGTCGACGCAGGGCTTCCAGAAGATCAGCAGCATGTTCCGCAAGGTCGACGGCCAGTGAGCGCCCGCCGCGAGGAGTGGGGCCGCGCGCGAGCCGGCGCGAACGAAGGTGATCAGTGAGCGCCAGCCGCGAGGAGTGGGGCCGCGCGCGAAGCGCGCACCGGGGTAGCACCCGCGACGAAGCGGCCGAGCGCGTCTGCGCGCGAGCCGGCGCGAACGAAGGTGATCAGTGAGCGCCGCCCAGCCGCAGCTCGGCAAGCTCTTCGATCTCCTGCTGTCACGCGGCGCGAGCGACCTGCACCTGTCGCCCGGCTATCCCCCCATGTTGCGCATCCGCGGCGAGCTCGAGCCGGCGACCGAGCGCCTCCTCGACGCCGCCACCGTCGCCACGCTCACCGACGAGCTCCTCACGCCCGAGCAACGCGCACACTTCGCCGACCACCACGATCTCGACTTCGCCTACGCGCACGGCGACAAGGCGCGCTTCCGCGCCAACTACATGCAGAAGACGAGCGGACGCGGCGCCGTCTTCCGCACCATCCCGACCAAGATCCTCGGGCTCGACCAGCTCGACGTGCCCGCCGGCATCCGCCGCCTCACCGACCTCACCGCCGGCCTCGTGCTCGTCACCGGGCCGACCGGCTCGGGCAAGTCGACCACGCTCGCCGCGATGATCGATCACATCAACCGCACGCGCCGCGGCCACATCCTCACCATCGAGGATCCCGTCGAGTTCGTGCACGAGCCGAAGCAGTGCATGGTCACGCACAAGGAGGTCGGCGTCCACGTGCCGTCGTTCCTCGACGCGATCCGCTCGGCGGGCCGCGAGAACGCCGACGTGATCCTCGTCGGCGAGCTCCGCGGCGGCGAGACCATGAAGCTCGCCCTCCAGCTCGCCAGCTTCGGCGTGCTCATCCTCGCCACCGTGCACACCAACTCCGCGGCGGCGACGATCGACCGCTTCGTCAACGCCTTCCCCGCCGACCAGCAGCCGCAGATCCGCGGCCTCCTCTCCGAGTCGCTTGCCGGCGTCGTCGCGCAGCAGCTGCTTCGCCGCGCCGACGGCAGCGGTCGCGTCGCCGCGCACGAGATCCTCATCGGCAACCAGGCGCTCGCCTCGCTCATCCGCGAGGGCAAGACGGCACAGATGGGCAGCTTCATGCAGTCGGGCGCCGCCGACGGCAACCAGACCATGGACACCACGCTGTCGCGCCTGGTCCAGTCCGGCGCCGTGCGCGCCAACGACGCGCTCGAGAAGGCCCTCGACAAGGACGCCTTCTCGAAACTGCCTCACGTGGCACGCGAGCTGGGCACGGACGGCTAGCTCCGGGGCGGATTCTGGGTAGGATGCGCGGCATGAGAAGCATCCTCCTGGCCCTGGTCTCGGTGGTCGCGCTGTCGACCGCCTGCCAGAAGGCCGACAAGAACGAGCACAAGACCGGAGGCTCGACGTCGGGCTCGGTCGACCTCGACAGCAAGGACATCCTGGAGCGCAAGGAGACCTCGGCCGAGGTCGACGTGAAGCACGTCCTCGTCGGCTGGAAGGATCTCGCCGAGGCGTACGGAGGCCACATCGATCCGCGCGCGGCCAAGCGCGATCAGGCCGAGGCCGCGAAGCTGGCCACCGAGATCCTCGGCAAGCTCAAGAAGGATCCGACGCAGATCGACGCGCTCGTGAAGACGCACTCCGAGGACCCGGGCTCGCTGCGCGGCGACCCGTACACGGTGCGCGAGGACGCGCCGTTCGTCCCCGAGTTCAAGAACCTCGCGCTGCGCCTCAAGGTGAACGAGGCCGGCATCGTGAAGACGCGCTTCGGCTATCACGTGATGGTGCGCCCGGCGCCGCCGGCGCCCGATCCGCTGGCGTCGAACGACATCCTGGCCCGTCCGGCGACCAAGGACACCGTGCAGGTGCAGCACGTCCTCATCGGGTGGAAGGGCGTGCCGCTCGCGCGTCCCAACCAGGACCCGCGCGCCGCGGGACGCGACAAGGCCGCCGCCGACAAGCTGGCCAAGGAGATCCTCGACCGCGTCAAGGCCGGCGAGGACATGGGCAAGCTGATGAAGGAGTTCTCGGAGGACCCGGGCTCGAAGGACAACGCGCGCGTCTACGACGTCTCGCCGTCGGCGGGCATGGTGCCGTCGTTCAAGGATCTGTCGCTGCGCCTCAACATGGACGAGGCCGGCATGGTCATCTCCGGCTTCGGCTGGCACATCATCAAGCGCGTGCCGCCGCCGCCGCCGCCGCCCGACTCGCTCGACTCGGTCGACATCCTCAAGCGCGAGCCGGTCACGCAGAAGTCCAAGGTCAAGCACGTCCTCCTCGGCTGGGCCGAGGTGAACGCGGGTGACGAGCGCGGCAAGAAGCGCACGCGCGCCGAGCTCGAGGCGCTGGTGAAGAAGACGATGGCGCGCATCGCCAAGGGCGAGAAGATCGAGCCGATCATGAAGGAGCTGTCGGAGGACCCCGGCTCCGCCGCGAGCGGCGAGGGTTACGACGTCACGCCCGACGCCGGCCTGGTGCAGCCGTTCAAGGATCTCGGCCTGCGCCTGAACGTCGGCGAGGTCGGCGCGGTGAAGACGCAGTTCGGCATCCACATCATCCAGCGCACCGAGTAGTTCGCGCTCTGGACATCGACGCGCTCTGGAAGGTCGTGAGCGCGAGGAACGGGAACGCGAGCGTGAGCTGCGCGCTGCCGGCGAGCGCGGCGAGGGGTACGGGCTGGCCCGGCACATCAGGTAAGATCGTGGCGTGCCCTCCGTCGACGACCTCGCCGCGCGCGTGCCGCGCCTGCCCGGGTTGATGGTCGAGCACATCGTCTCGCCGCGCGACAACGACGGCGACTGGACCGGCGCCGTCCTGGTCGACCAGTGGGGCCGTCGTCACGCGCTGCGAGCCACCAGCACCATCGGGCGCGAACGCGACGTGGCGACCATCGCCATCCTCGAGAACTCGGTGTCGCGGCTCCACGCCGAGCTGCGCGTGGAGCGGGGCGCCGGTGCCGGTGAGCGGTGGATGGTGAAGGACATGAGCTCGACCAACGGCACGTTCGTCGAGAACGTGCGCGTGACCGACGACCGTGAGGTCGCCGACCAGCAGCTCGTGGTGATCGGCAACGTGGGCTTCGTGTTCGTGCGTGACGGCTCGACCATCACGTCCCGCCGCGTCACGGCGCCGGCGTCGACGGTCGAGGTGTCGGTGGCGCGCACGGCCGGCCACCCCGCCGGCACGCTGCGCATGATCGAGCCCGCGGCCGGCGAAGGCGGCGTCGTCGAGCTGAGCGGTCAGTCGGTGCAGCTGGGCGTGACGCAGTACGCGCTCGTGGTGCTGCTCGCCGAGCGCTACCTGAAGGACGGAGAACGCGACGCCACCGTGCGCGGCTTCGTGCGGGCGATCGAGCTCATCACGGAGCTGCCGTGGGACACGGCACATCCCAACGACAACAACGTGAAGCAGCTGGTGCGGCGTGTGCGGCGGTCGCTCGAGAAGCTCGGCCTCGAGGAGGCGATCGAGTCGCGCCACGGGTTCGGCTATCGCCTCGTCCTGCCGGGCGTGTGATCGGCGCTGGTCGTGGTTTGGGGCCTGTACCCGGCGGGTACCCCGACAGGTCGGGTGCGTGTCGCTAGCGTGTCGGGATGAGCCTGACGACACGGACTCTCGCCTGCCTTGGAATCGCGCTCTCGGCGCCCGGTTGCACCGCCGCGGACGACGATGGTGGTACCGGCGGCGTCGACGCGGCCGGCGGCAACGCCTGCGCGCTCACCGACGACACCGCCGCGACCGCGCGCGTGAACGCCGCCGGCTGCGCCGTGCTCGAGCGCGACACCGCGTCGTGCGACGCCGCGCGCGCCGCCGCCGGCCTGTCGGGCGTGTGGCTCCACTTCTCGTGCCGCGTGACGCTCACCGCGACCGCCACCGGCGTCACCGCGACGTCGGACGGCCAGCCCGACTACCTGTCGAACTACTTCGCGTCCGGCAATCCGTGCCACGAGGACTACGACGGTGCGATCCAGAACCCGAACCAGATCTCCGCGCAGAGCTACTCGCTCACGTTCCCGACGGCGCCGAACCTGACCGGCGCATCGATGCGCGGCACCGCCGTGGTCGGCCTCGCCCTGAACGGCGTCCCCATCTTCGGAAACTTCGCGGCCCCCGGCGACGACATCTTCGAGGAGGCGCTCACCTTCGATCGCTGCGGCGCGCACCCGCAGATGGCAGGCAAGTACCACTATCACGCCGAGCCCTACGCCATCTCGTACGACGACGGCGCCTTCATCGGCGTGATGCGCGACGGCCACGCCATCTACGGCCGCCGCGACGCCGACGGCTCGATGCCGACCCTCGACGCCGCCGGCGGCCACACCGGCACCACGCCCGACAGCGCGACGGCCGTGTACCACTATCACGTCAACCTGCAGACCTCGACCGCGACCGGCACGACGGGCGAGCAGCAGTGGTTCCTCACCACCGGCCAGTTCGCGGGCACGCCCGGCGCGTGCACCGGCTGCAACTGACGGGACGTTGCCGGCGGCAGACGGCCTCACGAGCCGAGCCGAGCCGAGCGATACCGTCCGCCTCGCGGCGCGCCGAAGCGGCCGGCCGCCTCACCGATCCGCCGTCGCGCGGGTAGGCCGGCGCCCGCGCGTCAGTCGGCGGTCGCGAGGTCGTCGGCTTCCGTCAGCGCCGCGTCGAGGCCGGCGGGGTCGGTGCCGCGCGCGATCGAGGCGCGCTGCTGCTGGAGCTGCGCACGGGCGCGCTGGGCGGCGGAGCGCGAGGCGCCGGCGTCGCCGAGGGTGGCCAGCGTTCTCGCCAGACCGAGCTCGGCGCGCCAGCGCTGGTTGAAGTCGATGCGCGCGAACAGGACCAGCGCGCGCTCGAAGGCGGCGCGGGCGGCGGCGTGCTCCTCGCGCTGCTCGCGCGCCTCGCCGAGCAACATGTAGGCGATGCCCTCGTACTCGATGCGTCCGGTGGCGGCGCACATCTCGGCGGCGCGCTCGAGCATCGCGATGCCTTCCTCGGCGCGCCCGAGCGCGAGCAGCGCGCGGCCGACGTTCACGCGGCAGTCGCCTTCGCAGGCGCGGTCGCCGATGTCGATGAAGATCTGGAGCGCCGCCGCGAAGTGCTCGTGGCCGCGGCGCGCCTCGCCGAGATCGACCCACCCCTCGCCGAGGTTCGCGAGGCAGATGCCTTCGCGACGCCGGTCGCCGACGCGGCGTGACATCACCAGCGCCTCCTGCGACGCCGCCATCGACCCGGCGTTGTCGCCGGCCTCGCTGCGCACCGCCGACTGCGTCGAGATCGCGCGCAGCACGAGCTCGAGGCGACCCGCGCCGCGCGCCAGGTCGCCGGCGAGCACGGCGTCGGCCTCGGCGGCCGCGAACCTGCCGGCCTTCAACCGCTGCCACGCGCGCACGAGCAGCGCGCGCGCACGCAGCGTCGCCGGCGCGCCCTCGCACGCGCCGACCAGCGCGTCGATCGCCGTCGCGTCGATCGCGCCCGCACGGTTGCGCGCCTCGGCCGCCATCACGCGCGCCCCGAGCGCGCGCGCGGGATCATCGGCCGCGGTCGCTTCCTCGGCCGCCTGCGCGGCCTCGCTCGTCGCGCGCGCCAGATCGCCGCGCGCCATGAACGCACGGGCCAGCTCGATGCGCGCGTCGATGGCGAGCCCCGCGATCCGCTGCGCCGTCGCGCCCGCGATCGCCCGCTCGAGCCGCGCGCACGACGCCTCGAGCTCGCCCACCAGCACGCCGACCGCGCCCGCCAGGTAGTCGAGGCGCGCCACCTGCACCGGCTCGGGAGGCGAGCTCCCCGCGGTCAGCTGCCGCGCCGCCTCGTCGGCGCGCGCGATCGCCGCCTGCGCCATGTCGAGGTCGCCGCGCGTCATGCCCTCGGCCGCCGCGCGCACGTTCAGCTCGAGCGCCTCCGGCCACGCGCCCACCGCGTGATGGTGGTAGCCGAAGATGTGGGCGAAGCGATCGTCGGTGGTGCCGTAGATCTCGCCGAGCGCGCGCGCCACCTCGCGATGCGTGCGCCGCCGCGCCCGCGCCGGCAGCTCGTCGTACAGGACCTGCCGCACCAGCGACGTCGTGAAGCGGTAGTCGTTGCCCACCGTCACGTCGTGATCGGAGATGAGCCGCAGCGCGAAGCCGGCATCGAGCGCGTCGTCGAGCGTTCGCTCGTCGGCGCCACACGCCGCCGCCAGCGTCGTCGCGCGGAACTCCTCGCCGAGCACCGCCGCGGTCTCGAGCACCGCGCGATGCGGCGCCGCCAGCTCGCCCAGGCGCACGCGCACCACCGCGGCCACGCTGTCGGGCAGCTCCACCGTCGACAGGCCGCGCAGCTTCCATCCCGCCTCGTCGCGCATCAGCTCGCCGCGCGACTGCAGGTGACGCGTGATCTCGACCAGCGCGAACGGATTGCCGCTGGTCGTGCGCGACAACCGCCGCGTGTCGAGCGCCCCCAGCCGGATGCCCTTGAACACCGCCTCGAGCCACTCGCGGACCTCGGTCTCGTCGAACGGCGCGACCGGCACCTCCGTGATCGCGCTGGTCCGCCGCGCGCGCCACGCCGTCACGTCGGCCGACACCGCGTGCCGCGCCGTCGCGACGATGAGCGTCGCGCGCGGACCGAGGCTGCGGTGGAGGTGATCGATCAGATCGAGATCCACGCGCGACGCCCACTGCAGATCTTCGAGCGTCAGCACCAGCGGCCGCGCCGCGGCCTGTCCCGCCAGCCCATCTGCGATCGCCGCGAACGCGCTCCAGCGGGCGTCGTCGCCGGCTGCATCGAGGCTGTCCTGCACCTGCGCCGCCGCCTGCTCACCCGCCGGCCCGCACGACGCGAGCATGGTCACGAACGTCTCGAGCGGCGGCGGCCGCGACGCCGTGTAGTCGAAGAACCGTCCGGTCAGCGCCAGCGCGCCGCGCTCGCGCGCCTCCGACGCGAACCGCTCGACGAGCCGCGACTTGCCGACGCCCGCGTCGCCGGTCACGAGCACGAGCGGCGGTCGCCCCGCCAGCGCCGCGCCCAGCGCCTCGTCGAGCCGCGCCAGCTCCGCCGCGCGCCCGACGAACCGCGCGTACACCGGCAGCGCCCGCTCCGTGTCGTCGTCCTTCGTCGGGTGCGACACGCGCGACGCGCGCACCGCCGGCATCGGCCGCGAGCGCGTCGGACCGTACGGGCGCGCCGGCGGCGCCATGATCGCGAGCCCGGCCGCCGCGAGCTGCGCCAGTCGCTCCGGGCTGTCTGGCCGGTCGCCGGGATCACGCGCGAGCGCGCCCTCGACCGCGTCGATCACGCCTGCCGTCGCGTCGGGCACCACGTCCTTCAGCGGCCGGTAGCGACCGCCGTTGATCGCCATCAGCGTGTCGAGCGAGCTCTGCCCCTGGAACGGCAGCTGCCCGCTCACCATCTCGTAGAGCATCACGCCGAGCGCGAACACGTCGGAGCGCGCCGACGCCGGATTGCCCTCGGTCTGCTCGGGCGCCATGTACGCGACCGTGCCGATCACCGCGCCCGGCGTCGTGATGTCGCGCTCGGGCAGGCGCAGGTCGACGGCGAGCCCGAAGTCGAGCACCTTCACCACCTGGCGACCGTCGTCGGTGGGCGCGATCATCACGTTGGCCGGCTTGAGATCGCGATGCACGATGCCGCGTCGATGCCCGGCCTCGACCGCGGCGCACACCGCCGAGAACACCCACAGCGCGCGCCCGAGCGGCATCGGCCCTTCGGCGAGCTCCTCGGCGAGCGTGGGCCCGTCGAGCTTCTCCATCACGAGGTACGGGCCGACCGCCGCGTCCTCGCCGTAGTCGAACACCTGGATCACGTTGGGATGGCGGATGTGCGCGGCCGCCTGCGCCTCGGTCGCGAAGCGCGCGCGATTGGTCGGCGTGTCCTGGTGCGGCAGGAGCCGCTTGAGCGCCACCTCGTCGCCCAGGCTCTTGCGCCGCGCCGCGTACACCTCGCCCATGCCGCCGGCGCCAAGCGGACGCACGATCTCGTAGCGTCCGTCGATCACGACGCCGGAGGTGAGCGGCGGGACCGGCGCAGCGCCCATCAACGCCCCGCGCGCACCGCGTCGGCGTCGTCGAGCCGCAAGGCGGTCCTGGCCATGCGCTTGATGATCACCCACGAGAGGACGATCACCACGACCGGCACTGCGAGCATCGCATGCGCGACGTCACTCTTGCCGTTCGCCTCGAGCGGCCCCGTCATGAACAGCGCCGCGTCGTACGTGCCGTGCAGGAACACGGCGAGCAGGTAGCCGCCGACGATGCCGGGCCCGACGCCGTCGAAGCGCCGGCGCGCCGCCATGTAGCCCATCATGCCGGTCCACAGCGCGTGACCAGGCACGGCGAGCAGCGCGCGCAGCACCCACGTGATGATCAGGCCCTGCATGTCGACCTGACCGAGCAGGTACAAGATGTTCTCGACCAGCGCGAAGCCGAGCCCGGCGCGCGTGGCATAGACGATGCCGTCCATGCGCTCATCGAACTCCGGCCGCCGCCACACGACCCAGTAGACGACGCCGATCTTGCAGAGCTCCTCGGGCAGCGCGGCGCCGACGAACGCCGTGTACCAGGCCGCCTCGTAGGTGCCTTCGGCGGGCGCGCTCGATCCGACGGCCTCACCGAGGATCCAGCCGATCAGGAGGACGGGGATCACAGAAAGCCCACCGAAGATCGCGACCTTGCGGCGCAATCCGGCTGGCTCCGGCCGCGCCCGGTCGAGCCGGTCGAAGTACCACATGGCCACCAGCGCAGGCGCAGCACCGGCAGCCGCAACCCACTGTGGCGGCAAACTCACCGAACGAGTATACGAGGCCGGCGAATACCTTGGGGGTCTCGTCCGTCGATCTTCGGGTTCGAGGCTCTCTATCTCGTACGGCGATCCATCCCGCCGGAGGAACCATGATCAAGCATCGCTCGCTCGCTCTGACTGCATTCGGAATCTCGCTGTGCGCCGCCGCCGCTCCGGCCCTCGCCGGTGATGGCACCAACCTCTACGGGATGCTCCCGGCCGACACGCAGGTGATGATGGTGTTCGACGTCGCCGACTCGCGCGACTCGCCCCTCCTGCTGAAGGGCTTCGACAAGCTGCTCGCCGCGCAACCCGACGCGAAGCAGAAGCTGACCGAGATCGGGATCGATCCGGTGAAGGACATCGACACGCTCGCCTTCGCCGGCGGCGGCGTGAAGGACATGGACGAGATGAGCGGCGACGGCCCGAAGTCGATGGTCATCGTCATCGAGGGTCGCCTTCCCAAGGACAAGCTCTCGACGATCCCCGACGCCAAGAAGACGGTCTACAAGGGCGTCTCGATCTTCACCAACAAGGACACCGACGCCGCGTTCGTGGGCGATCGCCTCTTCTTCACCAAGAAGGGCAAGATGAAGGCGCAGATCGATCTGGCGCAGGGCAAGGCCAAGGCCAAGAGCATCGCGGGCTCGCCCAAGGCGAAGGAGCTGCGCGATCTGCTGGCGACGACCGATACCACCGCCGACCTGTGGATGGCCGTGGCGGTCCCGGCGAAGAACCAGAAGGAGATCAGCGCCGAGGTTCCAGACCTGGTCGTGAAGAGCGTCTCGGGCGGTCTGAACTTCACCAAGGACCTCGCCATCGCGATCCGCGTGAACGCCACCAGCGAGAACGGCGCCAAGAAGGCGACCGAGATGATCAACGCCGCGATGGGGCAGGCGACGAGCACGATGGGCACCATCGGCCTCGGCAAGGCGGCGAAGTCGATCAGCATCGTGCAGGACAAGGCCGCCATCAAGATGGGCCTGACGCTGACCGAGGCCGAGATCAACGCGCTCATGGGTCTCGCCGGTATGGGCGCGGGCATGGGCGGCGGCGCTCCCTGAAGTAGGCTCGCGAAAGTGGCGCTCCCGCCCGGGCGCGCCGATTCGGGGTAGGGTGCCGGCCAGGAGGACTCCATGGCCGTCACCACCGTTCCGCCGTCTGGCTCCACGTCGACACCGCCGCCACCGCGCAGCGAAACGCTCAAGAGCTTCGCGCCGGCGACCGGTGAAGTGATCGGTGAGGTGCCCGTCCACTCCGCGGCGGACGTGCAGGCGGCGGTCGCGCGCGCGCGCGTCGCGTCGGTGTCGTGGGGCGCGCTGTCGTACGCGGAGCGCGAGAGCGAGCTGGTGCGGTGGCGCAAGGCGCTGGCCGAGGCGGCCGACGAGCTCGCCGAGCTGATCGCGCGCGAGAACGGCAAGCCCAAGCTCGACGGCATGGTCGAGGTGTTCATGGCGCTCTCGCACCTCGATCACGCGGCGCATCGCGCGGCCAAGGCGCTGCGCAGCGAGAAGGTGTCGACGGGGTTGCTCGCCAACTTCCGCGCGACGGTCAGCTATCACCCGCTCGGCGTCGTCGGCGTCATCGGCCCGTGGAACTACCCGATCTTCACGCCGATGGGATCGATCGCGTACGCGCTCGCCGCCGGCAACGCGGTCGTCTTCAAGCCGTCGGAGCTCACGCCGCTCGTGGGCGTCAAGATGGTCGAGCTCGCGGCGCGGTCGTTGTCGATCCCCGACGTGCTGCAGGTGGTGACGGGCGCGGGCCCGACGGGCGCGGCGCTGTGCAAGGCGGGCGTCGACAAGCTGGCGTTCACCGGCTCGACGGCGACCGGCAAGAAGGTGATGGCGGCGTGCGCCGAGACGCTCACGCCGGTGCTGATGGAGCTGGGCGGCAAGGATCCCATGATCGTCGCCGAGGACGCGGACGTCGACGCCGCGGCGTCGGCGGCGGTGTTCGGCGCGCTGACCAACACCGGTCAGGCGTGCATCTCGATCGAGCGCATCTACGTGGCGGAGGCCATCTACGATCGGTTCGTCGACAAGGTGGTCGCCGAGGTCGGCAAGGTGAAGGTCGGCGGCGACGACGGGGACCTGGGCGCGATGACGAGCCCGCAGCAGGTGTCGATCGTGAAGGACCATCTCGAGGACGCCGTGCGCCGTGGCGCGCGTGCGCTGACCGGCGGACCCGATGCGATCTCGGGGAACTTCATCCAGCCCACCGTGCTGGTCGACGTCACCGACGACATGAAGGTGATCAAGGACGAGACCTTCGGGCCGGTGATTCCGATCATCAAGGTGCGCTCGACCGAGGAGGCCGTGCGCCGCGCCAACGAGACGTCGTTCGGTCTCGGGTCGGCGGTGTTCGGCAAGCGCGCGAGAGAGATCGCCGACCGCATCCGCGCGGGCATGACGTCGGTGAACTCGGTGATGGCGTTCTCGGCGATCACGTCGCTGCCGTTCGGCGGCGTGGGCGAGTCGGGGTTCGGCCGCATCCACGGCGACCACGGCATCCGCGAGTTCACGCGGACCAAGGCGACCGCCGAGCAGGTCTTCAACCTGCCCGTGAACATGATGAGCTTCAACCAGCCCAAGGGCTCGGTGGAGCGTATCAAGGGGATGATCAAGCAGCTGTACGGCTCGGGCGTCGTCGCCGCGGCGAAGGACCTGCTCGGCAAGTTGCGGTGAGCGTCGAGGCGGGGCGTCGCGCGGCGACGTATCGGCTGGTCGAGCGCTCGGTCGGCGCGTACGCGCGGATCGACGCGATGGTGGACACGGCGCGCCACGCCGCGCGCCTGTTCGCCGATGGGCTGCTCGGGCGGCGCTCGACGCCGACGAAGCGTGTTTCGCAGCGGCTCGCGCCTGAACGCCGCGCCAGCGCCGGCTGACCGCGCCTACCCGCGCGACGGCGGATCGGTGAGGCGGCCGCTGCGGCGCGCCGCGAGGCGGACGGTGTCGCTCGGCTCGTCGAGGACGAGGTCGTCCGAGTCGGCGGCGATGGCGAGGATGTCGAGCTCGTTGAGCTTGGTCTCCTCGCAGAGACGCGCGACCAGCGGCTTCCACGCCGCGCGGCCGCTGCGCGCGACCGCCGACAGGAGCTGGTCGTGCACGTACAGCTTGAGGTCGCTGCGGCGCTGCTGCGTGAGCTGCGCGTCGACGTCGCGGAAGCGCTCGGCGAGCGAGCGCACCAGCGTGCCCATCCACGAGTCGAGCGCGAGCCACTCCTCGAGCGCCTCACGCGAGATGGTGAGCACGGTGACGTCGTCGATGGCGGTGACCGTCGCCGTGCGCGGCGTGCTGGTCAGGATCGCCATCTCGCCGAACAGGTCGCCGGGGCCCATCGTGCGCAGGTTGACGCGGCGGCCGGCCTCGACCTTCGAGGCCTCGCAGCGACCGGCCGTGATGATGTAGGCCGCGTCGCCGAGCTCCTGCTCGCGGATGATCACGCTCCCGGCCGCGAAGCGCTGGCTCTGGAACGTGCCGCCGCGGATGAAGCGCTCGAGCTCGGTGCGGAGCGCCTCGATGCTCGGGAAGCGGCGATCGCGCTGCGCGGAGAGCGCCCGCATGGCGGTGCTGCACAGGCCGCGCGGCAGCGACTTGCCGGGGTGGACCTCCTGCGGCGGCTTCACGTAGCCGACGCGCGCCAGCTCGAGCTCGGCGAGGACGTCCTTCGCGACGTGCGGCGCGCGCCCGGTGAGGATGAAGTAGAGCAGCCCGCCGACGCCGTACACGTCGGTGCGTTCGTCGATCTCGTCGTCGTGGGCCCACGCCTGCTCGAGCGCCATGTAGCCGGGCGTGCCGACGATGCCCTCGGGGCCGTCGCCCTCGAGCCCGCGGTCGCAGCGCACGGCGCGCTCGCGCGGGATGCCGGCGCGCGCCAGCTGCTCGTCGGAGAGCAGGCGCACCACGCCCCAGTCCATCAGGTAGACCTGGCCGTGCGAGCCGACCATCACGTTGTCGGGCTTCACGTCGCGGTGCACGACGCCGCGGCCGTGCGCGAACGCGAGCGCGTCGCACACCTTCAGCAGCACGTCGAGCGCCTGGTGCAAGCCGCGCGGATCGGTGAACAGGTCGCGCTCCTGCACGATCTGCGTCAGCGTCTTGCCCTCGATGAGCTTCATCGTGAAGCACGGCGTGCCGGCGTCGTCGGTGGCCAGCTCGTACAGCGGCACGATGTGCGGGTGCTCGAGCTGGGCCAGCACCTGCGCCTCGCGGTTGAAGCGGGCGAGCAGCTGCGGGTGCGAGATCGACAGATCGAGCACCTTCATGGCCACGTCGCGCTCGAGGAGCGTGTCGTGCACGCGGCGGATGAACGACATGCCGCCGCGCGCGATGTCGCCGCGGGCCTCGACGCGCGGCGCCCTGGTGGGCGGACCGTCGCTCACGGGCGCATCCCGAGGAGGAAGAGCATGGGCCAGTCGAGGTACTTCTGCGCGCGCGGAAGGAGCGCCGCGATGCGAGCGTCACAGACGTGCTCCGAGATGTGCGCGATGCGAAGCCCGGCCGCGACCGCCGCGCGCACGTAGTCGCTGATCTGGTTGGCGTGCGACTTCGGGCGCGTCTCGCGGCCGGTCGCCGGATCGTTGAAGCGGGCCTGCACGCCCTTGAGCATCATCGCCGGGTGCATGACCGACACCACGATCAGCGCGTCGGGGCGCGCGATGCGCTTCAGCTCTCCGAACAGGCCGGCGAGGTCGCTGATGTGATCGACGACGAGGCCGCACGTCACACGATCGAACGACGCGTCGGCCAGCGGCAAGCCGTGGGTCAGGTCGTGGCAGACGAAGGTGATGTCGAGCGCGCCGGCCTTGGCCTTCGCCTTGGCGAGCATCTGCTCCGAGAAGTCGACGGCGGTGACGCGCGCGCCCGCGTGTGCGAGGCGTACCGCGTGGCGCCCGGTGCCCGTGCCGATGTCGGCGACGGCGAGCCCGGTGACGTCGCCGAGCAGGCGATCGACCTCGGGCTCCTCGAGCGCGATGAGCGGGTTCCCGTCGGTGTCGTAGACCTCTGCCCAGCGGTCGTAGCCATCTTTCGTGGACAGGTGATCGACGGTCATGTGCCGTTGATACACCGACTGCGGGTCGGTCGTGCGATCGTCGGGCGTGACCTCACCCGCCGAGGATGATCGGGCTTGCCCGCACGCGGTGCGTGAGGAGGGAGTGTGCGTCGCGTGCGGCGACTGCATCCACGAGATCGTGCTGAACGGCGCGTGCCTGGCATGCGGTTCGACCGACATCGATCGCGTCGCGCGCTCGCCGCGCCCCGAGCTCGTGCCGGTCGACCGGCTCACGCGCAAGAAGGAGCAGCAGTGACATGAGCGTGTATCACGACGGCCATCGCCAGCTGCAGGACCTGTTCGACTCGCGTCGCCTCGCCGACCGCCTCGAGCAGCACACGTATCGCAGCGCGCTCAACGACAGCGATCGCGCCTTCGTCGAGGGCGTCGACATGTTCTTCCTCGCCACCGCCGACGAGGATGGCAGCCCCGACTGCTCGTACAAGGGCGGCGCGCCCGGCTTCGTGCGTGTCGTCTCCCCCAACGAGCTGGCGTGGCCCGACTACGACGGCAACGGCCAGTTCCGCTCGCTCGGCAACGTCGCCGTGCACTCGCCGGTCGCGCTCCTGTTCATCGACTGGACGCGCCCGCGCCGCCTGCGCGTGCACGGCCACGCGCGCCTGTGCTTCGACGATCCGATGCTCGCCGACATGCCGGGCGGCCAGCTGCTGGTGCGGGTCGCCGTCGAGCGCGTGTTCCCGAACTGCCCGCGATACATTCACACCATGGAGCGCGTCGCGGCCTCGCCGTTCGTGCCACGCGCCGGCGAGGAGCCGCCGGTGCCGGGCTGGAAGAAGGACGAGCGCTTCGCCGACGCACTTCCCGGAGCCGCTCCGACGGAGCCGCACGAGGACCATGACTGACACCCGCGCGCAGCTCTTCGCCTGGCTCTTCGAGCGCACCACCGGTGAGCTCGAGGGGACCGCGCTGCTCGACGGGCTCGCCTCGCGCCTCACCGCCGCCGGGTTCGACCTGCACCGCGTGAGCATCTGGATCCCGACCAAGCACCCCGAGCTGTGGGGCCACCAGCTGATCTGGGCCCCGGCCACGGGCGCGGCGCTGGTGCAGCGCCTGCACGCCACGTCGTTCACCACGGAATACGTGGGCACGACCGCCGAGGCGCTCTACATGAGCGGCGCCCTGTCGATGCGCCACCGCCTCGCCGCCGACGGCCCGCCGCGGGAGTTCCCGATGCTGACCGCGATGGCCCAGGCCGGCGCGACCGACTACCTGCTCGTCGCGCTCGAGCCCGGCCGTCGCTTCGGCGCGTGGATCAGCTTCGCCACGCGTCGACCGAGCGGCTTCGACGACGCGCAGCTCGCGCTCCTGACCGAGGCCACGCCGCTCTTGTCGCTGCACATCCAGCTCCTGATGGCGCGCTTCGAGACCCGCTCGCTCCTCGACGTGTACCTGGGGCGCAACGCCGCCCGCCGCGTCATCGACGGCGAGTTCCGGCGCGGCACCGGCGCCGACCTCGACGCGGCGCTGTGGTTCTGCGACATGCGCGGCTTCACGACGATGAGCGATCGCCTGCCGGCGCGCGCGGTGGTCGGCGTGCTCGACCGCTACTTCGAGCACGTGGCCACGCCGATCGAGGCGCACGGCGGCGAGATCCTCAAGTTCATCGGCGACGCCACGCTCGCGGTCTTCCCCATCGGCGACGGCGGCGCGACCGACGCGTGCCGGCGGGCGCTCGCCGCCGCGCTCGACGTGCTCGCCCGCATCGAGGGCTGGACCACCAGCGAGGCCGGGCGCATCCAGCTCGGCGTGGCCCTTCACACCGGCCGGGTGTTCTACGGAAACATCGGTGGCCGCGAGCGCCTCGATTTCACCGTCATCGGCTCCTCGGTCAACGAGCTGTGCCGCGTCGAGGCGATGTGCAAGTCGCTGGGCGAGTCGCTGCTGATGACGTCGGCGTTTGCGGCGGCGCTCGGCGACGAGAGCGGTGAGGTCGTCTCGCTCGGCCGGCACGCCCTCAAGGGCGTGGCCCAGCGGCAGGAGATCCTGACCACGCGCCGTCGCCACGCGCCGATCTCCGAGTAGACTGGAGCGCCCGATGAGCGCGGCCGTACGTCTGCAGCAACGCGTGATGCGAGCTGGAACGCGCCTCCCCTCGCCGCTCCTGCGTGCGATCGCGGGAGGCGATGTCGTGGTCGATGGCGAGCTGCTGGATCCGCAGCTGGCCGCGATCCTGAGCGTGGCCCACAAGGTCGGCCCGCGGATCGAGACCATGCCGGTCGAGCGCGCCCGTCGCGTCGCTCACGCCGGCATGGCGCCGTTCGACACGGACGTCGTGCCGATGGCGCGCATCTTCGAGGAGCGCGCTCCCGGCCCGGGCGGCGAGCTCCCGGTGCGCATCTACGTGCCGCGCTCGGCGAGCGGCGGCCTGCTGGTGTACTTCCACGGCGGCGGCGGCGTGATCGGGTCGATCGACGGTCACGATCGCTTCTGCCGCATGTTCGCGGATGCCGCGGGCTGCGCCATCGCGTCGGTCGACTACCGCCTCGCACCGGAGCACGTGTACCCGGCGTCGATCGACGACGCGATCGCGGTCTGGCCGTGGATCTTCACGCGCGCGCACCGCTGGGGTGTCGACGGCGCGCGCGTCGCTGTCGGCGGTGACAGCTTCGGTGGATATCTCGCGGCCTGGGTCGACCTCGCGTCGCGCGACCGCTCGCACGACGGTCGTCTCCGCAGCGGCGTGATGCCGCGTCCGCGCGCCCAGCTCCTCATCTATCCGCTGGTCGACGAGACCCACGGCATGCCGAGCATCGATCGGTATGCCGAGGGCTTCCTCCTCACCAAGCCGATGATCCTGTGGTTCCGGGAGCACTTCGCGCCCGATCCGGGGACGTGGCGCGCGGCCTCGCCGCTCCACGTCGGCGACCTCGGCGCGGCCGCGCCGGCGCTGATCGTCGCCGCCGGATTCGATCCCATCCGCGACGACGGCGTCGCGTACGCCGAGCGCCTGCGCGCGTCGGGCACGCCGGTCGACTACCGCGTGCACACGTCGCTCATCCACGGCTTCATCACGATGACCGGCGCGTGTGACGCCGCGCGCGACGCCGTGCTCGACACCGCGCGCGCGCTGGCGGTGCAGCTAAGGCGCCCGTGAGAGTTGGCGTCGTCGGCGCCGGTTCGAGCGGCATCCCCGTCGCCAAGGCGCTCAAGGACGCCGGCATCGACCACGTCGTCTTCGAGAAGAGCGACCGCGTCGGCGGCAACTGGGTGTTCAAGAACACCAACGGGATGTCGTCGGCGTATCGCTCGCTGCACATCAACACGTCGCGCGATCGGATGCAGTACGCCGACTATCCGATGCCGGCCGACTACCCTGACTTCCCGCATCACACGCTGATCGCGCGCTACTTCGACGCGTACGTCGACCGGTTCGGGCTGCGCCCTGCGATCCGCTTCCAGACCGGCGTGACCCGCGCCGAGCGGCGCCCCCGCGGCGGCTGGGTGGTGACGACCGATCGCGGTGACCGCGAGGAGGTCGACCTGCTCGCCGTCGCCAACGGCCATCACTGGGACCCGCGCGTGCCGACGCCGCCTCCGCCGGGGCGGTTCGACGGCATCCAGTTCCACTCGCACCACTACGTCGACGAGGGCGAGCCGCACGACCTGCGCGGCAAGCGCGTCGTCGTGGTCGGCTTCGGCAACAGCGCCATGGACATCGCGTGCGAGCTCTCGCGCGAAGGTGTCGCCGGCAAGGTGTGGCTCTCGGTGCGCCGCGGAGCGCACGTCATCCCGCACTACTGGTTCGGCAAGCCGCTCGATCAGGCCATCGCGCTGCCGCCGTGGACGCCGTGGCGCATCCGGCGCGCCGTCGCCGCCGCGCTGCACAAGGTCGCGGTCGGCGACCCGACGCGCATGGGCCTGCCCGCCCCGGATCACCACATCGGCGAGGCGCACCCGACGATCTCGTCGGACCTGTTCACGCGGCTCGGCCGCGGCGATCTCGCCGTGAAGCCCGCCATCCGCTCGCTCGCCGGCACGCAGGTCACGTTCACCGACGGCAGCGCCCTCGACGTCGATGCCATCATCTGGTGCACGGGCTACAACGTCCGCTTCCCGTTCCTCGACGCGCACGTCGCCGACGCACGCGACAACGACCTGCCGCTGTTCATGCGCTGCTGGAAGCCCGGGCTCGACGACCTCTTCTTCGTCGGGCTGTGCCAGCCGCTCGGCGCGGTGATGCCGATCGCCGAGGCGCAGGGCAAGTGGCTCGCCGAGTACGTCACGGGCCGCTACGCGTTGCCCACGGACGCCGAGATGCAGAGCGCGGTCGCCAAGGAGCGGCTCGCCATGCACCAGCGCTACGTGCGCTCCGCGCGCCACACCATGCAGGTCGACTTCGACGAGTATCTGTGGCGCCTCGATCGCGAGCGCAAGGCCGGCGCCGCGCGCGCTCGCCGCGCGTGACGCGCGTGACGCGCGCGATCAGCGCTCCTTGGCGCGTGCCTGCATGCGACTGACGAGGCTGGTGCGCGGGATGCCGAGCTCACCGGCAGCGCGCGCGACCACGCCGGCATGCCGCGCGAGCGCAGCGTCGATGAGCTCCACCTCGCGCGCGCCGAGCTCGGCCTGCTGCGCCTGCAGCTGACGCCACGCGCTGCCGAGATCGGCGGGGCCGGCGGTGGAGGGCGCCGCGGTCACGGGGGCTGCCAGGTTGCCGCCGAGATCGCGCGGCTCGAAGTGCGCGGCGTCGACGCGCGTGGCGGCGCGGTCGGCGACGAGCGCGCGCAACCGCGCACGATGCACCGCCGCCTCGAGCTGGCGCATGTTGCCGGGCCACGTCCATTCGCCCGCGAGGAGCAGGCGGCGCGCGTCGACGCCGAGCGTCCACGCCCTCGCCGGATCGATGCGGCGGAGCGCGTTCTCCGCGAGCACGGGCACGTCGTCGCGGCGCTCGCGCAGCGGCGGCAGCGTGATCGTCGTGGCGCTCAGGCGATAGAAGAGGTCGCGGCGGAAGCGGCCGGCGTCCATCGCGTGGTTCAGGTCGCCGTTCGTCGCGGCGATGATGCGCACCTTGGCGCGCTTGGGCTCGGCCCGGGGCCAGCCCAGCGGCCGGAACGTGCCGAACTGCGTGAAGTCGAGGAGCAGCTGTTGCGCGTGCGGCGGCAGGTTCAAGATCTCGTCGAGGATGAGCGTGCCGCCGTCGGCATACTCGCACAGGCCGACGCGCTTGCCGAGCGCGCCCGAGTACGACCCTTGCTCGTGGCCGAACAGCTCCGAGGTGATCGTGTTGAGGTCGTCGGCCTGGCCGAGCGTGGCGCGCACGATCGGCGTCTTGCCGCCGGCCTCGGCGATGGCGCGCGCCAGCAGCGTCTTGCCGGTGCCCGACTCGCCGAGGACGAGGATGGGCAGGTCGCTGTGCAGGCACAGCTCGACCTCGGCGCGGACGCCGTCCATCGCGCGCGGACGCAGCAGATCGTCGAGAGTCGGCGGCGGCGGTGCGTCGCCGCGCGCCACGGCCTCGCGCAGCTCCGCGCGCGCGGCCTCGACGGCCTGCGTGCGCTCGAGGACCACGGCGATGAGGTTGCCGGCCAGCGCGAGCAGCTCGAGGTGGCGCGCGTCGACGGTGCTGCGCGGATCGCGGAAGTCGACGTAGACCACGCCGAGCTCGCCGCGCGCGCCCGGCGAGAGCGCGACCCGCCGCAGGGGCGCGGCCATCGCCGCCACGATGCCGAGCGACATCATGCTGGCCGGCGGCGCCCCTCGTCCGTCCGCGTCGCCGGCCGGCTCCCAGAACATCGGACGCCCGCGCTCCTGCACCTGCCGCACCAGGGTGCGGCTGATCTCGGCGCGCTCCGTCGGCGACAGCGCGCGCCCGCCGCCGCGCGCGTTGACCGCGCAGGTCGCGCCGGTCTCGTCGGAGAGGAGGATGAGGCCGCGATCGGCGCGGAGGACCTCGACCAGGTGATCGAGCGTGTCGTCGAGGAATTCGTCCTTGCTGGCCGACGAGAGCGCGCGCGCCACGAGCTCTTGCCCGTGCGCCCACAGCTCGGCATCGAGCTCACGTCGATCGCTCACCACGGCGCATGATACCCTGGTCGAGAATGCAGGGGCGCGACGCCACCATGGCGCCGATCGGAGAGCGCATCGGTCGCTTCGAGGTGCTGGCCACGCTCGGCAGCGGCGCGATGGGCATGGTCGTCGAGGCGCTGGATCCGACGCTGGGACGGAAGGTCGCCATCAAGCTGCTGCACCCCGACGCGAGCGTTCCCGCCGAGGACGGCGCGGCGCGCCTGTTGCGCGAGGCCCAGGCCCTGGCGCGGCTCTCGCACCCGAACGTCGTGACGATCTACGAGGCCGGCCGCGACGGCGATCAGGTGTTTCTCGCGATGGAGCTGGTGTCCGGCGCGACCGCGCGCGACTGGCTCGCGGCGGGGGCGCGCACGTCCGACGAGATCAACGCGATGTACCGCCAGGCGGCGGTCGGCCTCGGCGCCGCGCACGCCGCCGGGCTCGTCCACCGCGACGTGAAGCCCGACAACATCCTCGTCGGCGATGACGGGCGGGTGCGCGTCACGGACTTCGGCCTGGTCGCCGCGACCGGCGATGCGAGCACGCCGTCGCCGGTGACCGCGGGCGGAGAGGTCGCGCGCTTGCACGGTGATGCCGAACGTGGCGACGTCCTCGCCACGCCGCTG
>DATLEB010000101.1:0-15366 GCA_035525615.1 Kofleriaceae bacterium | reverse complement strand
ACGGGGACGGCGAGCGCGCCGCAGACGGCGGCGTTGAGCGCGGTCTCGTTCCAGTCCCGGCCGCCGACGCGACAGCGCGCGACGACGCGGCCGTAGTACGTGTGATCGAGGATGCCGGCGCGGCTGCCGGCGCCGGCGTGGTAGCCGATGAAGAGCGCGCACGCCGTGCCGGCGGTGACGCCCTGGACCATGGAGAGGGGCTTGAGCGAGCCGGAGATGAGCTCGGCGCGCGGGTCGAGCTCCTCGAGGACGAAGTTGCGCATGTCGCCGTGCGAGTCGTTGACGAGGACGGACGTGGCGCCGCCGTCGTAGGCGCCGGCGATGGCGGCGGACGCCTCGGCGGTCATCCAGCGACGGGCGCGTTCGTAGTCGTGGCCGGTGCGGCGCGTCTGATCGACGTGGACGACGCCGGCGACGCCTTCCATGTCGACGCTGAGGTAGACCTTCATGCGATTGCCTCGGGGTGAACGTACCGTGACACGCGCGTCGCGGTCATCGGCGGCGGCGTCATCTCGCGCGGCGCAAGCGCGCGACTGCAGCCGCGGTGCGGCGGCCCGCGCCGTGCTGTGGCGGATGGCGTGGGAATGCTCCAGCTCGTGCTCGGCGTCACGCTCGCGGCTTCCGTCGCTCACGCGGAGCCGCTGCCGCAGCCGCCGCCGCTGACGCACACGACGCCACTGACGCCGACCGGCGAGGTGCTGCCGCGCGGCCACGTGCAGCGCATCCAGAGCCTGACGGCCTTCCATCACCACCTCGGGCTCGGGCTCGGCGGCGGCGCGGAGCTGTCGCTGTCGTCGCCGTTCCTGCCCATCCCGCTCGCGGGCGGTGACCTGCAGCTGCGGGTCTCGGTGCTGGCGCCGTCGTCGCGCGCGGCGCTCGTGCTCGGTGCCGCCGTCACCGTCGAGTGGTTCGACGAATTCGACGCGTGGACGTCGGCGACCGCGACGTTTGCCTGGCGCGAGCCGCGCTGGTCCGTGCACGCGACGCTGCGCGGCTCCAACCACGCCGCGCACGACGATCGCTTCGGCCTCGCCACCGCGGGTGTCACCCGCAACGCCGGCGGCTCCACCCTCCTCTACGCCGAGCTCGCCGACCTGGGCTGGCTCCACCCATCGACCTGCACCGGCTACCACGACGCCCCCGCGCACCCGTGCCTCACGCGCGACGCCATCCAGGTCCTCTGGCTCGGCGCCTGGTGGCAGGCGCGCTCCATGCGCGGCGGTCTCTCCATGGCCCTCCTCCACCTCGACCTCTCGCCCCCCGTCCTTCCCGTCCTCCCCCTCCTCTCCTTCGCCTGGGACCACGACCTGTAGGTGGGTGGCACCCGATTGGCTAAACCAATTGGATAAACCAATTGACGGGTGGCACCCGATTGGTTTAGCCAATTAACCCATGAGCCAGCCAGTCGCGGAGAAGGAGCCGGCACATACGGCGTGCGAGCAGCGGTTGCGGAGGGCGGTGCTGGTCGGGGAGATGCCGGTGGGGAGCAAGCTGCCGCCGGAGCGGCAGCTGGCGGAGACGTACGGGGTGAGCCGGCTGACGCTGCGGGCCGCGCTCGCGACGCTGACGGCGCAGGGCGTGCTGAGCGTGAAGCAGGGGTCCGGGTACGTCGTGCAGGACATCGGGCGGACGGGTGGGCCCGACTGGTTGCCGCAGCTGACCGCCATGGCGGAGGCGCGCGGCGACCTGCCGGCCATCGCGGCGGACCTCCTGCGCGTGCGGCGCAGCCTCGCGCGCGGCGTGCTCGAGCACCTCGCCGAGCATCCGCCCAAGGCGGCCGAGGTCCGCGCGTTCACCGACGCGCTCGACGCGTTCGCGGCCACGGTGGAGCGAGCGCCCACGGACCTCATGGCGATCGCCGACGCCGACCTCCAGGTGGTCGGCGCGCTCGTCGACGCGACGCGCAGCCCGGTGCTCCGCCTCTGTCTCAACCCCGTCATCCTCGTGGTCGGCGTGTCACCCGCCCTCTGCGCGGCCATGTTCCGCGCGCCGAAGTCCAACGTCGAGGGCTGGCGCGCGCTCGGCGCCTGGCTCGCCGCGCCCAGCGCCAGCGCGATCGAGAAGGTCGTCGCCATCCTCGCCGAGCGCGACCGCGCCACCGTCGACTTCCTCCGCCGCAAGGCGCGCGCCGCCGCGAAGGACAGGTCGTGACCCGCGCCGCGCCGCGCGCGCACCCCTGGTACGTGCGCGCCATCCTCGTCGAGCCCGAGCGCGTGCTCTCGCACCTCGCGCTCATGCGCGCGCGCGGCGTCGTCGACGCCGACCCGACGCCCTGGCAGCTCTGCCTCGGCGTCCTCCGCCTCTGGCACCGCCTCGCCTTCCGCAGCGACACCGTCGGCACCTCGCCCTCGGGCCGCGTGCGCCCCACGTGGCGCGCCCGCGCGCTCCACTGGCGCCCCTTGCGCCTGCCCTTCCTCCTCGCCGAGCGCGCCGTCGCGCCGCTCGACTTCACGGGCCTGCGCAGCGAGCCCGACCGGCTCATGCGGCACCTCCTCGGCGCGCACCACGACCGCAACCAGTTCGTGTTCGACCTCGAGCTCATGGTCGGCCACGGCACGCTCGACGAGCTGCGCGCCCGCGTCACCCGCATCCTCGACGGCAGTGACCCGCGCGCCACGTGGCTGCGCGACCTCACCGTGTTCGAGGACTATCACGAGCACCTCGCCGACGCCGTCGAGCGTGCGCTCACCACCGGCCCCGCCATGTCCGCCGACGAGGCCGACGACCCCGACCTCACGCTGCGCGGCGCCATGCGCTGGTGCGCGCGCCAGCCTGCCACGCCCGCGGCCACGCTCGCCGCCTGGCGCACCGGCGCCTTCCGCTTCGACAGCGACGCCCACCTCGGCGCCGCAAGGATGATGTGATGCCCGCCTCCACTCGCCGCGACGAGATCCTCAACGCCTCCAGCGCCGAGCTCGCGCGCGCGCTGGCCGCCGGCCGCGCGTTCGATCCCGCCACCGCCCTCGCCGGCTGGACGTATCACGGCACCAGCCTCGGCCTCCCGGCGTGGATCGAGCGCCTCACCTGGAAGACCTTCGCCAAGGCCTTCGTCCGGGATCCGGACAATCACGGCGCCGAGGTCCGCGGCTGGAACGTGCGCTGCCAGCAGGCGACGCCGCCCACCTGGCAACCGCGCCGCTCGCGCGACGGCGTGCCCGTCGCCTTCGGCCACTTCGCGGTCGTGACCGACGCCACGTCGGGATCCGTCCTCCTCGATTACGGGCGCGGCGGCAATCGCCGGCACGATCCGGTCGGCGCCGTGCGCGATCCCCTGGTCGCCCTCGACGACGACGCCACGATCCTCCTCGGCCGCTCGCTCGTCGCGATCGCCAGCCGCGTGCTCTCGACGCCGTCGTTCTTCCTGCTCGAACGCGGCTCACGCGTCGAGCACGTCGCTCATCCGCCGCGCGCACGGTACGCTGCCGCCTAGATGCGGCTCCACCGGTTTGCGTACTCCTGCTACGCGCGCTTCGTCCAGGCCACCATCGACCTCGCGGGCGCCTCGTGCGCCGTCGTCGACGTCCCGTTCGGCGACCGCGACGATCTCGCCCGCCTGACCGGCGGCTACATCCAGGTGCCGGTGGTCGAGCTCGACGACGGCACCGTCGTCACCGACTCGCGCCGCATCGTCGCCACCCTGGTGCGCGACGACGCGCGCTTCGCGTCGCTCGTCCCCGCCGACCGCGCCGCCGCGGTCTGGGCCTACGTCGACTGGGCCAACAACCAGCTCGAGGACGTCGCCTTCCGCATCGCGTCGCCCGGCCTGCAGCACCGCTTCAAGACGGCGTGGGAGCGCGCGCTCTTCGTCTTCATCAAGGAGCGCAAGTACGGCCCCGGCTGCGTCGACGCCTGGTACCGCGACGCCGACAACCTCGCCGCGCGCCTCGACGAGCTCCTCGCGCCGACCATCGCCGGCCTCGCCTCCCACCCGTTCGTCCTCGGCGACACGCCGACCCTCGCCGACGCCGCGCTCTACGGCCACATCGTGATGATGGAGTTCGGCAAGGCCGACCGCGTCGCCGCCCTCCACCCCGGGATCCACGCCTGGCGCCAGCGCCTCGAGGAGAAGATGGGCGCGCCGCCGTACGGCCGCCGCGCGCGCGAGCACCGCACGCGCACCGCGATGGACGCCGCGCTCGCCGCCGCGTCGGCGACGTCGGCCGCGCGCACCGGCCGCCTCGAGCTCATCGTCCTGCGCACCGCGGTCGATCAGCGCGCCTGCCCCGAGGAGGCGTCGTTCCTCCGCGAGGGCGGCCTGGCCGGCGATCACTGGGCGGTCGGCGGCAAGCCAGCCGCGCAGGTCTCGCTCGTCGACATCCGCGTCGCTACCGCGGTCGCGCACCGCGAGGACTGGCAGCTCATGGGCGACAACCTGTTCGTCGATCTCGACATCACCGAAGGCGCGCTCCGCCCCGGCGATCGCCTCGCGCTCGGCGGCGCGCTCCTCGAGATCACCAACGAGCCCCACCGCGGCTGCCGCAAGTACATGTCGCGCTTCGGCGCCGAGGCGCTGCGCTGGGTGAACGCGAAGGATCGGCTCACCGATCGCAGGCGCGGCGTCTACGCGCGCGTCATCGAGGGCGGCGCGATCCGCATCGGCGACACCGTCGCGCGCCGCTGAGCGACCAGGCGCTCGTTACTTGCCGCGTGGCAAGTCGGCGAGCGTGGTCTTCGGATCCAGGTAGCTCTTCAGCTTGCCCTGGATGTACTCGGTCGCCTTCTTGCGCCACAGAAAGCCGGGGTCCTCGCCGCGAAAGCGGACGACACCGGACTCGAGCCGCATCTCGCCGTCGATCTTCACGACCATGTACTTGCCCACGAAGCGGGCGACGGTGTCGCTGGACCAGGTGACGCGGATGCCATGCCTGTTGTGGAGATACTCCCCCAGGACTTCGAGGCGTGCGTGCGCATCGGCGTCGGGAAGGCCGTGCTTGTAGTCGATCTCCATCGATCGGAATCTAGCAGCACCTCGACGAAATGGTGCAAGGCCGCTGACGCTCCTTTGTGTAGGAGCGCGCACCACAATTTCTCGGCCCTCCGTTGCGCGGTGCGCTATTTCGGCTGCACGCCACGCGCGGCTGACTGCTCGAGCAGCGCGCGTTGTTCGCCGGTCAGCTTCGACTCGCACGCACGAAAGCGCGCCTCGTCGGGCGCGGCCACGTAGCAGGCGCGCGCGTCGGCCGACCAGCCGTCCTGACGGCAGGCCTTCACCATCGCGTCGCGCAGCGGCGCGATCAGGCCGTGCACGGCGTCGCGCTCGTCGCGCTGGATGTCGGTCGCCTTCGCGAGATCGGCCTCGGCGATGGCGAGGAAGCGCGCGCCGACCGCGTCGCAGCTCGCGTTGCCGCCGCCCTTCTTGCAGGCGACCAGACCGGCGAGCGCGACCGAGAAGACGACGCAGCGAAGGACGACGTGCACGCCTCGGTTATCGAGCGCGACCGCATGCCTGTCAACCTCGCGCACCGTGGTACTCAGGCACCGTGACGAGCCGCGGACTCGCGTTGACGCTCGGCGCGCTGATCGCGCTGGCCTACGCGTCGGTGCTGTTCGGCGGCCAGACGTTCGCGGATCCGGGCTGGCTGGGCGAGGTCGCACCGGCGCGCTTCGCGGCCGGCGACGCGGTCGCGCACGGCGAGCTGCCGGCGTGGTGGCACGAGGCCGGCTTCGGCGCGCCGCTCCTCGCCGAGGGCACGCACGGGGCGCTGTACCCGCCGTCGTGGCTCGGCGCCGCGGGCGGCGGTGAAGGCCGTGGCCTGGCGATGCTCGACCTCGTCGCGCTGCTTCATCTGTGGTTGCTCGCGATCGGCACGTCGCTGCTCGCCGAGCGCCTCGGCGCCGATGCGCCCGGACGATTGCTCGCCGGCGCTGCCGCGGCGCTCGCGGCCGTGACGGGTGGTGCGCTCGTCGGCGGCGCGCTGTTCAGCCTGGCGTGGTCGCCGCTCGCGGCGGACCGCGCGTTCGCGCTGGCGGAGGCGGGCACGCGACGCGAGCGTGTGCGTGCCGCGCTGGCGATCGCCGCGTGCCTCGCGATGGCGGGCCTCGGTGGCGCGCCCGCCGTCGCCGACGGAACCATCGCGACGGTGATCGTGATCGGCGCGGTCGTCGGGTTCGGTCGCGAGGGTGCGCCGGGCGCGGCGCGCGGCGCGGCGTGGTGTCTCGCCGCGGCGGCGGGAAGCCTCGCGCTCGCGGCGGTGCAGATCGCGCCGGCGCTCATCCACGCCGCGAGTGGACATGCGGTCGGGCCGGCGGAGGTGACGCCGGGGATCGCGTTGATCGATCTCGTCGCGCCGGGCGCGAGTGGCGCGAGCGGTGCGCTCCTCGGCGGCGGCGCGGCCGTGATCGCGCTCGCCTCGCTGGCGCGCACGCGCTGGCTGGCGTGGCCGATGGTGCTGGTCGTCGGTGCGGCGGCGGGCGTCGTCCCGGCGGCGCTCGCGTGGGTGTGGTTCGCGGCGCTCGCCGGCGCCGGCATCACGGCGCTCACGAAGGAACCGCCCGCGCGCGCCACGTGGATCGCCGCGGCCACCGCGGTCGGCGCGATGGGGGCCGCGCTCGCCGCGAGCGCCGCGCTGCGCAACTCGATCGCGCGCGCCGTCGACGAGGCCGGGCTCGATGGCGCGGCGATCGTCGAGCACGCGATCCTGCGCGGCGCGCTCGCCGTCGCCTTCGCGGCGGCCACGGTCGCGCTCGCGCTCGTCGCGGCCCAGCGCCGACAGGCCGCGCTCGGCGCCGCCGCGGCGCTGCTCGCGCTGGTGGAGATCGTGATGGCCAGCCGCGGGGCCCTGCCGCGCCGGCCGCGCAACGAACGACCGCCGCTCGTCGCCGCGCTCGATGACGTCGCGCCCGCGCGCGTGTTCCGCAACGCGCCGTCGCGCGTGCGCACGGAGGCCGCCCGCAACGACGACAGCCCGGGCTCACGCGGTGATCGCGCCGGCACGTTCGATGCCGCGCGGCGCCGCGCGCTCGTCGACGCGGCGCTCGCCCACGCGGCCGACGCGTCCACCGCGCCGCTCGGGATCGCCGCGGTCCCCGGCCGTGATCCCGGCCGTCTCGCCGTCGAGGATCGCCTGCCCGCCGCCACCGCCAACCTCGCCGCGCGCTACCTCGATCGCTACGCCATCCCGTACGCGATCGTGCCGCGCTCGGTCGTCACCGCCGCCGGCCTGCGCGTGATCGCGATCAGCGGCAACGACGCGCTGGTCGCCGTCGAGCCGCGCCGCACGCCCGCCTTCTGGGTCTCGCGCTGGCGTCACGTCGACGACGTCGCCGCGATCGAGGCGCTCGCCCCGCCGCCCGGCCGCGTCGCCGAGCAGCTCGGCACCGTCCTCCTCGCCGGCGCCGCGGGCGACGCCGGTGGCGACGACAGCGCCGCGCCGCGCCCCTGCAAGCTCGCGCGCCCCGCCAGCGACGAGGTCCGCCTCGCGTGCGACGTCACCGCGCCCGGCTACGCCGTCGTCCTCGACGCCTGGGCGCCCGGCTGGTCCGCCACCGTCGACGGACGCGCCGCCGCCATCGAGCGCGCTGACCTCGTCGCCCGCGCCGTCCGCGTCGGCCCCGGTGCGCGCGCGATCGTCTTCCGCTACACGCCGCCCGGCTTCTGGCTCGGCGCCGCGATCAGCGCGCTCGCGGCGCTCAACGCCATCCTCTTGCTCGCGCTCACCCGCACCGGGCGCGCGAGCCCCGCCGCCTCAGGCGAGCAGCGCGACCGCTAGCATCGCGGCCACCGTCCCGAGCCCGCACACCACCGACAGCGCGATGCGATCGACGTGGTCGCGCAGCGTCACCCGCTCGATCGGGCCCCACGCACCGGGCGCCGCGTGCTCGAGGATCCGGATCCCGAGGATGTCGGCGTCGAGGAGCGGCGGCGCGATCGAGCCGCGCGCGAGCCGCGGCGCCCTGGGCGGCGGCGGCAGGGGCAACGGCTCGCCATCATCCATGAGCGTCGCGGTCTGCATGGCGGGCATGGCACCACGCTACGCGCCCGGCGACGCAGGTCCAAGAAACTGACGTTCGCCGCGAGCAGCCCGGCGCGATCACGCGCGCTTAGGTTCGCCCGGCCAGGGCCCAGGGCGCCTGGGGCCTAAGGAAAGAGCGTCGTGCCGACGGCGCCAGGCTCGGCCAGCTGCCGCCGCAGGTCGCCCGCCGTCACCTCGCCCATGATGTGGATCGCACCCACGCGCCCGTCCGCCAGCGCCGCCATCGACTCCTCGAGCTTCGGGATCATGCCGCCCGTGACCACGCCGTCGCTGATCGCCGCCTTGGCCTCGGCCACCGTCAGCGTGCGCAGCCGCGAGGTCGGATCCTTCACGTCGCGCAGGACGCCCGGCGTCGACGTGATGAGGAACAGCGCCGCGGCCTCGAGCGCGCTCGCCAGCTGGTTCGCCACGATGTCGGCGTTCACGTTCAGCACCTGACCGTTCTCGTCGGCGGCAAGGCACGCCACCACCGGCACGTACCCCGCGAACGCGAGCAGATCGAGCAGCTCGCGGTTGAACCCCGTGATGTCGCCGACCAGCCCGAAGTCGATCGGATCCGGCCCGCCACCCGACACCACGCGCGGCGGCCGCTTCACGCCGCGCACCGCGCCGCTCGACGCGCCGTGCAGCCCGATGGGCTTGGCGCCGGCGGCCATGAGCTGTCCGCACAGCTCGACGTTCACCTTGCCGGCGACGGCCATCTTCATCACGTCGAGCGTCGCGGCGTCGGTGATGCGCCGACCGCCGACGATCTTGGGCTCGATGCCGAGCGCCTTCTGCAACGCCGTCGCCTGCGGCCCGCCGCCGTGCACGACGACCACGCTCGCGCCGTAGCCGATGAGGCCGGCGACGTCGGCCGCCACGGCCGCGCCCACCGGACCACCGACGACCTCGCCGCCGAGCTTCACGACGAGCGGGCGCTTGGCCTCGAGCGTCGCCGCCCGTCCGCTCATGGCCACCCTCCCGGGTCCTGGAGCGACAGCTTCTCGTCGAGCCCGAGCACCAGGTTCATGTTCTGGATGGCCTGGCCCGCGCCGCCCTTGATGAGGTTGTCGAGCGCGCTGAAGCACACGACCGTCCGCTTTCCGGACACCGCCTCGCCGACCGTGAACCCGACCTCGACGTAGTTCGAGCCGGCCACCGCCGCCACCTCGGGCAAGCGCGTGGGCGGACGCCGCACGAACGGCTCCTTGGCGTAGGCCTCGTCGTAGAGCGCGGCCAGCTTCTTGTCGTCGACCGCGTCGGCCGGCAACTCCAGGTACACGGTCACGAAGATGCCGCGCGACAGCGGCGCCGACACCGGCGTGAAGCGCAGCTCGACGTTCTTCGCACCCGCGCTCGCCAGCGTCTCGAGGATCTCCGGCGTGTGCTGGTGCACGAGCGGCTTGTACGTCTTCAAGTTCACGGCGCGCACCGGGTGGTGCGTGCCTTCCTGCGCCGCCGCGCCCGAGCCCGACGAGCCGGTGATGCCGACCACGTGCGCGGTGACGTCGCTCAGGAGGCCGGCGCGCGCGAGCGGCAGCACCGCCAGCTCGATCGTCGTCGCGAAGCAGCCCGGCGACGCGATGTACTTCGACGCCTTGATGCGCTCGCGGTTGAGCTCCGGCAACCCGTACACGAACGTGCCGAGCAGGTCGGGCACCGGGTGCGCGTTGCCGTAGTACTTCTGGTACGCGGCCGCGTCCTTGAGGCGGAAGTCGCCCGACATGTCGACGATCTTCACGCCGAGCTCGACCAGCTCGGGCACCTTCGCCGCGGTCACCTTGTGCGGCAGCGCGAGAAGCGCGACGTCGCAGCCCTTGGCGGCCTCGCGCGGCGCGATGTCCTCGAACACCAGATCGGTGAGCCCGGTCAGGTGCGGGTGCGCGTGCCACACCGGCTTGCCGACGTGATCGATCGACGCGACCCGCGCGACCTCGACCTCCGGATGGATCAACAGCCGCCGCAACATCTCGCCGGCGCCGTAGCCGCTGCCGCCGATGATCGCCGCCTTGTACTTGCGTCCGCTCATGTGAGTTTCTCGTTTTGAGGTAGGGTTCGCCCGATGGATGCGAAGCAGTCGCTCGTCGATCGTGCGCTGGCTGCGGCCGACCGCCGAGCCTCGGAGCTTTTACCAGCGCTGCGGCGCTGGGTCGAGGTCAACTCGTATACCGGCAACATCGACGGGTGTAACCGCGTCGCCGATTTGCTGATCGAGAGCTTCGCCCTGCCGGGATTGACGCACGAACGCGTGCCGGGCAGCGGATGTGGCGATCACATCGTGTGGCGCACCGCGGCGTGGGACGCGCGGCCGGACCAGCGCGTCGTGCTCATCGGCCACCACGACACCGTGTTCCCGCCCGGCACCTTCGAAGTGTGGGAGGAGGCCGGTGACCGGCTGCGCGGGCCGGGCGTGCTCGACATGAAGGGCGGGCTCGCGACGATCCGCACCGCGCTGGCGGCGCTCGCGGACGAGGGCGCGCTGGCGCGGCTGCCGCTCGCGGTCGTGACCGTCGCCGACGAGGAGACCGGTTCGTCCGAATCCCGGACGATGCTCGAGGACGTCGCGCGCGGGGCACGCGCGGCGCTGGTGTTCGAGAGCGGGCGCGCGACCGACGCGCTGGTCACGCAGCGCAAGGGCACCGGCAAGGTGCAGGTCGACGTGGTCGGCAAGGCGGCGCACGCCGGCAACAACCTCAAGGACGGCATCAACGCGGTGTGGGCGATGTCCCGCTTCGTCGACGGCGCGCAGCGCCTCACCGAGTGGGACAAGGGCGTCACCGTGAACGTCGGCATGATGTCGGGCGGCTCGAGCGCGAACACCGTGCCCGAGCGCGCGAGCTGCCAGATCGACTTCCGCTACGTGCGGCAGGTCGACGGCGTCGAGCTGATGAGCGCGTTCGACCAGCTGGCGCGTGGCATCGCCGCCGAGACCGGCGCGCGCTTCACGATCGGCGGCGGCATCAAGCGCGCTCCGCTCGAGCGCAACGACGCGTCGGTCGCGCTCATGCAGCGCTACGAGGCGTGCGCCCTCGCCGAGGGCCTCCAGGGCGGCGAGGCGCCCCTCCAGGGCGGCGGCTCCGACGCGAACACCGTGAGCGCCGTCGGTGTGCCGGCGATCGACGCGCTCGGCCCGCGCGGCAAGGGCTTCCACACGCACGACGAGTACATCGAGCTTCCGACGCTGGCGCAGCGCACGCGCGCGCTGGTGCGCTTCCTCAGCGCGTGGCCCGGCGCCGCGGGCGCCTGACGAACGCGAGCGCGGCGAGCATCACGATCCCAGAGCCGAGACCGCTTGCGCCGCCGACGTTGCAATCGTCGTCGGGAACGAGCGGCGTGGGCGGCGTCGTGCCGGGATCCGGGACCAGCTCGGGTGCGTGCTCGTGCAGGAACTGGCGCGCGACGATGGCGTCGGTGCGCATGTGCGCGCCGAACTCGTCGCACTCGGCGTCGGCGTACGACGCCACGCCGACCAGCCGCTGCCGCCCGTCGACGGTGGCGAGCGCGGGCCCGCCGCCGTCCCCCTCGCAGATGCCGGCGCCGCTGTGCTGGTCGACGCACAGGAAGAGCGCGTTGTTCACCGCGAACGCGGTGCAGCTCTCCGACGCCTTGGGCGCGGTGTAGAGCAGCCGCCCCGTGCTTCCGGTCGCGGTCTTGCCGAACCCGATCATCGTGAGCGCCACGCCGGTTGGCGCGCCCGCCGGATCGAGGTTCAGCGGCATCGGCTCGATGTCGGTGACCGCCTCGGCGAGGAACACCAGCCCGAGATCGGGATCACCGGGGACGCGAAACGTGCCGATCGGGATCGTTTCGCTCGCCGCGATGATTCGGCCACCCGAGGCCGCGACCTCGATCGTGTCGAACATCACCGTGGTCCGTGACGTGACCTCGGCCTGCGACGCGAGCCCGAGGCTCGGCGCGTGCACGCAGTGGGCGGCGGTGAGCACCAGATCAGGCGCGATCAGCGTGCCCGTGCAGGCCTGCGTGTTGTGCACCGCGACCACCGTCGGGAATTGCCCGAGGATGGCGTAGTTGCCGTTGATGATCGGCAACGACGTGAGGACGGCGGCGAGCGCGAGGCTCATGGCTCCACTGTGGCGCGTCGCGGCGCAGGTGCATTCGCTCGCTCCCGGCAGTGCATCACCGGATGCGCTGCGACATGCGCAGGTGCGACAGCTCACCTGCCGCATCGGAGTCGTCCCGAAACTGCGACACGCCGCGCGACGGTAGTAGGATCACCCCCTCGAAAGGGGCCACACATGCTCGCTCATCCGTCTCGCCTTGCCTTCGCTGCTCTCCTCGCGCTCTCGTTCGCCGCCTGCGGCGATGACGATGATGGTGGCGGCACCATCGACGCGCCCACGGCCCTCGACGCCCCCGGCGGCGGCGGCGACGGCGGCAACACCGACGCCGCGGCCGCGCCCACGTGCTCCGACTACTGCACGACCATCGCGACCAACTGCACCGGCACGAACCTCATGTACGCCAACACCGCCGAGTGCATGGCGACGTGCTCGAAGTTCACGGCCGGCACCGTGGGCCAGACCAGCGGCAACACGCTCGGCTGCCGCCTCTATCACGCCGGCAACGCCGCCGGCAGCATGCAGAACGCGAACACCCACTGTCGCCACGGCGGCCCGGGCGGCGATGGCCTGTGCGGCTCCAACTGCGAGGGCTTCTGCACCATCGTGCAGGGCTCCTGCGCGGGGCAGGCCTCGCCGCCCTACGCCGACATGGGCGCGTGCATGACCGCGTGCGGGAACTACGCGACCACGCCGATCTACGTGGCGCCGCAGACAGGTGGCAATCACCTCACCTGCCGCCTCTACCACGCGACCGCCGCCGCGAACGCGCCCGCTCAGCACTGCAGCCACACCTCGATGGCCGGCGGCGGCGTCTGCCAGTAACCGCCGGGGGCTACCCCACGCGGGTGTAGAGTGGCGGCGTTCTGTCCCGGGTCCTGGTTGCCATAGGATTCGCCGTTTTCGTGATCGGCGGCGTCGTTGCGGTGGGTGGCTGCTACGACCCGCGCATTCGCGCGTGCACGGTCACGTGCGCGTCGACCGCCGAGTGCGGCAGCGGGCAGACGTGCGAGGACGGCTTCTGCCAGCGGCCGGGTGATGCGTGCGGCGTCGGGCCGGATGCGCCCGAGGCCGACGCGCCCGAGGTCGACGCGCCCGATACCGACGCATCGCCCGGCGACGACGGCGGCACCGACGGCGGAACCGACGCGCCCGACGGTGGCAGCGGCGCGACCTGGAGCAAGCTCTCGGTCGGCGGGTATCACGCGTGCGGCATCGCGAGCAACGGCACGCTCTGGTGCTGGGGCAACAACGACTACCGCCAGCTCGGTCGCACGTCGCCGAACCGCAGCGGATCGCCGCTGCGCGTGGACGCCGGCGCCGCGACGACCGACTGGGAGCAGGTCACGACCGGCACGCGCCACAGCTGCGGCATCCGCGCCGATGGCACGCTCTGGTGCTGGGGTTTCAACGAAGAGCGTCAGTGCGGGCAGACCTCCGGCACGCACGCCGCACCATCGCGCGTGAACGATCCGGGCGGCATCACCGGCACGCGCTGGACCGCCGTGACGGCGGGCGTCTCGTTCACGTGTGCGCTGCGCGATGACGGCACGCTCTGGTGCTTCGGCACCGGCGACGCGGGGCAGCTCGGACAGAACACGGCCAGCACGACGTCGTCCGCACCGGTCCGCGTCGGCACGCGCACGGACTGGCGCGCCATCGATGCCGGCTACACGCACATCTGCGGCATCTACGGCGCCGCGCAGCAACGCGGCCACGTCGCGTGCTGGGGCAACAACGGCGGACAGGATCGCATCGGCGATAACGGCGACGTGAATCGCCACGTGCCGACCGAGGTCACCGACGACGGCGTCGTCGACTGGCGGCGCGTCTCCGCGGGCGACTACGCCACGTGCGCCCTCGAGGCCAGCGGTCAGCTGTGGTGCTGGGGCGACCAGTACCACGTGCCGCTCGGCGCGGTGTCCCCCATCCCGACGCGTTACGGCACCGCCACCGGCATCGACGACGTCTCGATCGGATCGTTTGGTGGCTGTCTCGTCGACGGCGGCGTCACCTCGTGCTGGGGCTACAACCTCGAGGGCGAGCTCGGGTTCGCGCCGTCGCAAGGCACGGGCACGCCCGAGGCCATCGCCGGCATCACCGCCGCCGACGTCGTCGGCGCCGGCGCGACGTTCGTGTGCGCGCACCAGGCCAGCGGCACGATCTCGTGCTGGGGCGATCGCAGCGACGGTCAGCTCGGCGACGGCGTCGTCGGTGATCCGCGCACGCCGTCCGAGGTCCTCGGCGCCCATCATCCGTGGCGCAGCGTCGACATCGGCGAGGAGCACACGTGCGGCGTCACGATGGCCGGCGACCTGTACTGCTGGGGCTCGAACTGGGCCGGACAGATCGGCGGCGGCGCGCTCATGACGGCGCCGTTCTACGAGACGCCGCTTTCGCTCGCCGTCACCGGCACGTGGCGGCGCATCAGCGGCGGCCACGCCCACGGCTGCGCGCTCACCGACAGCGCCATGTCGCTATCGTGCTGGGGCAACAACGACTATGGCCAGCGCGGCGTCGCCGCCGGCAGCATCTACGACCCCACCAGCGTCGACGGCACGCCGCTCGTCGAGCTCGCCACCGGACGCCACTCCAACTGCGGTGTCACCGCCGCCGGCGCGCGCCGCTGCTGGGGCGCCAACGACGTCTCGCAGCTCGGGAACAACGGCAACCAGAACGTGCTCGTGCCGACGACGATCACGGAGTCGCCGAACAGCTGGAGCAAGCTCTCCATGGGAGACCTCTACGGCTGCGGCCTCGCCGCCGGCGCGCTCCACTGCTGGGGCTACAACAACGCCGGGCAGGCCGGGCAGCCCACGACCACGACGATCATCCCGACGCCGATGGCCATCGCCGATCCGACGCCGGGCACGACCGACAGCTGGATCGATCTCTCCGCCGGCGCCGGTCACGCATGCGGCGTGCTCAGCGCGAGCGGCACGTCGGGCACCGCGTACTGCTGGGGCTACAACGGGCGCGGCCAGCTCGGCACGCAGCGCGCCGAGGGCCCGATGCTGTCGACGGTGCCGAGCGTCTCCAACTTCACCGACCTCGCCGCCGGCTACGGCCACACCTGCGGCGTGCGCGCCACCGGCGAGCTGCACTGCTGGGGCAGCAACGACAGCGGCGAGCTCGGCGACGACTCGCTCCAGCCACGCATGTCGATCGGCGCCACCGTCGGCGGCATGAGCGACTGGGTCGCCGTCGAGGCCGGCACGTACGTCACGTGCGGCATCCGCGCCACCGATCGCCGCCTCTTCTGCTGGGGCGACAATCGCTACGGCCAGACCGGCACGGGCGGCGCGCTGCGCTGGACCGCGGCCACCGTGCCG
>DATLEB010000070.1:0-22149 GCA_035525615.1 Kofleriaceae bacterium | reverse complement strand
GTCGCCCGCGATGTTCTTCGCCTCGTCGGCGTCGCGCGACAGGTCGAACACCTTCGTGCCCGAGCCGCCGTTGATGCGCACCTTCCAGTGGCCGATGCGCGCGCCGTGCGAGTCCTCGTACATCGACGACATCGACATGCGTGGATAGCCGCCACCCGCGCCCCACGACAGCGGCAACAGCGACTGCCCCTGCCACTCGGCGTCCATCTGCACGCCGAGCGCGTCGGCGATGGTCGGGACCACGTCGATGAGCTCGGTGCCCTCGGTGAACTTGCCGGCGCCCACCATCGGCGGATAGCGCACGAGGAGCGGCACGTGCACCAGCATGTCGCGGCTCGACGCCCCGTGGCCGACGCGCCCGTCCTCCCACTGCTCGTCGCCGTGGTCGGCGGTCACGATGAGCATGGTCTTGTCCCAGATGCCGGCCTCCTCGAGCTTGGTCACGAGCTTGCCGAGCACCTCGTCCTGATAGCTGACGTTCGAGTCGTAGATGGCGCGCACGTGCTGGATCTCGCGCTCGCTGAGCCCGCCGCCGCCCGACGCCGCCTTGGCCGCGTCACCGCCCGAGAACACGTCGGCGAAGCGGCCGCTGTAACCCGGATCGTACTTCGACAGCCACGGCTCCTTGGCGCGCCACGACACGTGCGTGTCGACGGTGCCGAGGTACAGGAACCACGGCTCCTGCTTGCCGCCGACAAACTTCAACCCCTTCTCGAGAATGTCGTCGGCCTTGAGGCCGAGCTCGTCGTGGATGTGGTTCGAGTACGCGTCCCACGCCGTGCCGAAGCCCCAGCGCGTCGGCTCGACGTAGCCGTTCGCGGTCGCGCCCGCGGTGAACTTGCCGGCCGCCTTCGCGACCTCGTCGACCGTGGTCCACTTGAGGTCGAGCTTCTCCGACGAGCCGATCATCGAGTGTTTGATCGGATAGAGCGACGACCAGAGCGACGCGTGCGAGACGCGCGACTCGTTGCCCTGCACGTAGTGCTGGAGGAACACCGCCGAGGTCTCGGCGAGCTTCTCGAAGTTCGGGACCTCGGGCCGCGCCGCCGCGTTCCACGGCTTCACGCGGTCCGCGCGCAGCGAGTCCATCACGAACAGGACGACGTACTTGGGCGGCTCACCGCGCTGCGCCTTGGGCTCGTCGCCGGGGACGACCAGCGCCGCCTTGGCCAGGCGCGCCTCCTTGCATCCCGACGCGGTGAGCTCGATGCGCGCGGCCTTGCCGGCGAGCGAGCCGAGGTCGACCGCCGAGCCGATGCCGACCAGCTTGCCGTCGGCGCCGGCGCCGTCCTCGGCCGTGGCGCGCACCGTGATCTCGCAGGCGCCGTCGCTGAGGTCGCCGGTGACGCGGCCTCGCTCCGGCACCACCGCGTACCACGCCATGCCGCCGCCGTCGGGGAGCACGAGCTCCTTGGCGTCGGTGTCGTAGAACTTCGCGGCGTTGTCGCCGGGCGCCGTGCCGCCGACCTGGATCCACTCGACGGCGACGCCCGAACCGCCGCTGAAGAACAGGAGCTCGTTCTCGCCTTCCTTGAGCTGGCCCGCCGGCGGCGCGAGCTCGACGGTCTGCCAGCCCTCGCTGAGCTGCGCGTTCACGTCCTTGTTGCCGTTCACGCGCACGCTGAAGGCCTGCGCCGCGGTCGCGTGCGCGCGCACGCGCACCACGGGGTTGCCGCGCATCTCGTCGGCGGTGAGCGGGACGTCGACGCGCGCCGATTTGCCGTTGATGACGGCGACCTTCTTGTCGCCCTCGGTCTGACGCAGCTCCCACGTCTTCTGCTTGATCTTCTCGGTGTTGCCGAAGCGGATGTACTTCGCGAACCCGACCGAGCCGCCGGCGAGGAGCAAGCCACCGCCGCGCAGGAGGTGCGCCGAGAGGCGGTTGTCGGCGAGCGAGTAAACCGCGCGCTCGGGGCCGCGCGAAGGCGCCTTCTGCGGGGGCTTCACGGCGCTGCCGCCGCCGCCGCCGCCTGCCGACGCGTGGTCACCGCCGCCACCCGTCGCGCCCTTGTCCTTGTTGCCCTTCTTGCCGCAGCCGGCGAGCGATGTCGCGGAGACGAGAGATGCAGCGAGCGCGATGGCCGTGATCGCGCGGTGCGTGGAAGTCATCGAAAGACCCTATGCATGGGGTGGTACGTGCGCAACAAAACGCGCGCGCGTGTACGCGTATTGCACACGCTCAGAGGACGCGCCACCCGTGGCTGTACACGTTGAGGCGCGTTCCTCGTACGAAGCCGCAGAGCGTGACGTTGAACCGCTCGGCCACGTCGACCGCGAGGCTCGATGGCGCGGACACCGCGACGACGATCGGCGCGCCGGCGAGCACGACCTTCTCGATCAGCTCGTAGCCGAGGCGTCCCGAGACGGCGACGATGCGCTGCGCGAGCGGCACGTGACCGGCGCCGAGCGCCCACCCGATGACCTTGTCGAGCGCGTTGTGGCGACCGACATCCTCGCGCACGGCGAGCGCGCGCCCCGCGGCGTCGAAGATGCCGGCGCCGTGGAGGCCGCCGGTCGCCTCGAAGCGTTTCTGCGCAACGCGCAGCGCGGCCGGAATGGCGGCGAGCGTGGCGGCCGAGACGGCGAGCTCCGAGCCGACCGACTGCGCGCGCGTCTCGAGCGCGGCCAGCGCGACCTTTCCGCACACGCCGCACGCGGCAGTGGCCATGAAGCTGCGCGGCGCGAGCTCGCCCGGATCGGCGTCGACGTCCACGCGGTCGCGGTCCACCTGCGCGAGGGCGCGGGTGGCCAGGGCCGAGCCACCCTCGGCGTACAGGAGGCCGCGCACCAGCTCCAGGTCCTCACCCGGGGTCCGCATGGTGACGGCGGCCTCGGTTCCGCGGGCCGCGATGGTGAGGGGGGCCTCGTCGACGACCTCGTCGGGCTCGGTCCGGCGAGTGCCGGCCTCGATATCGATTCGCTCGACGGAACGACTCATGCGGCCTTGTACCCCGTCCGGGCCCAAGGAATAGCTGGTCTTTCGGCCCGGCGACGGCTAGACAACGGCCCCTCCATGCCGTTCCCGCCTGCACATCCTGGGCTCCTCTCCGCCATCGCGGCGCGCGGCTACGCCGAGCCCACCCCCGTGCAGGCCGCCGTGCTCGAAGCGCGCGCGACCGGCCATGACCTCCTCGTCTCGGCGCAGACCGGCTCCGGCAAGACCGTCGCGTTCGGCCTGGCGATCGCGCCGACGCTGCTCGGCGAGGCCACGCGCTACGCGGCGCCCGACGGCCGCCCGCGCGCGCTCGTCATCGCGCCGACGCGCGAGCTGGCGCTGCAGGTCCAGCGCGAGCTGACCTGGCTGTACGCGCAGACCGGCGCGCGCATCCTCTCGTGCGTCGGCGGCATGGACGCCCGCCGCGAGGCGTGGCTGCTCTCGCAGGGCACCGCGATCGTCGTCGGCACGCCGGGCCGCCTGCGCGATCACCTCGAGCGCAAGCAGCTCGATCTGTCGGGCATCGCCGCCGTCGTCCTCGACGAGGCCGACGAGATGCTCGACCTCGGCTTCCGCGAGGAGCTCGAGGCGCTCCTCGATGCGATGCCCGCCGAGCGCCGCACGCTGCTGTTCTCGGCGACGTTGCCGCGGTCGATCACGATGCTCGCCAAGAAGTTCCAGCGCGACGCGGTGCGCGTGTCGACGACCAACGAGGACGTCCCGCACGGCGACATCGAGTACCAGGCGATGGTGATCCATCCGCGCGAGCGCGAGCTGGCCGTCGTCAACCTGCTGCGTGCGACCGACGCCGGCGCGCTGATCTTCTGCCGCACGCGCGACGGCGTCTCGCACCTCGCCAACAACCTGATCGAGCGCGGCTTCGCCGTCGTGGCGATGTCGGGTGAGCTGAGCCAGGCCGAGCGCACGCGCGCGCTGCAGGCGCTGCGCGACGGGCGTGCGCGTGCCTGCGTCGCCACGGACGTCGCGGCGCGCGGCCTCGATCTCCCCGACCTCGGGCTCGTCGTCCACGCCGATCTGCCGCAGGACAGCCAGGTGCTCGTCCACCGCAGCGGCCGCACCGGCCGCGCCGGCAAGAAGGGCACCGCCGTCGTGCTCGTGCCCACCCCGGCGCGCCGCATGGCCGAGCGTCTCTTCGCGGGCGCCGGGCTGCGCGCGTCGTGGGTCCAGCCGCCGTCGGCCGACGCGATCCGCGCCGCCGATCAGGTGCGCCTCACCGCCGAGATCAACTCGATCGAGGCCGAGGCCGGCGAGGACGAGCGGGCCGCCGCCGCGTCGCTCGCCGCCGCGCACACGCCCGAGCACCTGGCGCTCGCCCTCGTCCGCGCGCACCGCGCACGCCTGCCCGCGCCCGAGGAGCTCACGAACGTCGACGGGCCGCGCCCGCGGCCGTCGAAGCACGAGCGCGACGCGCGCGCCACGCCGGATCGCGGTCCGCGCGCACACGCCGGTGACCGCGGCCCGCGCGATCACGGCCCGCGCGATCACGGCCCGCGCGATCACGTCGCACGCGCTCCGCGGCCCGAGCGGCCGGAACCGGCCGAGCGCGCCGAGCGGCCGGACATCGGCGCACGCCCGGAGCGCGTCGAGCGACCCGACCGGACCGAGAAGCACGCGAAGCAGCTCCGCCAGCTCGAGGACAACACGGGCGACGTGCCGGTGTGGTTCCGCATCGACGTCGGCCGCGTGCGCAAGGCCGATCCCAAGTGGCTCATCCCGATCATCTGCACGCGCGGTGACATCACCAAGGCGGAGATCGGCGCGATCCGCGTGATGGCGCACGAGACGCGCTTCCAGATCGCCGCGCGCGCCGCCGACGCGTTCGACGTCGCCGTGGCACGCCCGCAGAAGAACCACCCCGATCGTACGATCCGCACCGCGCGCATCTCGCGCGCGAACGAGCCCACGCCGCGCGACACCGAGCGCCCGCCGTACCGCGACCGCCCCGCGCGCTGATCGCGCGAGCGCGCTGATCGCGCCGGCCCGAACGCCCCGGCCGCGTCGCAGGGTCTGGCGTCCTGACCATCGGCGTAGCCGGCGCCTGACGTCGTGGCTCGGCGTGCGCTCAACCCCGCGCGATCACTGCGCCCACCGTGGTTCGCGCGTTGCAATCTGGCGCGCGCGACATGCGCCGCCACCGCCGTCCCGCCACCCGCGCCCTCGCGTGCACCCTCATGGCCGCCCTCCTCGGCTGCGCCGACGGCCCCGAGGGCGCCACGCCCGACGGCCCGGGGGGCATCGACGACTCGGACGACAGCGACATCTCGGTCGGCGACCTCTCCGAGGCCGACCTCAAGGCCGACGGCAACTGGGGCGCCGCCCTCACCTGCAAGACGCCGCCGTCGCTGCCGGCGCTCCCCGCGCCCGAGATCATCGTCTCGATCGACGGCCTCACCGTCCACCTCATCGATCGCACCACCGGCTTCGACAAGGTCTTCCCGGCCGGCGTCGGCGCCCAGGACACCGATCCGACGTCGACCACCTACGGCGAGTCGCTCTCGTATTACCCGGTCGCCGCGTACGGCAAGCAGGACTTCGTCATCAAGCCGTCGACGATCCAGCCCTGCAAGACGTGGTGGACCGACCCCGACACCGGCGAGAAGCTCCCGGTCTTCGCCGGCCTGCCCTTCCTCTCGTGGTCGGGCAGCTACGCCATCCACGGCCCGATCGACAACTACCGCGCCACCAACGGCGGCAACCTCCGCCGCGGCTACGTCTCGCACGGCTGCATCCGCATGGCCGGCGCCGACGTGCTCGAGCTCTACGCGCGCATCAAGGGCGTCGCGAGCGTCCCCGTGCGCGTGCAGCGCGAGCCCGAGCGCACGACCGCCGCGCGCGTCGACCTCGCCCAGCGCTGGATCGGCGCCGAGTGCACCGCCGACGCGGACTGCAACTACACCGGCGGATTCTGCAAGCAGAACCCGTTCTCGCAGCGCGGCTTCTGCAGCGCGCGGTGCACCTCGGCATGCGCGGACCGCGCCGGTCAGCCGACAACGTTCTGCGTCGCCGACCCGGCCGGCGGCGGCATGTGCGTCGCCAAGGAGTCGGCCGTGAACCTCGGCTGCCGTCCCTACGATCACCTGGTGCCCGCCGTGCGCTCGCGCGTGTCGAACGCGTCGGCGACCGCCACCGTCTGCGTGCCGGGTACGCGCGGCTGGGTCGGCGATCGCTGCCTCGCCGGCACCGACTGCAAGAACGGCACGACCTGCAACCGCGGCGTCTGCACCACGGGCTGCACGCGCTTCTGCGCCGACCAGCCCGGCTACGCCGACACGTTCTGCGCCGCCGAGCCGCTGTTCGGCGCCGGCGGCTCGTGCCTGCGCACGTGCTCGCCGCTCGCCAACGCGCCCGAGTGCCCGGCGAACAGCAACTGCGTCGCGCGCGGCCGCATCGGCCAGCCGTCGACCGTGCGCTACGTCTGCGTCCCGCGTTGACCGCGCCGCGCCGCGGAGCGATCGTCGGCGGATGCTCCGCCGCATCCTCGTCGCCACTGCGCTCGTCGCGCTCTCCGTCCTGGCCGCCGCGCCCGCCGCCGCCGCGCCCCAGCTGATCTCGTTCGGCGACGCCGGCGTGAAGCTCGGTGACGCCGCGCTCTTCGCCAAGCCCGTCGACGGCGCCGCCTTCGACGCCGCGCAGGAGCTCCTCTGGTTCCGCTCGACGGGCACGCTCTACGTCATCGACCTGCGCGATCCGGCGCGGGCGCCCGTGGCCATCGCCAAGAACGCGGGCGATGGCGCGTTCGGCATCAAGGGACTGTCGACGGCGAGCTGGAACGCCACGTACGCCGGGGTCTATCCCGTCCTCTCGATCGGCAAGTCGACCAAGGTCACCACCGGCCTGGGCGCGTACGGCGGCATGTGGGAGGACCAGGACCGTGACGCCAAGAAGGCCATCAAGAAGATCAAGATCGTCGGCAAGAAGTGGCTCGACAAGCAGAAGAAGCGCGCGCCGCGGACCGCCGCTGCCGCCCCCAAGCTGGGCGAGTTCACCGGCAAGCTGGTCACGCTGCCGGGCGACCGCGACGAGTGCGACGGCGGCGGTATCGACTGCGGCGACACGCTCGCGTTCGGCGACACCGCGTTCCAGCTCGTCGTGGTCTCGTCGAGCTGCGGCGACGCGTGCCACCTGAGCTGCGTCTTCTACGACCCCAAGACCAAGAAGTTCGCCGACCCGGGCGCGCCGAAGGGCGCGTGGAGCGCCACCATCCCGGCCGACAGCGGCGCCTCGTGTTTCGGCGAGGACTACGGGCTGCGCGCCGGCGGCGAGTACTTCATGGGCGGCAAGCGCTGCACCGTGAGCAGCAAGGAAGTCACGTGCACCGAGGCCAGCGGCTGGCACCACGTCGGCTGGGTCGAGTGACGTGCGCGATCGTGTCTTCCGCGATCCGGTTCACGGCCTGATCGAGCTGCGCGGCGACGATCGTCCGATCGCCGAGCTGCTCGAGACGCGCGCGATGCAGCGCCTGCGCCGCATCAAGCAGATGGGCATGGCGTGGCTGGTGTATCCCGGCGCCGAGCACTCGCGCTTCTCGCACGCGCTGGGCGCGCTCCACGTCGCGCAGCGCGTGACGCGGCAGCTCAAGCTCGACGGGCGCGTCGCGCTCGACGTGAAGGTCGCCGCGCTCCTCCACGACATCGGGCACGGCCCGTTCTCGCACGCGTGGGAGCACGTCTTCCCCGGCAGCGACCACGAGAAGTGGGGCGCCCGCATCGTCGCCGAGGACACGCAGCTGCGCGACGCGCTCGAGGCGCTCGCGCCGGGGCTGGCCGAGACCGTGCGGGGCTTCTGGCACAAGACGTACAAGCCGGCCTTCGCGCGCAAGCTCGTGTCGTCGCAGCTCGACGTCGATCGCCTCGACTACCTGCTGCGCGACGGGCACTTCTCGGGCGCCGGTTACGCGACCTACGACCTCGACTGGATCCTGCACGCGCTCGCCGTCGAGGACATTCATCTCGTTCCGGTCGGCGCCGCGGGAGCCGAGGACCCGCGCGACCTCGTGATCGACTACCGGCGCGGCACGTACGCCGTCGAGCAGTACCTGTTCGCGCGCTCGTACATGTACGCGCAGGTCTATCACCACAAGACGGTGCGAGCCGCGGAGTGGATGCTCATCAAGCTGTTCGAGCGCTACCGCGCGCTGGCCGCCGCGGGCGCCGAGCCGGCGGGGCTCGATGCGGCGGCGACACTTGCGCGCGGCGGCGAGCTCGACGTGGCCGGCTACCTGCGCCTGCACGACGTCTCGGTCACCAACGCGCTCGACGCGTGGGGTGGCCGCGGCGAAGGCCCGCCCGCCGACGATCCGCTGCTGCGCGATCTCGCGGCGCGCCTGGTGGATCGTCGCCTCTTCAAGACCTTCGATCTCGGCGACGACCCGACCGTCGCCGAGCGCCTCGCCGAGCCCGCGGCCGCCATCGCGGCGCGCCACTTCGGCGCCGACGCGTCGACCTACGTCACCGTCGATACCACGCGCCAGATCGGCTACGTCGCGCGCGCCGAGGAGGAGCTGCACGTCGTCGATCATCCGCGCCACGGCACCGTCACGCTCGGCCGCCTCCTCGAGGACATGCCGCTCGGCCAGCCGACGTCGACGGTGCGGCTCCTGTGCGCGCCCGAGCTCGTCGACGAGCTGCGCCCGCTGGTCGAGGCCGCGCTCGGCCGCCCCGCCGGTCGCGCGAGGCGCCGCTGACGTGCTCGGCTGGTGGCGCCGCCGCCGTCGCGCGAAGACGCGCGCCACGCCGCTGCCGGCGGGGTGGAACGAGATCCTCGCGAAGAACGCGCCGTTCGTGGCGCGCCTCGCCGAGACGGATCGCGCGCGTCTCCTCGGCGACATCCAGGTCTTCGTCGCCGAGAAGCACTTCATCGGCGCCGGAGGCATGGAGATCACCGACGAGGTGAAGGTGACGGTCGCCGCCGCCGCCGCGCGCCTGGTCCTCCATCTCGACATCGATCGGTACGACGACCTCACCGAGATCATCGTCTACCCGGGCGCGTACAAGCACCCCGGCGCCGCGGACCACGACGGCGCGGTGCTCGGCGAGGCGCACGCGTGGGGCACGGTCGTGCTCGCGTGGGACGCGGTCACCACCGGGATGCGCAACCCGCGCGACGGTCACGACACCGCCGCGCACGAGTTCGCGCACGTCCTCGACCGCGCCGACGGCGCCTTCGACGGCGCGCCCTCGCTCCGCGCCGGCGCGCACTACCGGCCGTGGGCCACGGTGATGCAGAAGAGCTTCGATCGGCTGCGCGGCCGCGATCGCACGCTGCGCAAGGTGCTGCGCGACTACGGCGCCACCAACGAGGCCGAGTTCTTCGCCGTCGCCACCGAGGCGTACTTCGAGCGCCCCGACGAGCTGAAGAAGCGCGCGCCCGAGCTGTTCGCGGAGCTCGAACGGTTCTACCGCCCGTCATGAGCACCACCCGTCCATCGTCGCCTCCGGCGGATGCGCCGGTCCGGGTCGCGCGCATGCTGCTGCGCGCCGGGCGCGCGCACGCGGCCGCGCTCGTCCTCGCCGAGCACGCGCGCAAGGGCAGCCGCGATCCCGAGGCGTGGTGCGCGCTGGCGGCCGCGCTGCTCGGCGCGCGCCACCGCCTGGTCGTGAAGCCGTACGAGCGCTGGGCGGCGATGGTGCTGCGCGACGCCGAGCCGATCGTGTTCGCGACGCCGTTCGCGCAGCCGACGCTCGAGCTCATGCGCGAGGTTGCAGCGCCGACCTCCGACGACCCGATGGACGCGTACGCGCTCGACCAGCTGATCGAGTGGCTGGTCACGTCGGAGGACATCCTCCCCGACGCCGTCGCGGCGCTCGCCGGCGACGATCGCGTGCTCGCGGTCGGCCTCCTCGCCGAGAGCTCCGACCACGCGGCCACCGTCGTGCGCGCCGCGATCGAGGGACGCTTCGGCGCCGCCGCCGCGCGCGCCGCGCTTCGCCGCTGCCGCCGCTTCCTCCAGCGCGGCGACGTCGTGCAGGCCATCAACGCCGCGGCCCGGTCACCGCGCCGAGCCGAGCTCGAGCCGTATCTCGGCACCGTGCTCGACGAGCTCGCGCGCCGCTGAGAATTCCTTCTATTGCTCGGGCAGCGGCTCGGTCGCCGCGCGGTGCTGCGAGACCACGGGCAGGATCGTGTAGGGCGGGCTCAACACCTCGAGCACGCCGTGCGCCATCTTGCGCGGGATGCGCTGCTTGCGCAGCGCCTTGTCGCTCAGCTTCTGTAGATCGAGCGTGACGCCGAGGAACAGCTCCTGCGTCGGCACCGCCTCGGGCGGCGCGTCGGGCTTGTACTTGCGTGTCTCGAACGCGACGCCGAGATCGAGGTACGAGAGCGCGGTCAGCGCCGGGCTCTCCGCTCCCTTCACGCCGGGCAGCGCGCCGAGGTGCAGCGCGAGGTAATACGTCTGTCCCGAGTAGTCCTCGGCGATGTTGAGGCTGTTGCCCTTGTGGCTGCCGTGGTACTCGCCGCGCCACAGCCCGAGGTACTCGTCGCTCGGCGCGTACGCCACGCGGAAGTCGACGAGCTCGTCGAGCCGCGGCGACAGCTCCTGGAGCGTCCCGAACAGCGCGCCGGCGGTGTTGAACACCATGTCACCGGGCGAGAAGCGATACGCGTAGCCGTCCTTGATCTCGACGAACAGGAACAGCGTCCACGCCGACACGCCGCCCACGACGGCGGCGCCGGTGGTGCCCCAGCCCTGGCCGCGCATCACGCGCGACGTCGCGCGCCCGAGCACCATGTTGGCCCAGGCGTGGCCGAGCTTGTCGGCGCCACCCGCGTACGTGTTCTTCCCGAAGTAGCCGTCCTCGCCCCACTGGAAGCCGTGATCGATCTTGTCGGCGTACCAGGCGAAGTGCGCCCACGTCGTGAAGCTCGCGTAGAGCCCGCTCACGATGAGGATCGAGCGCAGGCGATGATCCTCGCGCTCGGGCGTCTGCGCGATCGGCGGTATCGGCTCGAGCGGCCGCAGCTGCGCGCCCTGATCGAGCCACGGCGACGGCGGCCGGGGCGTATCGGCCGACGCGTCGCGCGCGCCCGACGGCGCAGCGATCAGCGCCGTCGCCAGCGTGGCCGCGATCACGGAGCGGTGGAACATCCGCACGCTCCACGCATACACGCGCGGCGGCGCCGCGACAACTCCAGCGCGCATCATCGTCGTGCGTCGTCGCCGGTCTGCCGTGTCACGTGCGCTCCGTCGCTCGCCCCCGGCGCCGCAGTCCTTTGCCATGCGGTCTCCGCGCCGGCGCGGTGTACCGGAAGATGTGGGGTCGTGGCAGCGCTACTGGTTTCCCGTCGGCGGTCGAATCAACGCGGGTGTGACGCGCGTCGCGGTGGCGACGTCGATCCTGCTCATGCTCGGGAGGCTGCGAAATCATGCGCTGGTCGCGACGCCCGAGCACGCACCGCTCGGCTCGTACGATCCGGTCGGCATCCTGATGCTCACCGGCGACGCGTCGCCCGCGCCGGTGCTCGTCCGCGCCGCATACGTGGTCGCGTGGATCGCGACGTTCGCGCTCCTCGCCGGTGCGTGGACGCGCATCGCCGCCGCGGTGTCGCTGGCCGCGTCCCTGCTCACGGTGAGCTACGCCGTGAGCTTCACGCCCGACTGGCCGCACGACAACAACCTGCCGCTGCTCGCGCTCCTCGCGCTCCAGGGGACGCGCGGCGGTGACGTCGCCGGCGTCGACGGATGGCTGCGCCGCCGGCGTGGCTCGCCGCCGCCTCCGTCCGACGGCTACGAGTGGACGCCGCGCCTGGTGCAGCTGATCTGCGCGCTCATGTTCCTGGCCGCTGCGGCCTTCAAGATGGCGCACGCGCACTTCACGCTGTCGTGGGCGCTCTCCGACAACCTGCGCCATCAGATCCTGGCGCAGTTCGACGTCAACCACCTGCCGCGCACGCCGGTCGCCGAGTGGCTCGTCGCCGAGCCGTGGCGCTACCGCACCGCCGCGCTCCTCAACCTCGTGAACCAGCTCCTTCCGATCGTCGCGTGCGTCTGCGTGAACCGGCCGCGGCTGCGCGCGCTCTTCGGCGCGAGCTTCGTGCTGGAGATGGTCGGCATCGGGCTGGTCATGGGCTTGTGGGACCTGCACTGGTTGCCGCTCGTCGCCGTGTTCGTCGACTGGTCGCGCCTCGTGGCCTGGATCCAGCGCGCGCCGCGCGTCACCGAGGGCGACGCCATGCCGATGCGCGCACGCCGCCGCATCTCGACGTTCGTGGCTGCGTTCGTCGCGTACGACGTCCTCGTGTCGTTCGCCCATCCGCGCATCGATCACCGCCTCCGCACCTATCCGTTCTCGACGTACCCGATGTTCGCGCTCATCCGGGCACGCCGGCCGTACGACGTGCACCAGGACTACCACTTCGTGCACGGCCGCTTCCGCGTCGTCGGCGCGGGCGCGCGCGCCACGGAGCTCGAGGACTGGATTCACAGCGGCTTCGTCTATCGCAAGCTGCATCGTATCGACGACCCGGAGACGCTCCGCACGCGCCTGGGCGAGATCCTCGACAACCTGCGCCGCCGGTATCCCGGCGTCCCCGTCGACGCGGTGCAGCTATGGTGCACCGTCTATCACGTGCCTGCGTATCCGGCGCCGCCGCGCCTCGAGGCGCACGACGTCGGGCTCATGGGCGAGCTCACCGCCGGCGGGGCGTGGACCAGCGCGATGACGCGCGCCGAGCCGCTCGGCGGCGGCGAGGTGGCGCTCTCGATCCCGGTCGCGCTCGATCGACCGGGCGCGCGCGTCATCGCTCGCGTGGACGGTGACCTCGCGCCGCGGCCCCTGCCGGTCGAGCGCCGCGGGCACAGCGTCGTGATCGCGCCGCCCGAGGGCACCATCGTGATGATCGCGCTCGAGACCACGCGCCCCGACGGCACGCCGCTGTCGCTCCTGCTCGCGCGTCGCTCGCGCAACGCGTGGTGGTAGCTAGAACGACGCTGCGACGAACAGCGCGCCGTGCCGGACGTTGAACGTGTTCTGCGGGCCGATCAGCTTGGGCCATCCGGCCTCGACGCCGACGCGCACGCCGCGCAGCGCGACCGCGCTGCCGATCACGAACGGGATCTCGAGCTTCTCGCGCAGGCCCACGGTCTGTCCGCGCACGCCGGTCATCACCCACGCGGCCGCGCGTCCGCGCCCGACGCCGGCCCACACCGGAACGATCAACACGTCGCGGTTGCCGGCCTCGCGATGCCCGAGCGCGACCTGCACCTCGGGCTCGACCACGAGCCACCACGGTCCACGCGTGGTGCGCGCCGATCCACCGAGCCGCACCACGGGCTGGACCGGCTCGAGCCCGATGACGCCGGCTCGGACGAGCGCCGCGACCGTCCAGCGCGCGCCGCGATACGCGCGCCAGCGTGCGTCGACGAGCGCGCCGGCGTACGCTCCGTCGCACCGTTGCCGCGCGCCTTCGTGACACCATCCGCCACCATGATCGAGCGTGCCCCGCGCGCGCGCGCTGTGACCGAGCCCGAGCGTCAGCCGCGGCGTGACGGCGTAGGCGACGTCGACGCCGGTGGCCCACGCCTCGCCGGCCTCGTCGGGCAGGTAGAAGTACGTCGACAGGAGAACCTCGTGCACGGCCGTGACCGCGACGCGACCGTCGGGCAGGACCGGGGCGCCGACCCACGCGTCGTCGGCGCGCGCGCTCGCGGCCGCACCGCACAGGGCGAGGACGCAGAGGAAGGGCGCGCGCATCGCGCGACCTTACTAGCACTCGCGGGGGCCGGCGCGCTCCTGGCCGCGTGCGCCGATCCGGTCTCCGATCTCTCCGAGGTCTACTACCGAGGTCCGGGCCAGAAGGTGCTGTGCGCGGTCGGCATCGATCACAACCGCAGCGACGACGCCAGCATCGCCCTCGGGCTCGATCGCGCGCGCGACGACGGCCTCGTGGTCCAGCTCTACGGCCACGTGCCCGGCCGCACCGTCGACGTCTCGCGCATCGAGGCCATCCTCGCCGGCGCGCGCGACCGCGACCTCGCCTACTTCACCTACGACGACTTCGCGGACGGCGCCGCCGCTGCGCCGGGCCTGGCGCTGTCGTTCGACGACGCCGGCATCGACGCGTGGGCGTCGATCGCCGACTTGCTCGATCAGTACGGCGCGCGCGTCACCTTCTTCATCGCGTACTACGACGCCTTCACACCCGCGCAGCGCGACCTGCTGCGCGACCTCGCCGCGCGCGGTCACGTCATCGCGAGCCACACCGTCTCGCACCTGCGCGCGCCCGAGTACGCGGAGCGCCACGGTCTCGAGGGCTACATGGCCGACGAGGTCCGCCCCGCCATCGAGGCGCTGCGCCGCGACGGTCACGCGCCACGCGCGTTCGCGTATCCCTACGGCGCGCGCACGAGCGAGCTCGACCGCACGATCCTCGCCGAGGTCGACATCCTGCGGTCGGTGACGTTCGCGCGCGACAGCTTCGTCGTCGTCGATCCCTGTCCGGAATGACGAGCCGAAAACGAGTTCGGCGGCCGTAACCGGCCGCCGAGCGTGACGTGTCCCCTTCGAAGGTTCTCGATCCAGTTCGTCTGCACCGAGCCACCTTGGCGTCACCGCCTCGATGGCTGCCTCACATGGAGCTGACTGCTCTACAGAGTGTTGTTTGTATCGTCGTATCGGCGCTTTTGGGTTACGCCGCTCCCATCGTTGCCTCGCCGTTTCGGGCGGACCGTGATGGTCTTCCGTGCGATACCGTCCCCCGTCATCGATTAAGACGCCGGGTTCATCCTCTCGTGAGCTTGGCTCTCCTCCTGAGTTCGTCGTGCCTACGTCGGTCCGAGCATCCAGGCCGGTTTGCACCGTCCCGCGATCCCGAACGCCTTCCTTGGGGTTCTCGACCTCTTCGCGACATCAGCCCTGCGAGTCCACGTTCGATGAGCATCCCAGGCTCACCTTTGTTCCGTCCTCAGCGTTTCACGCGCTCTCGACGGCTTGCTCCTCGCAGTGCCTTGCAGACTTGTTTCATCCTGCTGCCACGTCCAGGTTTCGCGCTCCAGGGGGTTCCTCCCCCGACCCAGCCGAGCCACCTCGTCGGTGTCCCGTACCTCCGCGCCGTTGGTACCGACCGCCTGTCACCGGTTGCCCGATGACGCCAGCAGCCTGCACGTCGACCTCGAGGTCTTGATCCGAGCCGGGATCCGCAGCACCCGCGAGGTGTTTAGCCTCGGTAGATACCCGCGTCCCCTCATGCGCTTCGCTCCTTCGGGCTTCGCTCCACCAGTCTTGGAAGCATCGTTACTGCTTCCTCCGCTCGGGCTTTCACGTCAGGTGCTCGCTGTGCCCCTGCCGCTGACCTGCAGCGTGTCGATCGACTGATTTCGCTGACGAGCTATCCCTAGTTCATCCTCCCGTTCGAGCTTCCTGGCCTGCCCTCGCCGCCGGGTTTCCCCGTCGACGAGCACGAGGCCCGTCATTCGCTCGGTGGTCCGTTACGACCGCCGACGAGATTCTCTATTTGCAGTCGGTGTGCCACACGGGATTCATGCACAAGCTCGCGTCTTCCAAGCACGCGTCCTGACTCGTGATGTTCGCGCTCCGGACAGGCCTGTGAATAAGCTGAGATCTCGCTGTGTTGGGTCAGGTCACACCTGCGCGGACATCGAGGCTTCGCTTGCGATCGTAGTCATGAGCGACACGTGTCGCGGGAGTGCGCCGGGAGCGCGCACCGCTTGTTTCGCGCCGCCGGTTGGACGTCGGGAGCGCACGCGAAGTATGTTTCGCCGCGATGAGGAACCTGATCGCGACGCTCGCTCCGCTCGCTCTGATCGCGCACATGGGATGTGACGCCGCGGAAAAGGGCCGCGCCGAGGCGAAGCGCGAGGCCGAGGCCGAGGACAAGAAGAAGGCGGCGTCGATCAAGCCCATCGACAAGATCAAGACGCCGGTGCCCCAGGGCACCAAGCTGCCGTGCACGCAGATCATCGACCCGACCGCGTTCCAGGGCGCGCTCGAGGAGACCGAGGCGCTGACCGTGCGCGACTCGACCGGCGGCTACGTCGACTCGACCGTCTCGTGCACGCTCGTGCGCGGCGGCGCGCGCCCCGACGCGAAGGCGCAGGCAAAGATCATCAAGGACACCGGCCGGCTCGGCACGATCCCGGGTGACCCGCTGTGCATCGTCACCATGTACTGCTGGGTGATCGACGACGAGGCCAAGCTGCGCGAGCGCTGCAAGCCGGGCCCGAACTCGCTGCTCACGCACGACGACTCGACCACCGGCGGCTTCGCGTGCAAGCGCACGCTGCCGCAGGGCGAGTTCGACGTCGACAGCTACAAGTTCGTCGACACCGATAGCAAGTGCCTGTTCGAGGTCACCGGCGGCCCGAGCATGACGGATAACGACAAGATCGCGACCTGCGCGCGCGTGGCGCGCGAGTCGATCGGCCCCGAGCACCTCGTGACGGGCGCGCCGGCGCGCTATTCCGATGCGCCGGCCGACGAGGCCGCGGGCAGCGGCTCCGCTGCGCCCACGCCCTGAGTTTCGGGCCGCTTGTCGATCGTCCCGAACAGCCAGTCGGCGATCGGGAACGTGATGTTGAAGTTGGTGTGCGTCATGCGCCGTTGATCGTGGTGCATCGTGTGGTGGCGGCGGAGGACCTGCACGAGTCGGCGCCGTCCGATCCAGCCGTCGGGCGGCAGGTGATAGGCGAAGTGCAGCCACTCGTACGTCAGGAAGTACGACATCGCGGTGGCGCCGAAGAGCCAGCCCACGTTGGGCGAGACGAGCTCGTGAAGCAGCGCGCCGATCGGGAAGGCGAGCATCCCGAGGAAGAAGATCAGCATCACGGGCGGGAAGAGGACCATCTGGAAGTCGCGCGGTGACTCGGCGGCCATCGCGTCGTGCGTGTAGAAGCGGTGGTGCTGGCGGGCGTGGCGCTCGAAGAGGATCGACATGCCGCGGCGGCGGTGGTGCATCGGACCGCGGTGGCCCAGGTACTCGCCGAGGTTGGTGAGGAAGAACGAGAGCGGCACCGCGAGGAGCTCGAGCGCGCTGGGCGTGTCGACCATCACGACCGCGACGATGATCGCGGCGAGTGCGCCGACCGTCGTGGTGCTGAAGTGCAGCCAGCCGCGGTAGCGCGGCCCGATGTGGCGGGCGCGGTGCTTGTCGCGAAACGCGCCGACGTCGGGCGGAATCGCCACGACATCGAGCGCTCGTCGGGTCTGGTCGTTCATGACTTCCTCCGGGGGCGGGGCTGCGAGAGCTGCGTGAGGTTCGAGAGGCCGAGCGCGATGTGCGCGCGCGCCGCGCGAGCGGCGGCGTCGCCGTCGCCGTCGTCGATCGCACGCGCGATGGCGCGGTAGCCCTTGAGGTCGCGGAGCTCGGCGGTCTGCGCCGCGGCGATGGTCTCGCGCATGCCCAGGAACGCGTCGCGCAGCGTGTTGAACGACAGCTGGTACGCCAGGTTTGCGGTGCCGTCGACGACGAGCTGCCAGAACGCGAGCGATGCCTGCTGCAGCTCGGCCAGCACCCTCGCGTCGTCGCTGCCGCGGCCGCTGCGGTCGTCGCGCGCGTCGCCCGCGATGGCCGTCTCCATGCGCGCGAGCACCTCGCGCAACGCCGCGCCCAGGTCGGCGCCGCCACGCAGCGCGGCCGCGCGCGCCAGCTCCGGCGTGAGCGCGGCGCGCATCTCGACGCCTGCGCGCAGCACCTCGGCGGTCAGCGCGGGCTCCTGCTGGTGCAGGAGGTGCGGCAGCAGATCGAGCCCGCCGGTCCGGCGGAAGTCGAGCACGCGCGTCTCGCCGCCGTGCCGCACCGCCACCAGCTTGAGCTGCGCCAGCCGCGACATCGCCTCGCGCACCGCGGTCCGGCTCACGCCCAGCTCCGAGCAGAGCAGCCGCTCCGGCGGCAACGCCTGCCCCGCCGCGAGCTTGCCGCTCACGATACGGGCCACCAGCTGATCGAACACCGCGTCGGTCAGGGACCGCTTGGGGATGCGCTCGAGCGCCAGACCTTGCATGGTCAGATGGTCATAACACATCATACCAGTTGGCGCAAGCACGGGACATCCGCTAGCCTGCGCGCCCCATGCTGGCCAGGATGGTGGTGATCGGGGACGTGCACACCGAGGCGACGCGGCTCGCCCTGGTGCTGGACCACGCGCGCCGCGCCGGGGTCGACGGCATCCTCTGCGTCGGCGACATCGTCGACGGCCCCGAGGACGCGGCGCGCTGCATCGAGCTCTTGCGCGAGCACGACGTGATCACCGTGCGCGGCAACCACGAGCGCTGGCACCTGGACGGCACGCCGCTCGAGCCCCTCGACGTCCCGGACGAAGCGCGCGCCTGGATGGCCGCGCTCCCGACCACGCGCCGCCTCGAGACGGTCGCCGGATCGCTGCTGCTCGGCCACGGCGTCGGCGAGCACGACATGACGCGGCTCCTCCCCGACGACGAGGGCTACGCGCTCGACTGCAACTTCGCGCTGTGGGAGCTGGTCTCCGACCGCGCGTACCGCTTCGCGGTCGGCGGTCACACGCACCAGCGCATGGTGCGCCGCTTCGACGACCTCACGTTCCTCAACCCGGGCACGCTGGCGCGACGCGACGCGCCGGGCTTCCTCGACCTCGACCTGCGCGCCGGCACGGGCACGTGGTTCCAGGTCGACCTCGAGCGCGTCGCCCCCGACGGCGGCTTCGTGCTCGACCGCATCCCGCGCGAACGCGGCCCGGCCGCGTAGACCGCGGGTCGCGAAGCGGGGCGCGCGGGCCCTACGCGTGCGTTCGCAACCTCGCGACGGCGCACGAACCGCGGTTCGGCACCGCGGTTGCTGTAGAGGCCGTCATGAAGCTCGCAAAGCGCCTCTCCATCGTGCTGTTCGCCTTGCCGGTCACCGCGTGCGCCGTCGAGACCGAGGACGCGGTCGGCACCGGCGTGCAGGAGATCATCGGCGGACAGACCGTGCAGGTCGGCGCCTACCCGACCGTCGTCGGCCTGACGCTGGGCGGCGGCCTGTGCACGGGCACGCTCGTGCACCGCGAGTGGGTGCTCACCGCCGCGCACTGCGTGGAGGGCGTGACGCCGGCGCAGGTGCAGGTCGCGGTCGACGACATCAACGTCGAGGACGCCACCAACACCGGGCAGCGGCTCACGGTGTCCGCGATCCACTCGCACCCGCAGTACGACACCAACAACCTCGGCGACAACGACATCGCCGTGATGAAGCTCTCCCAGCCGCTCGATCGCGAGCCAACGCCGGTGCACCGCGTGAAGCCCGCCGTCGGCACGTCGATGACCACGGTCGGCTACGGCGTCTCGGTCGCGCCCGAAAGCGGCTCGGGCGTGCTGCGCAAGCTCACGTCACCGTCGACGACGTGCACGCCGTACCAGCTCTCCGACAACAACCTCATCTGCTTCGATGCCGACGACGGCACCGGCACCTGCTTCGGCGACAGCGGCGGCCCGACGTTCGTGACCGTGAACGGCAAGCTCGAGGTCGCCGGCGTGACGTCGTTCGGCGCGGACGAGAACTGCACCGGCTTCGACGCCGAGACGCTGGTCTCGTCCGAGCTCGCGTTCCTCGACATGTACGTTCCGCCGGCGGGCGGAGGAGGAGGCGGCGGCGGCGACGGAGGCGGCAGCGGCGGTGGCGACGGCACGGGCAATGGCGGCGGCAGCGGCGGCGGCAGTGGCGGTGGCGGTGGCACGCCGGACCCGAACAATCCCGACCCGGACGAGCCGTCCGATGTCATCACCGGCGGCTGCAGCGCATCGTCGGACGCCGGCGGCGCCGGCGGCGCCACGGCCGGCGCGCTTGCCCTGGCGATCGTCGCGCTCGGCCTCGCGATCGCGCGGGGTCGGGGGATCGCGCGCCGGCGGGGGACCTCGCAACGTCGGTCAGCGTGAAGCGCTGACCGAGGTTGCCGTCCCCTCTGCCTCTTCGCGCGGCTACTTGCGCGGGCGCGGAACCCGGTAGATCGACAGCTTGTTCACGAGCGTCGCGCGAGAGATCCCCAGCTGCTGCGCGGCGCGGGTCTGGTTGCCATTGCAGGCCTCGAGCGCGGCCACGATCTTCTGCCGATCGGCGAGCTGATCCGGGGTCAAGCCTGCCGTGGCCGTGTCGCCGCCGTCCTTCGAGGCCGCCATCGCCAGCGGCGTCCCCGGCACCGTCCGCGACGGCAGCAAGCCGCCGCTCGCCTGTAGCTCCGCCGGCGACTGGTCGAGCAGGATGTGTTCGGGCTGGATCGGCCCGCCCGCGGCGAGGAGCGCGGCGCGCTCGACCACGTTCTTGAGCTCGCGCACGTTGCCCGGCCACGAATGGCTGCGCAGCCGGCCCAGCGAAACCGCCGTGATCACCGCGTCCTTGCCGGTGGCCGCGCGCGCGAACTTCGCCGCCAGCGGCTCCAGCTGCTGCAGCCGATCCCGTAACGGCGGGATGTTCAACGTGATCCCGGCAAGCCGGTAGAAGAGATCCCGCCGGAACGAGCCCTCGGCGACGCACCGGAGCAGATCTCGGTTGGTCGCCGCGAGCACGCGCACGTCCAGGGTCACGGGCCGCACCGCCCCGACCCGCAACACTTCCCGCGTCTCGATCGCCCGCAACAGCTTGGCCTGGAGCTCAAGCGGCATCTCGCCGATCTCGTCGAACAGCACGGTGCCGCCGGAGGCCGCTTCCAGCAGCCCCGGCTTGGTCTGCGCGGCCCCGGTGAACGCGCCACGCTCGTGTCCGAAAAGCTCGCTCTCGAGCAGCTGGGGCGAGAGCGCCGCGCAGTTGATACAGACGAGCGCGCCATTCCGCCCCGAAAGCCGGTGCAGCGAGCTCGAAAGGACTTCCTTGCCCACGCCGGTCTCGCCGGCCACGAGCACGTTCACCATGCTCTGGGCCAGCGACAGCACCAGCGGACCGGGACTGGTCAGCATCGGATCGTCGATCGTGATGTGCGACGCCCCGAGCGCCGCTCGCACGGTCGACACCGCACGCGCCAGGACCACCGCCGTGAAGGGCCCGATCTGGAACGGCTCGCCGGGCGCGACCTCGGCCGGCGTCCCTGCCGCCACCGCCGCCCCCCGGATCTGCGTGCCGTTGCGGCTGCCCAGGTCCTCGAGCGACCAGCGGTCGGCCAGACGCAGGATGGCGTGTCGCCGCGAGATCTTCTCGTGGTCGATCACGACCTCACAACCCGCCTCGCGCCCGATGGCGATGTCGCCGCGGTCCGGCAGCCCATAGGCCCGGAAGTCGGCGTCGCGACTGACCAGCAAGACCCAGCCAGTCGTCGAGCTCGGCGACTCGCCAGCGTCCGTGACAGTAGTTCGCACGGGGCCAGCTTACTCGAACCCGATCGCCGAAAAAGGGAAAGGCCCGCTCTTTCGAGCGGGCCCCCTAGGTTCGCGAAAGCGAACCGTTCTAAAAAAAGCCCCGGCAGCGTCCTACTCTCCCACAGGGTTGCCCCTGCAGTACCATCGGCCCGGAGGAGCTTAACTTCCGTGTTCGGGATGGGAACGGGTGTGGCCTCCTCGGAATTGCCGCCGGGAAAAAACGTTCGAAGCACGAGCAGTGCTGATTTGAAGATGTGCATTCATTCGATCGAGTCGTAGAGACGTCTGACGATCTCTCGAGTCGATTGATGGATACGTAGCAAGTGGGTGACTGCAAACGACCTGGCCACCATCCCGGCGCACTGCGATCTTGCGATCGCCTGCTTCCGCCGCGCTGCGTGTGGAACGCCGCGCGTAAAATATAGGTGGTCAAGCCTCACGACCGATTAGTACGGGTTAGCTCCACGCGTTGCCGCGTTTCCACTTCCCGCCTATCAACCACGTTGTCTACGTGGGGTCTTCAGGAGCCCGAAGGCTCAGGGACGCCTAATCTCGAGGGGGGCTTCCCGCTTAGATGCTTTCAGCGGTTATCCCTTCCGAACATAGCTACCCGGCGATGCCACTGGCGTGACAACCGGAACACTAGCGGTTCGTCCAACTCGGTCCTCTCGTACTAAAGTCAGCTCCTCTCAAGCGTCCTGCGCACACGGCGGATAGGGACCGAACTGTCTCACGACGTTCTGAACCCAGCTCGCGTACCGCTTTAATTGGCGAACAGCCAAACCCTTGGGACCGACTTCAGCCCCAGGATGCGATGAGCCGACATCGAGGTGCCAAACCACGTCGTCGATGTGAACTCTTGGACGTGATAAGCCTGTTATCCCCGGAGTACCTTTTATCCGTTGAGCGATGGCCCTTCCATGTGGAGCCACCGGATCACTA
>DATLEB010000063.1:0-36578 GCA_035525615.1 Kofleriaceae bacterium | reverse complement strand
TACATCGAGAGATGCTTCGCGGCGCGATCGAGTGCGGTCTCGGGAATGCCGAGCGCTTTGCCCACGTCGCGGATCGCGGAGCGCGGGCGGTAGCGGATGATGTTGCACACCATCGCGGAGTGATCGCGGCCGTACACGTTGTAGACGTGCTGGATCACCTCCTCGCGACGCTCGTGCTCGATGTCGAGATCGATGTCGGGCGGCTCTGCGCGCTCGCGCGCGAGGAAGCGCTCGAACAATAGGCCCATGCGTACCGGATCGACGGCGGTGATGCCGAGGCAGTAGCACACCGCCGAGTTCGCCGCCGAGCCGCGCCCCTGGCACAGGATGTCGCGCGAGCGGCAGAACTGCACGATCTCGTGCATCGTGAGGAAGTAGCCGCCGTAGTCGAGCTCCTCGACGAGCGCGAGCTCGGCCTCGAGCTGGCGCGTCACGTTGGCGGGCACGTCGCCGCCGTAGCGCCCGCGCGCGCCCTCCATGGTCAGCTCGCGCAGGTGCTGGCTCGTCGTGAACCCGCTCGGCAGCTTCTCGAGCGGATAGCGGTAGCGCAGCTGCCCGAGCTCGAACGTGCAGCGCGCGGCGAGGTCGAGCGTGCGCGCGACCGCCGCCGGATCGTCGGCCCACAGCCTCGCGAAGCCGTGCGGCGCGCGCAGGTCGTGCTCGTCGTTGCCGCGCAGGATGCGGCCCGCGGTGGTGAGCGTGACGCCATGCCGGATGCACGTGAGCACGTCCTGCAGCGGGCGGCGCGCGCGCGCGTGATAGAGCACCTCGCCGGCGGCGACGACGGGCATGCGCAGCGCCCCGGCGCGCGCACGGAGGCGCGCCTCGAGCGGCACGTCCTCGGCGCGGCGATGGCGCGTCACGAGCGCGTGCAGCCGATCGCCGAACGCCTCGCGCAGCGGCCCGGCCGCCGCCGCGACCGCGTCGTCGCTGCCGACGTCGAGCAGGCTGCCCTCGCCGCCCCACAGCGCGATCAGCCCGCCGGCGTACGTGCACACCTCGTCCCAGCCGACGAGCGAGCTGCCCTTCTCGGTGCGCCGCCGTCCGGCGGTGAGCAAGCGGGTGAGGTTGGCCCAGCCGGCGCGATCGGCGGCGAGCAACACGATCGGCGTCGTCGCCGCGAATCCGTCCTTCGACTCGCCGCTGCGCGGCTCGCTCAGGACGAGCGGGGCCGTCCCATTCGCAGTCGCCTGCTTCTTCCCCGATCGCCGCGTGCGCCCGCGGCGCGCGAGGCTCATCGGCGCGATGCTGTCGGCCTCGTGATCGTCGTGGTGCAGCCCCGCCGGTCGCGCGCGTCCGACCGGCGACGGCACGAGCACCGCGCCCGGCGCCGCCACCGTCACCGTCGCGCCGGGCAGGAGCTTCACGCCGAGGTCGCGCGCCTTCACGTGCGCGCGCACGACGCCGTGCACGCCGTCGCGATCGGTCAGCGCGATCGCCGGCAGCCCGAGCCGGTGCGCCTCCTCGACGAGCTCCTCGGGATGGCTCGCGCCCTCGAGGAACGAGAAGTTCGACTTGCACCAGACAGGGACGTAGACGGCAGAGGACACGGCAGGAACCTGGACCTGATCATACGTTCAGGTACCATTCCCGCTCAAGCCTCGCGCTCCTCATATAAGGTCCGCGCGGTGATGAGGATCGCGCCCGTCGTCATCGGATTGCTGATCGCGTGCGGCGGTGGAGGGCCCACTCCCGAGGACACGCTGCGGCGCACGCTCATCGACTACAACGGGCATGTCGTCGTGCTGAAGGGCGCAGACTTCGCCGACTATCGCGACGTCGTCGGCGTGATCCGGCGCGAGGCAGGCGTCACTGCGGCGACGCCGATCGCGTACTACGAGGCGATGATCGTGCGCGCCGGCGGCGAGAGCCGCCCGATCGCGATCAAGGGCATCGCGCCGGAGGACACGCCGCTGTCGAAGCGGCTCACACCGCCCGACGTGCTCGCCGGTTACCGTCCACCCGGCGTCGCGCCGCCCGCGCCGGCGGCGGCGGACACGGCGATCGATCCCGCGCCGGACGACTTCCCCGCGATCACCGCCGGCGACCTCGCCGAGCCCGTCGCGGTCGGCGACGACCCCGACGACGGTGCCGACGACGCACTCGCAACGCCGGCGCTCGCCGGCCCCGTGCACGTCGTCATGGGGCTCGCGCTCGCGCGCGACCTCGACGTGAAGATCGGCGACGTCGTGCGCGTCGTGATCCCCGGCCCCGTGGATCTCGCGACGTTCGAGCCCGGCGATCCCGTTCCGCGTGACGTGCGCGTCGTCGGCACCATGGTCACGCACGAGGAGTACGACGCGCGCACGCTGCTCACGACGTTCGAGGCCGCGCAGGCGCTGCAGGCCTCCGGCGACAAGGCCATGGGCATCGAGGTGCGCGTCGCCGACGAGCGCGCCGCCGCGCGCATCGCACGCGCGATCAAGGACCGGCTCGGGTCGCCTTACGACGCGATCGACTGGTGCGAGCTCAACAAGGCCGTCCTGAAGTGCAAGCCGTAGCGGCGCCGCGCCCCTCGATCAGCCGTAGAACTGCCGCAGCTTGGCCTCGGACTCTTCGCGCAGGTGCTGGTGTTGCTCGTCGAGCTTCCGGCGCTCGGCGAGGCGGTGCATGTTGGCGATGATCGCGTCGGTGCCGATGAGGGTCATGACGAGGACGTTCGACGCGAACGACAGGATCGTCGTGATGATCGACAGGGGCGTGTAGTTGATCCGGGTGACCAGGTCGTAGACGCCGGTCAGCATCACGCCGGCCGATACGACCAGGATGCCGATGTACGCCAGCCAGTAGCGGTGGATGCGATGGCGCGCCTCGTCGCGCAGGAGCGGCATGGTCAAGAGACGACCCGAGAGCGCGATGAAGATCTGCGCCGTCATCACGCCGAACAGGCCGATGAGGAAGTAGACGCTCGCCGTGATCTGGTACGGCATCAGGATGATGACGTACGCGAAGAGCGCGTACATCGGCGCCGCCAGGATGAGGAGGAAGCCCGGCCCCGAGGTCCCCGGGAAGAGCAGCTTCGAGACGATCGACGCGCGGATCATGCCCGGCATGAGCGAGATCGCCTTGGGGCCGAGCACGAGCATCGCCTTGATGCCCATGACCACGCCGACGCCCTGATGGAGGTACTTCTTCTTGGCGCCGAGATTGAACTGCGCGAGCACCTGCTTCATCTCGGACGACTTGTCGTAAGCCTCCTGGAACGGATAGAGGTACACGACGAACGGCGCGATGAAGTAGATGACCCAGGCGATGAACAGGTACCGGCGCTGCTTCGCCCAGTTCGTCCATTGCCCGAGCATCACGAACGCGGTCAGGCAGAACAGGCCCTCGGCGAACGCCGGGAAGAGCAGCACCGCGCGCGCCGTGGCGGGCACGTCAGGACCGTCGAAGCTCTCGACGATGCGCATGAACGTGAGCGGCACGAAGAAGATCGCGACCACGAGGAGCACCGACCGACGCCACGCGAGGAACGCCTGGTGCTCGGGGTCGGTGACGTGAGCCGCGCTCGCCGCGAGCGCCTTGCGCTCGGCGACGAGCACCTCGTTCGGCTTGATCTCGAGCCGGAAGGCGCGCTTCAGCGAGATGAGAAAGAAGCTGCCGGTGAGCGATTGCACCAGCTGCGATTGAGCGTGCGGACGTTCGTATGTCGCCTGACCTTCCGAGTGCGTGTACATCACGGGAAGCTGCGCAGGCGGCTTCGGCGGCGATTGCGGGGGCTGCTGTGGCGGTTCGTCGGTCACGCGGCGCTATCTGACAACGCACGGGTGTGAACGTCAATTCACGCTTGAACGAACTCCCGCGACTGGCGTCTCAATCACATGACCACTGCACATCCGCCCTCGTCCCGGAATCCGCAGAAGCCCCCGCCCGTGCCGACGAAGCAGCAGCAGCAGCGTCGCTCTCCCGCCGAGCCGCCGCCTTCCGCGTCGAGCACGATCCCGATCCGTCCCGAGGACATCATCGGCGAGCTCGACAAGTAGCGCGCCTCACTCGACCGCGCCGTGCTGGAACCAGCGACGGCGCGCGCGATCGTAGAACAGCCACAGACAGTCGCCGCGGCGGATCTCGGCGAAGTGGTACTCGCGGTGGACCTCGCTGCTCCACCATCCGCCCGACAGGATGTACGGCCCCACGATGTTGGTGACGGTGCCGTGCGCCAGCCCGCTCAGCACCCAGCCGTCGTCGCGCACGTTGGGTGACTGCGGCGGCAGCTGCAGCGGGCGCGCGAACAGCCGCCGCACGAGCAGGCGAGGTCGATCGAGGCGCGGCCGCGGCGCGACCACGGCATCGAGGCGCTCCCATCCGAAGCGCGCCTCGGGCAGGTGACCGGGGCGGATCACCGCGCGCACGACGGCGTCGTCGCCGAGCTCGGCGCGCAGCCGCGCCAGCGCCACATCGGCGGCGCGCAGGTCGCGGCGCGGCTTCTCGGCGAACAGCGCGAGCTGCTCGCGCGTGGCCTCGACGTCGTCGGCCCACACGCGCACCTCGATGACGCCGGCCACCGGAGGCTGATGTTCGAGGCGCAGGCGCACGAGGCCGAGCAGCGCGCGCCCGTCGAGCGTCGCGGCCGCCGGCTTGATGCAGTCGACGCGGCGCTCGTGACGACCGACCCCATGCTGTAGCTTCAGCTCGAGATACAGGGCGGTCAGCGCGCGCCGCTTGTCCGCCAGCCGGACGAGCAACCGATCGAGCGCGCCCTTGGTCGCGAACACGAGACGCTCGGCATCGAGCTCGGGATCGTCGAGGTACACGCGCTCGTCGGGCGCCTCGGGCGGCGGCTCGGGCGCGAGCGGATCCCAGCCTTCACCGGCCGCGAGCCGGTACAGGCGATGCGCCGCCGGCCCGAAGCGCTCGAGCACGCCTCCGCCCGGCAGCCGCACCAGCTGGCCGAGCGTCGTGACGCCGAGCCGCGCCAGCGCGTCGCGCAGCTCGGGATCGACGTCGAGGCGATCGAGCGGCACCGCGCGTGTGGTGGTGCGCTCGTCGAGATCCTTGGCGAACACGTGCACGAGCGTCGCCGCGCGCTCGACGGCGAGGCCATGCCCGCGCGCGCGGGCCACCGCGCACGTCGCGAAGCGGGAGAAGCCGACGACGACGACACCGCCCAGCCCCGTCGCCGCGAGCACGGCGACCGCCGCCTGCCCCCACGCCGTCGCCGACGGATACAGGCTGGCCATGCCGGCGCCGCCCAGCCAGAACGTGCCGCTGCCCCGCCCGTCGCGCGTCACGTCGATCGTGACCTCCGGCGAGAGCGCGTGCAGCCGGCGCGCGAGATCGTCCTGCGCCGCGGCCAGCTCCTCGGGCGGCACCACGCCCGCGCGCAGCCCCGGCGCGAGCGCGAGCGCCGTCGCGTAGCGCTGCCCCGGCAACACGCGCTGCGCGCGCGCCGACTCGCTCGCGACGAGCACGATGCCCTGCGGCCGATCCTCGTCGACGACGACGGTGGGCAGCGCGCGCCACGCCGGCTCGCGCCGCCACAGGAGCTGTAGCGGCAAGGCGGGGATGTCGACACACGCGACGCGCATGCTGCTCACCGCGCGCCTACGGCAATCCCGCCGGACCGACGACGTCGGCCAGCTCGCTCCATCCCGGCCCGCGCCGCTTGTCCTTCACCGCGCGCACCGCGACGCGCCAGCCGCGTCCACCGCTGGCGCGCTCGCGCACCGCCTCGGCGCGCAGCGACACCATGGAGCCGAGCGACGCCGACTCGCGCGGCTTCTCCGTCAGCACGACGATCGCCGCGTCGTGATGCTGCGCCAGCCCGACCAGCCGTCCCTGCACCGCGATCGGAATCTCGGGCGCCACCCCGCCATTCGGAGCGCCCAGATCCATCACGATCAAGCCGAACGCCGCCGATCGCAGCAGCCGATCCGCCGCGCGCACCATCGCCGTGAGGTCCGGCGCGCGCACCACGACGAGCGCGTCGAGATCCACGCCGGCGTCGTCGAGATCGGGCGGATAGAACGACGCGGCCAGCAAGCTCAGCCACGCCGACGGCTCGCCGCGGCGCTGCGCCTCGAGCACCAGCGACGTCGCCGCCGTGAGTGACGCGACCGCGCCGATGCCCGATAGCTCCGTCAATCGCCCGACGATCTCGTCGAGCTCCCATCGCGCCGTGGGCACGACCGCGCGCCGCTCGCCGAGCGAAATGATGCGCGCGCCTTCACCCGCATGACTGCCGCGCGCGTTCTCGAGGAACGCACGCAGCGCTGCAGACGACCGGTCGCTCATGACCAAAGATCCATGACGTCAGCCCGAGCATATTCACTGCACATGCGTTCAGTCTAGATGTCACCTCTGATGAGTCCTCGTTTCGTCTCCGGATTGGGGAGATCCCGGCCCGCTCCCCAGGAAACACCGACATCGATACACTCGGCGCATTCATGGAGGCGTCGTCGTCGTGGGAGCTGGTGAAAGCGGTGGTGTTGGCGCTCGACGTCGCGGTCATCGTCATCGACGCCGATGGCAACACCATCGCGATCAACGGGCCCGCCCGCGCGCGGCTCGGCGCTGATCTCGAGGACGCGATCGCCGCCGCCTCCGCCTGCGCGCGCGGCGAGGAGCACACGCCTCGCCCCGGCCTCCACGTGCGCGCGCTCCGTGCTCCCGACGGCACGCGGCATGGCTGCATCGCGACGCCGACCGCCGGCGCCGACGCCGCCGCGCTCGAGCGCGCCAACCTGTTCCTCGACTCGATCGTCGACAACATCCCCGACATGATCTTCGTGAAGGACGTCGAGCACCTTCGCTTCGAGCGCGTCAACCGCGCCGGCGAGCAGCTCGTCGGCCTGACGCGCTCCCAGCTCGTCGGCAAGACCGACTTCGACTTCTTCCCGCGCGAGCAGGCCGCGTTCTTCCAGGAGAAGGATCGCGAGACCATCGCCGGTGGCCGCGTCGTCGACATCCACGAGGAGCCGATCGACACGCCGAGCGGCAAGCGCTGGCTGCACACCAAGAAGATCCCACTGCTCGACGAGCAAGGCGTCCCTCGCTACCTGCTCGGCATCTCCGCCGACATCACCGAGCGCAAGCTCGTCGAGGACGAGCTCAAGAAGATCAAGGGCGAGCTCGAGGGCCGCGTCGAGGAGCGCACCACCGCGCTCCGCCGCGCCGAGGATCACCTGCGTCAGGCGCAGAAGCTCGAGGCCGTCGGCCGCCTCGCCGGCGGCGTCGCGCACGACTTCAACAACCTGCTCACCGTCATCATGGCGCAGGCCGCCGTCGCCGGCCGCGAGAGCGGCAACCCCGGCAACGTCCGCGCCGCGATCGACGGCATCCTCGACGCCGCACGCCGCGCGGCCAACCTGACGCGCCAGCTCCTCGTCTTCAGCCGCCAGCAGGTCGTCCAGCCGCGCCGCCTCGATCTCGCGCGCGCCGTGAGCGACCTCATGCCGACCCTCGGCCGCGTCATCGGCGAGCACATCACGCTGCGCATCGCACCACCGCACGGGGGCGCGGCGTGGATCGACGCCGACCCCGGCCAGCTCGAACAGGTCATCCTCAACCTGGTCGTGAACGCGCGCGACGCGATGCCCGACGGCGGCGAGCTCGACGTCGCCGTCAGCCACCGCCGCGTCACGGGCGACGAGCCCTCCGAGGCGCCGCCCGGCAACTACGCCGTCCTCACCGTGCGCGACTCCGGCCTGGGCATGGACACCGAGACCATGGCGCGCATCTTCGAGCCGTTCTTCACGACCAAGGCGCAGGGCCGTGGCACCGGCCTCGGCCTCGCCACCGTGTACGGCATCGTGACCGCGGGCGGTGGCACGATCCGCGTCGACACCGCGCCCGGCCGGGGCGCCACCTTCGACGTCTACTTCCCGGCTGCGTCCCCGGGTGCCGCCGACGAGGGCCGCGTCGGGCAGCCCAAGGGCGGAAGTGAAACGCTTCTCCTCGTCGAGGATGACGCGCTGGTGCGCGAGTCGCTCGCACACACTCTCCACGGGGCAGGCTACAATGTGGTCGAGGCCGCGGATGGCGCCGCGGCCCTTCGTGTGCTCGACTCCGTCAGCGGCACGGTCCACGCCATCATCACGGACGTGGTCATGCCCATCATGGGCGGACGAGAGCTGGCGCGCCGCGCGCGCCTGATGATGCCCGAGGTATGCGTGCTGTTCATCTCGGGGCACGCGCCCAACATGATGGAGGACGGATTCGGAGCCGGCGAGGCGTTCCTGGCCAAGCCGTTCGAGCCCTCGGCTCTGTTGCGGCGCGTCCGCGAACTGCTCGACGCAAAGGCGCAGGGTCCCCTATAATTCCCATCGGGTGGCCGAGGCACCGATCAACATCAAGCTGCGCTGTGCCTCCTGGCAGCAGCTCTCCAGCATCTACAAGCGCGACCTCTCCCGCCAGGCGATCTTCCTGAAGTCGGGATCGCCGCCGCCGATCGGCACCCCGGTGCGCATCGATCTCACGTTGCCGACCGAGTCGATGATCGTGCTCACCGGCGCCGTCAGCGAGCACATCCCACCCGGCGGGCTCGGCGGACGCGGGCCCGGCGTCGACATCCGGCTCACCACGATCCCGCAGAGCGCGCTGTGGCTCATCGAGACCGCGCTCGCGTCGGCGCAGAAACAAGCCGCCGCCGCGGCGTCGAGCGCAGCCAGCGCGGCAGTGTCGACGGCGCGCGAGACGTCCGACGCGGCGGTCACGCCCGGGATCGACGACGGCAAGGATCTGGCGAGCGCCGAGGACGACCTCCGGAAGGCGCTCGGTCAGGAGCTCGCGTCGCTGCGCCGCCTCAACCCGTTCCAGGTGCTCGGCGTCGGCTACGAGGCCAGCGACGACGACGTGCGCAGCGCGTTCGGCGAGCTGACGCGTCGCTATCACCCGGACCGGTTCACCCGCTACACGTCGCAGGATCTCCGCGGCCTCGCCGCCGAGATCTTCATCCTCATCCGCGACGCGTATCGCAAGCTGGTCGACGAGGCGTCGCGGCAGAAGACGCTGGCCACGGTCGGCGCACGTCCCTCGGTGAAGGTGCCCACGCTCAAGCCGGCGCAGCCGCGTGCGATGACACCGACACCGGAGCGCGACGCCCGCACGCCGCCACCCGCGGTCGAGCGCACGCCGCCACCCGCGATCGAGCGCACGCCCCCGCCGGTCGTGGTGCCGCCGCGGCCCGATCGCACCCCCGCGCCCAAGCTCGAGCGCACGCCGGCCCCTGCGCCCGAGCGCAACCTGCCGCTGCCGCCTCCGGAGACGCTGCGCCGTCCGATGAAGGTGGAGCCGCCGACCGTCGGCGAGAATCCCGCCACGGACTACGCGGCCGCCGAGGCGCTCCTCGACGAGGGGCGCCACGACGAAGCGCTCACGCTCTTCAAGATCTACGCGCGCAAGAATCCGAACGATCGTGCGGCCCGCGCCGGCATCGAGCTGGCCGAGGGCATGCGCGCGATCGCGCAGCGCGATCGCCTCGAAGCGGCGCAGCGGTTCGAGGCCGTGCTCGAGATCGATCCGGCCAACGAGCGTGCCGCACGCGAGCTGGCCGAGATGCGGCGTCTGGCCACCAACGAGCGCAAGGGACTCCTTTCACGTCTCATGGGGAAGAAGGAATAGGATGTCGAAGATCATCGGCATCGATCTCGGGACGACCAACTCGTGCGTGGCCGTGCTCGACGAGCGCGGCCCGCGCGTCCTGGCTTCACCCGAAGGGGAGCGGACGACGCCGTCGGTCGTGTCGTGGGCGCCGAGCGGCGAGGTGCTGGTCGGCGTGCCGGCGCGACGACAGGCGGTGACCAACGCGCCGCAGACGGTGTTCGGCGCCAAGCGCCTGGTCGGCCGCAAGGTGAACTCCGACGACGTCACCGCGCTGGCGAAGACCGCGCCGTACCGCATCGTCGCCGCGTCGAACGGCGACGCCTGGGTGAAGATCGCGGGCGCGCCGCGCTCGCCGCAGGAGATCGCGTCGCACGTGCTGCGCCGCATGCGCGCGATCGCCGAGGCCGCGCTGGGCGAGGCCGTCACGCGCGCCGTGGTGACGGTGCCTGCGTACTTCGACGAGCACCAGCGCCAGGCCACGCGCGACGCCGGCACCATCGCCGGCCTCGACATCGTGCGCATCCTCAACGAACCGACGGCGGCGGCGCTCGCGTACGGCGCGCACCGCATCAGCGATCGCCGGCGCACCCTGGCCGTGTTCGATCTCGGCGGGGGCACCTTCGACATCTCGATCATGTCGGTCGACGGTGGCATCTTCGAGGTGCTCGCCACGGGCGGCGACAGCGCGCTCGGCGGCGAGGACTGGGACCGCCGCATGGTCGAGCGCGTCGCCGACGATCTGTTCGACCAGCACCGCGTCGACCTGCTGCAGAACCCGGTGGCGCTCGGCCGCCTGCGCGAGGCGTGCGAGACCGCCAAGAAGCAGCTCTCGGGCGAGCGCGAGGCGTGGCTGCGCCTGCCGTTCGTGGCGCAGGACCAGAACGGCAACCCCGTGAACGTCGAGCGCAAGATGACGCGCGACGAGGTCGAGCGCTGGACCAAGGACCTGCTCGACAAGCTGGGCCCGCCCTGCAAGCGCACGTTCGCCGACGCCGGGCTCACGCCGTCGGACATCGAGGAGGTCATCCTGGTCGGCGGCATGACGCGCTGGCCGGCGGTGCAGCAGGTCGTCGAGCAGATCTTCGGCAAGAAGCCGTCGAAGAACGTGAACCCCGACGAGGTCGTGGCCATGGGCGCGGCGGCCTACGCCGGCATCCTCGGCGGCGAGACCGACGACGCCACGCTCCTCGACGTCACGCCGCACGACCTCGGCATCAAGGTCGGCGAGAGCGGCTTCAGCGTGCTGATCCCGCGCAACTCGATGCTGCCGGTGCGCGTGCGCAAGCTGTTCGCGACCACGATGCCCGATCAGAAGTTCGTGTCGATCGAGCTCTACCAGGGCGAGCACGCCGACGTGCGCAAGAACCGTCGCCTCGGACAGGTCGTCCTCGACGGGTTGCCGCCCGGCCAATCGGGCAGCGTCCGCGTCGAGCTGGTGCTGACCATCGACGTCGAGTCGATCATGAGCGTGACCGCGCGCGAGCTCTCGACCGGCAAGGAAGCGGGCGTGACGTTGCGCCCGACGGGCGGCCTGTCGCAGAAGGAGATCGTCGAGATCATCTCCCGCCGCCGCGACGAGGAGAACGCCAACGCGGCCGCGCCGCACCCGGGCCTCGAAGGCTCGGTGTCGCGCGTGCCCACCCGCGAGATGCCGCGCGTCCCCCGCGACGACAACGAGAAACCCGAGAAGCCATGATCCCGTCGCGGGCGCTCGATCCCGCCGTCGAGGCGCAGGTCTTGAAAGTCGCCGACGCGGTCGGTGGGCTGATGGAGTCGTGGGGGTTCAAGCGCAACATGGGGCGGGTCTGGGCCATGCTCTATCTCGAGCAGGTGCCGCTCTCGGCGGCTGACATCGGCGAGCGGCTGAGCCTGTCGACCGGCTCGATGTCGATGCTGCTCACCGAGCTCCAGGAGTGGAGCGTGGTGCGGAAGACGTGGGTGCCGGGCGAGCGCCGTGACTACTACGAGGCGGAGACCAGCATCTGGAAGATGGTGTCGCGCGTCCTGCGCGAGCGCGAGCTCATCTGGATCCGCGACGCCGCCGACCACTTCACGGCGGCCGACGAGGCCCTCGACAAGCTGGCGGCGACGAGCGGGCGCGGCAAGAACGCCGAGGACGCGGCGCGTGTGGCCGGCATCGCCGCGAAGGTCGCCGGGCTGTCGCAGCTGTCGACGGTGGGCGCGGCGCTCATCGAGAACATCCTGTCGGGCGAATCGGTGGATTCGCTGCCCATCAAGACCATGGGCGAGCTCGCGAAGGTCGTCAAGCCGCCCACGTAGCGGCTCCGGGCACGGCGCGTGCAAGTGCTGTCGGCATGTTCGATACGACGGCCACCGCAGTCCTCGGCGTCGTCATTCGCGTCGCAGTGGTCTATCTGGCGCTCTTGTTCCTTCTCCGCGTGTCCGGCCGGCGGACGATGTCGGACGTGACCCCGATGGACATCATGATGATGCTCCTGGTTTCGGAGACGGTCAGCCCGGCCCTCACCGGCAACGACGACAGCCTGGTGGTCGGGCTGGTCGCGGCGACGACGCTGATCGCCATCGCGAGCGCGATCAGCCTGCTGGTCTTCCATAGCCGGCGAGCCGAGGTCGTGATCTCCGGCCGCACGGCGGTGCTGATCAAGGACGGTCACGTCGACAGCGCGGTGCTCCGGCGCTACCGCATCACCGACGAAGATCTCGAGACCTCGCTCCACCAGAACGGCCTGATGGCGGTGTCCGAGGTGCGGCGCGCCTTCGTCGAACCGGATGGCGAGATCACGGTCGTGAAGGCCAAGCCCGAGGCGTAGTACCGTCGGCGGATGTGCAGGGCAGACGCCAGGGAGTGACATGGGCGGAAAGCTGTTCGACCTGCCGCGCATGCCGCGCGCCGCGTACCTCGAGCGCGAGGCCGAGATCCGCGCGTACCTCGACGGCGTGATGCCGGGCGCCTACCGGATCCCGCGCTTCTACGACGACAAGGCCGACTTCGGCGACATGGACGTGATCGTCGCCGCCGGGGCCGACTGGGGCGAGCGGCGCGAGCAGATCGCGCGCGACCTCGGCATCACGCAGGTGAAGATCGTCGGGCACGTCTACTCGACGGTGTACCGCGGGCTGCAGACCGACTTCTTCGCCGTGCCGGCGCGACGCCTCGACAGCATGTGGGCGTTCATGTCGTTCAACGACGTCGGCAACATCATCGGCCGCATGTGCCGGCGCTTCAACCTGACGTGGGGCGAGGACGGCCTCTCGTACGTGCACCGGCGCGCCAGCTCCGAGTCGTATCGCGCCGATCTGCCGGTGACGCAGGAGTTCGCGCGCGTGTGCGCGTTCCTCGGCCTCGACCACGCGGCGTGGGTGCGCGGCTTCGCCGACCTCGAGGCGATCTTCACGTGGGTGACGGCGAGCCCGTACTTCTCCGTCGCACCCTACGTCGACGAGCTCGATGGACCTCGTGGCGACATGAAGCAGAAGTCGCGGCTGCGCCCGACGATCATCCGCTTCATCGCGTGGCTGCGCGAGCGCGGCGTCACGCAGCGTCCCGCGTTCGGGGACAAGGCGAGCTACCTGCCCCAGGTCATCGCGGCGTTCCCGGAAGCCGACCTCCCGGCCAGGCTCGCCGTCGAGCACGAACGCGAGGCGCGCGCCGTCGAGCTGCGCGCGCGGTGGAGCGGCAAGCTCGTCATGCAGCTCCGCCCGGAGCTCTCGGGCGCCGCCCTGGGCGAGTTCATCCAGGCCTTCCGCGCGTCGCTCGGCGGCCCCGACGCCTTCGAGTCGTGGGTGCTCGCCGCCACCGACGACGAGCTTGCGGCCCGCATCCGTGTCTTCGTGCCCCCGCCGCGCTGACGGTCGCGTTACGATCCGGGAGATGGTCGAGACGTTCCCCCTGTACGCAGGGTCAGGGCGCTTCGAGCTGCGCCGGCGGCTCGGCCAGGGGGGCATGGGGATCGTGTACGAAGCGTTCGACCGCGACCGCAACGCGCGCGTCGCGCTCAAGACCATCCACACGCGCGACGCGGCGTCGCTCCTCCGCTTCAAGAACGAGTTCCGCGGGCTCGCCGACATCACGCACCCACACCTGGTCGCCCTCCACGAGCTGTTCGCCGGCGACGACGGCTGGTACTTCACGATGGAGCTGCTCGACGGCGTCGCGCTCGACGCGTACGCCACCGACGAGACCCGCCTGCGAACCGCGCTGGCGCAGCTCGCGCAAGGTGTCCACGCGCTCCACCTGGCGGGTCGGCTGCACTGCGATCTCAAGCCGTCGAACATGCTCGTCACCGGCGAGCCGCGGGCGGTGCTGGTCGACTTCGGCGTGATCGCGGAGATCGGCAAGGCGGGGACGCGCAGCATCGACGGCGACGCCTTCGTGGTGGGAACGCCGGCGTACATGGCGCCGGAGCAGGCGCGCGGCGAGATCACGCCGGCGTCCGACTGGTATGCGTTCGGCAGCGTGCTGTTCCAGCTGCTGACCGGGTCGCTGCCGTTCACCGGCACGTCGCGCGAGATCCTCGTCGAGAAGAACCGGCAGGACGCACCGCCGGTGGCATCGCTCACGCTCGACGCGCCGACGGATCTCGCGCGGCTGGCCGATGCGCTCCTCGCGCGCGAGCCTTCCTCCCGCCCGGGCGCGGCCGACGTGCTGCGCGCGCTCGACGTCGCCACCCCCTCGCGGGTGCGGGCGCGCGCTTCGTCGCCGGCGGAGCTGGTCGGGCGCGACGCGGAGCTCGCGGTCCTGCGCGCCGCGTACGACGACACCCAGCGCGGCAACGGGCGCCTGGTGCTCATCCGCGGGCTGTCGGGCATGGGCAAGAGCTCGCTCTGCGGCGCGTTCCTCGACGAAGTGCGCCGTGACCGCGACGCCGTCGTTCTCTCGGGGCGCTGCTATCCGCAGGAGTCCGTGCCTTACGAGGCGCTCGACGATCTCGTCGACGCGCTCGCCGTGTTCCTGACGTCCTTGCCGCGCGCCGACGCCGACGCCCTCGTGCCGCGCGACGTGCTGCTCCTCCCGCGGATCTTTCCGGTGCTGGGCGGTGTGCCGGCCATCGCCGGTGCCGAGCGACGGCCGATGCCGGAGCTCGACCCGCGCGAGCTGCGCCGGCGCGCGTTCGCGGCGCTGCGCGAGCTGCTGACGCGCCTCGCGTCGGCGCGGCCGCTGGTGCTGTTCGTCGACGATCTGCAGTGGGGCGACCTCGACAGCGCCGCCGCGCTCGACGGCCTGTTGCGCCCGCCCGATCCGCCACCCTTCCTGCTCGTCCTGGCCTATCGCGCCGAGGACTCCTCGCGCTCGGCGTTCCTGCAGACGATCGAGGCGCGCCGCGATCGTCTGGGCTCGCGCGCCGCGACGGTCGCGATCGAGCTTGGCGCCCTCGGCCGCAAGGAGGCGCGCGCGCTCGCCGCCGACGTGCTCGGCGCGCCCGCCGACAAGGAGCTCGTGACCGCGATCGCCGACGAGGCCGCGGGCGCGCCGTTCTTCGTGCGCGAGCTGGCCGAGGCGGCGAGGACGACGCAGGGCACGTGGCCCTCCCTCGAGCAGCTGATCGGCGAGCGCGTCGATCGCCTCGACCGTGGCGAGCGGCTCCTGCTCGAGCTGGTCGCGCTGTCCGCGCGCCCGGTCGCCGCCGGCGTCGCGGCGAGCGCGAGCCGCATGGCGTCGGCCGATCTCGAGCGCGCGATCCGTCGCCTCGTCGAGGAGCGCCTGGCGCGTCGCGCGCACGACCGGCAGGGCGTCGTCATCGAGTGCTATCACGACCGCATCCGCGAGCACGTGATCGTGTCGCTCGCCGACGCGCGCCGTCACGATCTGCACGAACGCCTCGCCCGCGCGATCGCCGCCGGCGCCGCGCCCGACGTCGAAGCGCTCGCCATCCACAGCGAGGGCGCTGGTGACCTCGACGCCGCCGCGGCGTACGCGCTGCGCGCCGCCGAGCAGGCGGTGGCGAGCCTCGCCTTCGATCGCGCCGCCGGCTGGTATGCGCACGCGCTCGAGCGCGGACGCCACGACGTCGCGACCCGTCGTGCCCTGCGGGCGAGACGCGGCGAAGCGCTGGCTGCCGCCGGTCGCGGCGCCGAGGCCGCCGTCGAGTTCGCCGCCGCCGCGGAGGGCGCCAACGTCGCCGACCAGCTCGAGCTCCGGCGTCGCGCCGCCAGTCAGTACCTGCGCAGCGGCCATGTCGAGGCCGGGCTGTCCACCCTGCGCGATGTCCTCGCCGAGGTCGGCGAGAGGCTACCGACGTCGCCGCTGCGTGCGGTCCTCTCGCTGGTCGCGGCGCGCGTGCAGCTTCGCCTTCGCGGCGTGAGCTTCCAGCGGCGCGACCCGAGCCAGATCGCGGCGGCGGAGCTCGTGCACGTCGACGTCCTGCGCTCGGCCGCGACCGACCTCGGCATGGTGGACACCATCACGGGTGCCGCGTTCGGCACGCGCCAGCTGCTGCTCGCGTTGCGCCTGGGCGAGCCGCTGCTCGTGGCACGCGCGCTCGTCGTCGAGGCCACCTTCCTCGCGGCGCTGGGCCGGCCGACCGCGAAGCGCGCCGCGATGGTGCTCGAGACCGCGACGCAGCTGGTCGGCACGCTCGACGATCGCGAGCTGCCGGCGTGGATCTCCGCGGCGCGCGGCCTCACGGCGTACATGGAGGGACGGTTCCGCGTCGCCGCCGAGCACGCCGACGACGCGATCGAGCAGCTGCGCTCGTGCATCGGCGTGACCTGGGAGACCGGCGGCGTCGAGGTGCAGGCGCTGTGGTCGCGCTTCTACCTGGGCGATCTGCGCATGCTCATGGCGCGCAGCGAGGCGGTGGTCGAGCAGGCGCGCAGCCACGGCAATCGCTTCGACGAGGCCAACGTCTGCACCGGCCTGCCGGCGCTGGTATGGGCCGTGGCGGATCGCACCGCCGAGGGCCGCGCCGAGGTCGCGCACGTCATGAGCGCGTGGTCGACCCGCGGCTTCCACCTCCAGCACTACTACGAGCTCCTCGCCCTGGTGAGCTTCGACCTCTTCGACGGGCGCATCGACGACGCGGTGGCCCGGCTCGCGGCGCGCTGGCGCGACCTCCTGAAGTCGCGCCTCTTCGTCTGTCCGTCGGTCGAGATCGAGGCGCAGCACCTGCGCGCGCGCGTCGCGATCGCCGCCGACCAGCCCGCGGAGCTCCGGGCGGCCATCAAGCGCCTCGCGGCGCACGGCGACCACCTCTGGGCGCACGCGTTTGCCCAGCTGGCCCGCGCCGGCCGCGAGACCGAGCCCGCCGCCATCGACGCGGCGCTCGCGCTGGCCATCGAGGCCTGCACCGCCGCCGAGATGAAGATCTTCGTCCTCGCCGCGCGCCGTCGCCGCGCCGAGCTCGCCGGCGGCGCCGCCGCCTGCGCCGAGGCCGACCAGGCGCTGCGCGCCGAGGCCGTGAAGCACCCCGAGCGCTTCTCGCGCATGCTCGTCCCGCTCGGCGGCCCGCTACGCTAGGCGCTCGTGGGCGTCAATCGACCCAGCACTCGTCGGTCTTGCAGTCGAGGGTCAGGATCTTGCGGCCCTGCGCGTCGAAGTAGTGGTTGTACGTCGCGCGGCCGTCGGGCGAGCGCACGATGCGGACCGCGTGCCAGGTCTGGTTGCCGGGCGGGCAATCGACGCCGGTGAAGCACGCCTCGTACTCGGCGGGCTGCTCGTTGCGGTCGAGGAGCGCGATCCCGAAGAGCAGGTGCGTGTCGTCGTAGTAGTTGCGCTTGATCGCCATGCCGTCCGACTGGAAGAGCTGGCCGCGCTCGTCGAGGTTCCGGGTCTCGGCGAGGTGGTCGTAGTTGTCGTAAACGTACTCGCGCACGATCGTCCCGCGGTTGGTCGCCGGCTGATTGTCGGCGTCGTAGAAGCGGCGTTCGGAGATGCGGCCGTTGTCGTCGAACTTGTCCTGCGTGCGCGCGAAGCCGGTCGACGCACACTCGACGAGGTGGCCGTCCTCGTCGTGGCACGACTCGCCGTGCTGGCGACCGAGGTTGTCGAACGCGTAGCGGACCTCGTAGACCTCGTAGTCGGCGTCCTTGCCCGGCTGCCCGTAGCGATCGAGGAACTTCGACGAAACGATGCGCCCGTGGCTGTCGCGCTTGTGGATGAAGCCGGCCGGCTCGCCGGGGCCGCACGGGGCGAGCTCGCCGTCGCGATCGAGGCAGCTGCTCGCCACCTGGAAGCAGTGGCGGTCGACCTTGTACTCGAAGCGCGCCACGCCGTCGCGCAGGACGAGCTCGCCGCGCGCGCCGAGGTGGCGGACGCCGACCTCGCAGCCCTTGTCGTCGCGCTCGGTCTCGAACGTCGCGACGCCGTCGGTGTCGCGACGCGGCAGCCCGTCGGCGCCGAGGCAGTGGCGGCGGACCTCCTGCCCCTTGTCGTAGTCGCGCGCGATGCCGTAGCAGCCGCGCTCCTCCGCCGACGGCGTGGCCTTGCCGGCGATGTCGTAGTAACGCTCGACCTTGTTGCGCCCCAGCGCGTCGCGCTCGGTGTCGATGCGGTGCACGGCGTCGCGCACGCCGGCCATCGCCGCGCCCGAGGGATCGAACCGCTCCTCGCGCGTGATGAAGCCGTCCGGATCGCGGACGTACTTCGACGTGGTGACGCCGTTGGTGTCGCGCATGGGATCGCCCAGCCATTGCAGACAGGTCTCACCGACGACGCGGCCGCCGGCATCGACCGCGAGATCCATCGCGCCGCAGCCATCGAGGTTGTTCGCCCCGTCGAGGTTGCGCGCGGTGTAGCGCTTGCCCGGCGGATCGTACGTCCGTACGTGGGAGATGTCCCCGACCTCGTCGAAGCGCGCCAGCTGCGTCAGCTCACCAGCGGCGTCGTACGTGAGCACGGCGGCGTCGTCGACGCGCCCCGCGATGCGCCACTCGGCGAGGACCGGCTTCTCGTCGCTGCGCCGGCGCCACACGCGCACCTGCGTCCGGTCTCCGGACGCGGGTCCGGCGGCGCTGCACGCGAGGCCGCCACCCGTGATCGTGCAGTTCCCGTGCGTGGTCATGCGCAGGCCCGACTTCGACGGCTTGCGCACGCGCGTGACGTGCGGGCCGCGCACCGGATCCTCCATGAAGAAGAGATCGGCGGTGCCGGCCTTGCGCGCCGTCGGGTACATCGGGTCCGCGCTCGGGATGAGGTCGGGCGGCTGCGGGTGCGTCGGCACGGCGACGGCGGCGGCGTCGGGCGCGGGGGCGACCAGCGCCACCGCCGCATCGGCCGGCGGTGTCGTCGGGATCTTGTCGAGCGGGGTCGGGGGAACCGGCGGTTGCTCCTTCGCATCCTTGTCGGAGCCCTTGCACGCCACCAGCGCGATCAGCAGGCAGGCCGTCCACTTCACCCACCGAGTATAGCTGCTACTCTGCGCCGCCGGCCGTGATCGAAGTTCGTGACCTGAAGAAGCACTTCAAGGTGCACAAGCGTCCCCCGGGGCTCGCCGCCGCGCTGCGCTCGGTGGTGCGCCGCAAGTACGACACCGTGAAGGCGGTCGACGGCGTGTCGTTCCGCATCGAGCGCGGCGAGCGCGTCGGCTTCCTCGGCCCCAACGGCGCCGGCAAGACCACCACGCTCAAGGTGCTCTCGGGGCTGCTCCACCCGACCACGGGCGAGGTCACGGTCGCCGACCACCGCCCGCAGAAGCGGTCACCCGCGTTCCTGCGCCAGATCACGCTGGTCATGGGCCAGAAGCAGCAGCTGATCTGGGATCTGCCGCCGGCCGAGACGTGGCATCTGAACCGCGCCGTCTTCGGCGTCGACGGCGCCGAGTTCGCGCGCACGCTCGGCGAGCTCACCGACCTGCTCGATCTGAAGGAGCTGTCGCAGAAGCCCACGCGCCAGCTCTCGCTCGGCGAGCGCATGAAGTGCGAGCTCGCGGCGGCGCTCCTCCACAAGCCGACGACGCTGTTCCTCGACGAGCCGACCATCGGCCTCGACGTCGCGATGCAGGTCACGATCCGCGAGTTCATCCGCGAGTACAACCAGCGTCACGACGCGACGGTGATGTTGACGTCCCACTACATGGACGACGTGGTCGCGCTGTGCCCGCGCGTCATCGTCATCGACGGCGGCCACATCATCCACGACGGCGACCTGCGCAAGCTCGTGAAGACCATGATCCCCGACAAGCGCGTCTCGTTCTCGGGCACGCTCGGCGAGGACCTGCTGGCGCGCATGGGCAAGGTCGTCGCCAAGGACGGCGCGCGCACGACCGTCGAGGTCCCCGAGGACAAGCTGCGCGAGGTGGTCGGCCACCTGCTCGGCAGCGAGGGCATCGCCGATCTGGCGATCGAGGACCCGCCCCTCGAAGACGTGATGCGCAAGCTGTTCAAGACCAAGGTGAAGGACCCGGGGCCCGACGAGAAGGCGGCGAATGCGAGCTGAGCTGCGCGCCATGCCGACGATGCTGCGGGTCGGCCTCGCGGAGACCATCGCGTATCGCGCCGAGATGATCGTCTGGATCCTCACCACGACGATGCCGCTGGTCATGCTGTCCTTGTGGACCAGCGTGGCCGCCGAGGCGCCCTTCCGCAATTTCACGCAGACCGACTTCGTCGCGTATTACCTGGCATCGCTCATCGTCCGCAACCTGACCAGCAACTGGGTGGCGTGGCAGATCGCCGAGGAGATCCGCATGGGGACGCTGTCGATGCGCCTCCTGCGGCCGGTCCATCCCTTCGCGAGCTTCCTGGCGACGCACCTCGCCGCCCTGCCCCTGCGCGCGCTCGTCATCACGCCGGTGGTGGTCGTCCTGTTCTTGACCGACGCGCGCCACGTCATCGTCGATGACCCGGGCCGCCTGGCACTCTTCGGCGTGTCGATCGCCGGCGCGTGGCTCCTCACCTTCGGCGTGTTCCTCGCCATCGGCTCGCTCTCCTTCTTCCTCGAGAAGTCGATGTCGCTGGTCGAGGTCTACTTCGGCCTCTTCATGCTGCTCTCGGGCTACATCATCCCGATCGCGCTCATGCCGGGATGGATGGCGGGCATCGCCGAGTGGCTGCCGTTCCGGTACATGCTCGGCACGCCCATCGAGATCCTCATCGGGAGGTATCCCGATGCGTCATCCGCCGCCGAGGCCGTGGCGGCGCAGTGGGCGTGGGCCGTGTCCATGCTCGCCGTTGCCGCCGTCACGTGGCACCGCGGCGTGAAGCGCTTCGAGGCCTACGGAGCCTAGCGTGGGCCGCCTCGGCTACTACCTGCGCCTCCTCGGCGTGTCGATGCGGACCTCGCTCGTCACCTCGATGCAGTACCGCTTCGACTTCCTGATCCAGGCCTTCTTCTCGATCCTGTGGTCCGGGCTCGCGCTGTTCCCGCTCCTCGTCGTCTTCGGCGATCGCACCTCCGTCGCGGGCTGGAGCTTCGGCCACGCGCTGGTCGTGATGGGTCTGTTCACGCTCATGCGCGGCGTGCTCGAGGGCGCGATCAACCCGTCGCTGCAGGCCGTCGTCGAGCGCATCCGCACCGGCAGCTTCGACTACACGCTCCTCAAGCCCGCCGACGCGCAGTTCCTGGTGTCCACCACCCGCTTCGAGCCCTCGCACATCACCGACGTGATCGCCGGCCTCGGCATCATCATCTACGCGTTCAGCGACCTGGGCCATGTGCCAGGCGCGCGCGACCTCGGCGCGGCCTTCCTGCTCATCACCGCGGCCGTCGCCGTCATGTACTCGCTGTGGATCCTCATCATCGCGTCGGCGTTCTGGGTCGTCCGCATGGACAATCTCGTGTTCCTCCTCGGCGCGATCTTCGACGCGGCCCGCTGGCCCATCCACGTCTTCCGCGGCACGTGGCGCTTCGTGTTCACCTTCATCATCCCTCTCGCACTCATGACCAGCTTCCCCGCCATGGCGCTCCTCGGCACACTTTCGCTCCGCACGGCAATCGCATCACTTGCGGGGTCCGCCGTATTTTTCTTGCTTGCACGCAGCGTATGGTCGCTTGCGATCCGGAGCTACACGTCCGCATCGAGCTAGGGCGGTCCAGGCTCTGGTATTGTCGAGGGTGGAGGAACCACCATGGCCAAGGATGTCGTCGTGATAGATGATGACCCGGTGCGCAAGGGGCGCGGATTTCCGTTCCGCCTCTGGCTCTACGCCATCGCGATGACCGCCGCCGCCGGCGCCATCGGGTACTTCGCCTGGAAGCTCCGTGGCGACAATGCGCGCAAGGACAAGGAGTTCGCCGCGTGCGCCACCGCCTTGCCGCCGGCGCAGCGCGATGCCGCCGCGTACATCACATGCAAGGGCGACCTCGAGGCCGTCTCCGCGCGTCAGAAGGAGAACGACGACGCGCTCGCGAAGATGCAGTCGAACCTCTCCGCGACCAAGGACGAGCTGACGGCGCTCCGCCAGCAGCGCGTCGAGGCGGAGAAGCGGCTCGCCGCGATCCAGGAGATCCAGGGCCAGTTCGCCAAGATGATCCGTCCCGGCGAGCTCGAGGTCGTGGCGCGCAAGGGCAGCCTCGTCGTACAGCTGCCGGCCGAGGTGCTCTTCCAGTCGGGCTCGGCCGAGATCTCGCAGGAAGGCGAGTACAAGGTGGTCGAGGTCGGCGTGATCTTGAAGCGGTTCCCGGATCGTCGCTTCCTCGTCGTCGGTCACACCGACAACGTGCCGCTCAAGAGCCAGACCATGAAGGACAACTGGGAGCTGTCGATGGCGCGCGCGCTCACGGTGACGCGCGTCCTCGTGAAGGCCGGCATGGATCCCAAGCGCCTCATCCCCGGCGGCTCCGGCGAGTTCGATCCGGCCAAGGGCGGTGACGACATCAAGGCCGGCAACGCGTCGAGCGAGGACCGCGGCAAGAACCGCCGCATCGAGATCGTGCTCCTGCCGGCGCTCGCCGAGCTGCCGCCGCTGCCGGAGAGCTTGTCGGGCACGTCGCCGGCAGCGCCCGCGGCGCCCGGTGCACCGGCACCTGCCGCGCCCGCCCCCGCACCCGCCAAGTAGCCAACGGCCGTTCGCGCCGTGGCGCTGGAGGTGTGGTGGCGCAGCGTCAGCGCGTGCCCGCCGCCGAGCCGATGCGTGCTCGATCTCGCGAGTTACGAGGCTTCCGGCGGCGGCACCGATCGTGCTACCCGGTTCGTGCCATGCGTGCCATGCGTGCCATGCGAGTCCTTGCCCTCGGGTTGCTCTCGGCGGGCTGTGGCGGAGCCTCGGGCAGCGCCCGCGTCACCGTCGCGATCCATGACGACCTGCAGGTCGCCACCACCGCGCTGGACGGCTGCGCGCAGGGAGACGTCGCCGCGCAGCTCCAGATCGTGGCCGACCTGCGCGACAGCTATCACGAGATGATCGTGTGCGGCGGTCTCTCGATGCAGTTCAACAACTCGATCGAGAGCGTCATCGCCAACGCCATCCTCCAGAAGGCCACCGGCAACGGACTGGTCTATCAGGGCGACGGCGTGTTCGCGACACCCAACGGGGTGATGTGGATCCGGACCAGCCTGGCCGGCAGCCCCATCGGGTTCAACGTGCTCGATCCACAGAGCTACCTCGCGGGTCTCACCGTCAGCGCCAACGTCGGCGGCGCCATCTCCGGTGTCGCGGGTGGCGGCAGCCCCTGGAAGGCGCTCGGACGAGCCGCCGCCGATGCCGACGTTCAGATCAGCTTCCGCTCCGAGGGCCCGGGGTTCGCGCTGCTCGGCATCACGGCGCAGGAAGCGCGCAGCGGCAAGCTCCCTCTCGCCAGGATCAAGCAGTCCCTCGGAAGCCTCATCCACGTCGAGAACCGGGTCAGCGTCGACAATCGCTACGGCACCACCACGGTGCGCTACAAGCTCCAGAGCGCGCCCATCCCGGTGAACGCCATGACCGGGCCGAACCAGGTGCCGATGCAGCTGCAGTCGATCGAGGCCGTCAACCCGGGCCTGGGCCAGACCATGACGGTGACCACCTGGACGATGGACTTCAAGGGCGATGGCGGCAAGGTGCTCGACGGCACCATCGGCATGGACATCGACGGCGGCGCGTTCCCCTACCACGTCGAGATGACCTATCCGCACCGCATGGAGCCGGACATCCGCCTCAGCTGCCGCGCGCCGGCGGCGCCCGCGCCCGCCACGCCCAGCATGTAGCTACTTGATCGCGGCGGCGCGCCGCTGCAGGTCCCACTGCGCCGAGCCACACGATTCGTCGGCGCAGTGGCGGAGCGCCTGGTCGGCGAGCGGGCGCGAACGCTCGAGCTCGGCGCGCGTCACCTCGGTGTCGGCCCGCAGGCTCGCGCTCGCGTCCTTGTACGCGGCGACGAGGCGCTCGGCCTTGGCGAGCGTGGCCAGCGCCTGCGCCTTGCGGCCGGCGGCGTGCTCCGCGCGGGCGAGCGCGACGAGCGTGCGTGCGCGCTTCGGATCGTCGATGGCGTAGGCCTCGGACTCGGCGGCGACGAGGTCGCGAAGCTGCGCGAGCGCCACGTCGGTCTGTCCGGCCTCGAGCCGCGCGAGCGCGGCCTCGCGCTTGCGGCCGCGCGCCTTCGGCGGATCGCCCTTCTGCACCTCGGCGCAGCGATCGGCGGGCGCGATCGCCTCGAGCGGACGGCCGAGCGCCATCAGCATGTCGATCGAGTGGCCGAGCGGCGTGCACAGCGGACCGACGCCGACGCCCTCCGCGCGATCCCACAGCTTCGCGGCGCGCTGGAAGTGCCCGAGCGACTCCTCGAGCCTTCCGCGCCGCTCGGCGAGCCGCCCCATCAGCACGAGCGTGGTGCCGAGCATCGGGTGGTCGACGCCGAGGACGCGCTCCTTCGCGCCGAGCGAGCGGCGGAAGTACGCGTCGGCCTCGTCGAGACGGTCGACGGTCTCGTACGCGCTCGCCGTGTTGTGCAGCGAGCGCGCCGTCGCCGCGCTGTCCTCGCCGAACGCGCGCAGGCGGATGGCGAGGCCGCGCTCGGCGTACTCCACCGACTTCGCGAGCGCCGCGTCGCGACCCGCTTCGGGCCCGGTGCCGGCCAGCCCACCCCACGCGTTGCCGAGGTTGTCGAGGATGTCCGCGACGCGCGGATCATCGGGGCCGTACAGCTCGGTGCGCAGCGCGAGCGACTCCTCGAACAGGCGGATCGCCTCGGCGTCCTTCTTGGTCTCGTAGGCCCAGTTGCCCTGGTTGTTGCGCAGGAGCGCGAGCAGCCGGCGATCCTCGCCGGCGCGACGGAGCGCGGCCTCGGCGCGCCGGCTCGCCGCCTCGATCTCCGCATCGGCGACGCCCACCGCCGACGCGACGTAGATCCAGTCGGACCACGCCTCGACGGCGAGGTCGTCGCGCCCCGCGGCCTCGCTCGCCGCGGCCGCGTCGAAGAACGTCGAGCGCGCCGTGTCCTCACCCGCGTTCCGCTCGAGCCGCCCGAGCAGGATGCCGGCCTCGGCCTCGAGGGAACGGTCGCCGAGCTCGCGCGCCTTTCCCAGCGCCTCGCGCGCCCGCGGCAACGCCTCGACGAAGTTACCCGCGATGTGGAGCGCGGTCAGCTCCGACAGCGTCTGCCGCAACGCCGCCGCGCCACCCGGCGCCACCGGCGGCGGCGTGGCGCAATCGGCGATGCGCGGCAGACGCAGCGCGCTCTCCGCGGCGCGCCCGACGATCTCGCGATCGGCCCGCTGCCACACGTGGAGCACGCCGGCGAGCACGTCGAGCTGGCTGGTGAGGCACGCCTCGCGCCGCGCCAGCACCGCCTCCGACTCGCGCTTCTCCACGCGCGCCGCGCGACACGCCGACGTGAACGCGGACTGCCAGTCGCGCCCCCACGCATCGACCGAACCCTCGACGCGACGCCACGCCTCCCCGGCGTCCGGCACACCGCTCGCGCCGAAGGCCGTCGACGCACGCCCGCGCGCGTCCGCGTTCCACACCGTCTGGAGCTCGCGCTCGCCCGTGCTGCACACCGACCCGCTGCTGGCGCCGCCTCGCATCGCGAAGAACGCGAGGCCGGCCGCGACCACGATGCCGCCGCCCACGGCCGCCGCGCCAATCGCCTTCCGCCGCTGCGCGCCGAGCGTCTCTTCGAGCGCCGCGATGAGCGCCGCCATGTCGCGCCAGCGCGCGCCGGGATCGGGCTTCAGTCCGCGCGCGACCACGCGATTCACGACCGCCGGCACGCCCCGCTTCGTCACCACCTCGATCTCGAACGCCTCGGCGCGCCTGGCCAGCGACTCCTCGCTGCCCACGCCGAACGGATACACGCCATACAGCGCGCGAAAGAGCGCCACGCAGAAGGCGTACTGATCGGCGCGCGCGTCGACGGCTCGCGACTTCCGTTGTTCGGGCGCCATGAACAGCGGCGTCCCCATCACATCACCCGTCGACGTCAGCTTCGCGTTCGGCATCATCGGCGACAGCGAGCTCACCGGCGTCGGCGTTCCACCCCCGAGGTCCGAGGCCTCTGACCCGAGGCCCGAGGCCCGAGGTCCGAGGCCTGCCGCCGCGGCCGCGGCGTCTTCGCCGCTGACCGCCGCGAGCCCGAAGTCCGTGACGCGCACCTCGCCGTCCTTCCCGACGAGCACGTTGTCGGGCTTGAAGTCGCGGTGCACGAGCCCGGCCGCGTGCGCCGCGGCGAGGCCGCGCGCCGCCTGGAGGTACGTCGCCACGACGTCGCGCCACGCGCGCGGCGTGGCCTGCCACTTCGTCAACGTCTCACCGTCGACGAGCTCCATCGCGATGAAGATCTGTCCGGCCGCCGGACCGTCCTCGACGGCGCCCACCTCGTGCACGGTCACGACGTTGCGATGCGAGAGCCGCGCCGCTGCCTGCGCCTCGCGCAACAGCCGCGCGCGCATCGCCGCGCTCGGCGCCTGCCCGTGCTTCGCGCGCAGCACCTTGATCGCGACGCGCCGCTCGAGGTCCGCGTCCCGCGCCGCGAACACGACGCCCATGCCGCCCGCGCCGAGCTGCTCGAGCAGGATGAAGCGATCGATCTGATCACCGGCGTGGAGCGCCGCGCCGCCCACCCGCGCACCGCCGCCGGCCGTCAGCGTCGCGCCGTACTGCGGCTCGGTCGCGCCCGAACCCCGCAGCGGTGCGGTCTCGTCGCTGGCTGGATCGTCACCCGAGCCCGAGGTCATGTCAGATGTTCGCACCGGGGCGCGCTGCGCGCGCGGCCCCGCTCCTCGCGGCTGGTGCTCACAGGGGCGAGATTACTCGCCGACCCAGCCCTTTGCACGAAAGGCGGCGACCGCGCGGTCCATCGCCTCGGGGAACGGCACCGGCGTCCAGCCCAGCTCCCGTTTTGCCCGTTCCGACGACGGGTGCACATCCTCGAGCAGAAACTGCAATTGCCCCGCCGGGATGAGCGGCGCGCGCCGCGTGATCTTGGACAGCCCCTCGCCCGCGCCGCTCACCAGCTTCGCGATCCACACCGGGAGCACGCGCGGCACTTTGCCGCGCCCTGCCGCCCGCACCAGCTCCTGCGCCAGCTCGACCAGCGACACGAATCGCTCGCTGAAGATCGCGCGAGCGCCGACCGGCGCCTTCTCGAGCGCGAGGTGTCCGCGCGCGACGTCGTCGGTGAGCACCACCGGGATGCCGCCCGGCAGGATCATCGGGACCTTGCCCTTCAGGATGCGTACGAGCAGATCGTTCAGTCCCGGCGTCAGCGCTGGCGCGTCGCCGAACACTGCCGCCGGATGTGCGTAGCGCACCGGCAAGCCGCGGCCCTGCAGCGCGACCATCGCGCGATCGGCCTCCTGCTTCGAGCGCTCGTAGTGCGAGCCCTTCGGCGCGGTCGCGATCGTGCGCTCGTCGAAGGGAAGGCCATGCTTCCACTCGAGCACGTCGATCGTGCTGGTGTACACGAACGCCTTCACGCCCGCCGCCAGCGCCGCCTCGCCCATGTTCGTCGATCCGCCGACGTTCACGTCGGTGAAGCGCCTGGGATCGCGCAGCCACTGCTCGGGCAGACCCGCGGTGTGGAAGATCGCCTCGCAGCCCGCGACCGCCGCCTTCACCGACGCCGCGTCGGTGGTGTCGCCCGCGACGAGCTCGACGGCCGCCGGCAGGATCGGCTTCGCGCGCGCCACGTCGCGCACCAGCACGCGCACCTCACGTCCCGCCTCGAGCAGCTGCTTGACGATCGCGCCACCGACGGTGCCGGTGGAACCCGTGACGAGAGTGCGCATGCGCGCACTGTATGTCAGAACGCGACGACGAGGCCCGTGCCCGCGACCACCGCGGCGTCGGTCTCCTTGCCGATGAGGCCGGTTCCGCGGACGCTCGCGTCGATGACGGCGTGTTTGCTCTTCCACAGCTCGACGCCCGCCTCGGCCTGCAGCACGAACTTCGACGCGTCGAGATACCCGTAGCCCACGCGCAGCCCGAGGTACGGATTCAGCGTGCGGCGATGTCCGCCGCCGAGGAAGTCGGAGTACGCCGCGCCGCCGGTCGTCGCGATCACCGCCGGCTTGGCCTCGCCGCCGCCCATCGCCGGCGCCGCCTCGTACAGGTCGACCTCGAGGCTCTGGTGGCGCAGGAACGAGTGCAGCACCAGGCTGCCGCCGAAGCGCGTGCGTTGCCGTCCCTCGGGATCGAGCAAGGTCAGCATCGTCGCGCGCACGCCGGGATAGAACTTGGCGCGCGCCACGGTCGTGATCGCGCCGTCGCGCCGTCGCAGCGACACGTCGAGCGTCGCCAGCGCGACGCGGTCCTTCAAGAAGCGCTGCGAGCCCTTGATGCCCTCGATCTCGCCGCGGATGCGCGTGAGCTCCTTCTCGATGGCGAGGATGTCGTTCATGCCGAGGCCGGGCTGCACCAGCAGCGCCTGCAACCGGTCGCTCGTCGCCTGCAGGTTCTCGAGCGCGAGCTCCTGATCGAACAGCTCGCGCGACACGTCGGTCGCGTTGATGCGCTTCTCGAGGATGTCGCCGCGCTTCGCCAGGAACCCGACCACCTCGTCGACCCGCTCGGGCGGCAGCCGCAGCTTGAGCGTCGCGCTCCACGACTCCTCGCCGCCCGACACCTGCTCGGTGATCACGCGCCCGCCGCCGGCCTCGACGATCTTGTGCAGCTCGGGGACGAGGTCACCGACCTCGCCCACCTCGACGATGAGCGTGCCCTCGATGACGAGCTGCTCGGGGATCTGCGTCGTGGTCGCCTCCGACGCGCCCACGGTGCTCCCGCCCGACGGCCCCGCGCCGACCGAGGCCGGGCTCATCGCCATCGACGACTTGGCGGCGCCGCCCATGGCGCACGAAGCCAGGAAGATGAGAGACGCGGCAAGGCCCAGGCGAAGCGGTGTAGGTCGCACGCCCTTCGAACGTGCGCCTCCCGCTCCGCCTTACACCGGACCCGGCGGCCGGTCCTTGGGATCGACCAGCGCCGTGAGCACGTGATCACGCCACGCGCCGTTGATGTAGAGGAAGTCGCGCGCGTACCCGACCACCGCGAACCCAGCGCGGCGCAGCACCTTCGCCGAGCGGTCGTTGGTCGGCATGTAGCTGGCCGTGATGCGGTGCAGCCGCAGCTCGTCGAACGCCCACGTGCACACCGCCTTCACGGCCTCGACCATCACGCCCTTGCCCTGCTCCCGCTCGTCGAGCCCGTAGCCGAGGTTGGCCCACTGCTGCGGACCTCGCACGAGATCCGTGAGCGCGACCATCCCGAGCACCGGTCCGCGCCGCTGGTCGATCCACGTGATCGCGAAGCGGAACGCCTTGCCGGCGGCGGCCTCGTCGACGTTCTTCTTGCCGCGCGCCTCCCAGTAGGCCTCGGTCAGGTAGCCCTCGGGCTGGGCCGGTGACCAGCGGGCGAGGTGGGGCTGGTTGCGGACGACGTGGTCCCGGAGCCGCGCGGCGTCGTCGGGACCGAACAGGGTCAGGCAGATGCGGGACGTCGTGATCTCGGGGCGTTGCGCGATCACCGGCCAACTATACGCACAGGCGCCCACCCGGTCGCGTGTAAGGAGTGCGAAGCGCGGTGAAACGGCAGAACAAGCCGCGTTGTCGTGCGTTTGCCATGACGATGCGCGCGCGAACCAAGCTGGTCACCGTCCTCGCCCTCTCGACCGCCGCCGTGCTGCTCGCCCCGCGAGCCCATGCCAAGCGCATGGTCATCCACGACGAGGACATCGTGCCGCCGAGCTTCGCGCTCGACGGCGTGGCGCTCGGCTCGCCGCGCGCGCCCACCGGGGCCGACTTCCGCGCGCCGGCGCATCTCGCCGGCAGCAACATCGCGACGCTCTCGGATGGGGCGCTGGTGCTCGACCCCGACAGCGGCGATCTCGTGAAGCTCGACAGGAAGGGGGAGCTGGTCGCGCGCGTCGCCATCGGCGCCGAGGCCTCGCAGCTGGTCGTCGACCGCGCCGCGCGCACCGCGTTCGTGAGCGATCGCGCCAGCGACAAGATCGTGGTCGTGGATCTGGCGGCGCCCGAGCCTGCCGTGAAGGCGCGCTGGTCGACGCCGGCCGAGCCGTTCGGGCTCGCGCTGTCGCCGGACGGCACGACGCTCCTGGTGACGACGGTCGCGGATCGCCAGCTCGTCGCGTTCGACACGCGCGACGGCAGCGCGCGCTGGCGCCGGCCCCTTCGCCCCGAGCCGCGCGGCGTCGCCATCTCGCCCGACGGCACGCAGGCGATGATCACGTATCTCACGGCGGCCACCGTCGACCGCATCCGCCTGTCGGATCCGTCGCGCACGCAGGCCGTCGCGCTGGGCACGGCGCGCGGCGAGAACGCGACGGCGACCGCGCTCGGCGACGGCATCGACGACGCGACGACGGGGCGGCGCTTCCCGCGCAACGCGTTCGCGGTGCGCTTCGTCGGCAACGAGCTCGCGATCGTCCCGCACCAGGTGTCGACGCCGCTCCAGGAGACGCGCTTCGGCGAGAACACCGGCTCGTATGGCGGCGGCTTCGAGCCGCCGATCAGCCACGCGCTCACGATCGTCGCCGCCGGCGACGAGGAGCTGCCGCGTCACGTGGCGGCGCAGATCGCCGTGCACCAGCCGCGCGCGCTGGCGTGGGATCCGGCGCGTGACCGCCTGGTCGTGGCCGGCTTCGGCTCCGACTCGCTGCTGTTCGTCGATGCCGCCTCGCAGGCCGGCATCCGCCACGTCGTCGACGTCGCGCTCGGCGACCGCTCGTGCGGCCCGCAGGGCGTCGCGTTCGGCGACGACGGTGACGCGTGGGTGTTCTGCGCCGTCTCGCGCAAGACCGCGCGCGTGTCGCTCGACGACAAGAACGTCCCCGCGATCACGTGGGGCCCGGCGGTCGCGAAGACGCGCATGTCGGAGCAGCAGCACCTCGGCTTCGACCTGTTCCGCCGCGGCAACGACTTCCGCCTGTCGACGCGCGGCGCGATGGCGTGCGCGAGCTGCCACCCCGAGGCGCGCGCCGACGGCCTGTCGTGGCGCATCGAGAAGCACGAGCTGCAGACGCCGCTCCTCGGCGGCCGCATCGCCGGCACGCACCCGTACAAGTGGGACGGCGGCGACGCCGACCTCACGATCAGCCTCACGTCGACGATGAAGCGCCTCGGCGGCGGCGGTCTGCGGAAGGACGAGACGCGCGCGCTGGCCGCGTTCGTCGAGAGCCTCCCGGCGCCGCGCGCGCCGACGCGCAACGTGACGAAGGTGACGCGCGGCAAGGCGCTGTTCGCCTCGGCCGAGCTCGGCTGCTCGTCGTGCCACGCCGGCGCGCGCCTGACCGACCGCGAGAAGCACTCGATGGCCGGCAACCTCGGCGACACCGACACACCGTCGCTCATCGGGCTGGCGGCGAGCGCGCCCTACTACCACGACGGCAGCGCGGCGACCCTCGAGTCGCTGCTCGGCGACCGCGGGCTGGTGCACGGCATGGCCGACGTCGGCGAGCTCAGCGACGCCCAGATCGCCGACCTCGTGGCGTACCTCGAGACGCTGTAGCGCGCGTTCGCGGGCCACGCTCCCGCCGCCGCGGCGTACCATCGCTGCATGACCGCCGCCGAGGACACCCTCCGCAGCTGGCTCGCCGAGCTGGCGGGCATGGCGGTCGTCGACCTGAGCGACCGCAACGAGACCGCGGTCGCCAACATGATGATCTTCGCGCTCGACGAGGCGCACGACACGGGCGTCGACGCCGCCGCGCTCACCGCGTTCCTGCGCGACGCGTATCGCGCCTACTCCCTGGCGGCCGCGAAGGCCGGGTACGAGGGCTGGTTCTACGCATGGCACGACGAGCAGGCCGGCCAGCTGCGCACGAGCGCCGCGTGGATCCGCTCCGCCGCCGAGCTGCCGTTCCGCGCTCCCATCGCCGTCACCGACGACCCGGCGACCATCGCCGCCGCGGCGATCGCCAGCGCGTCCGTCGACGCCATCTCGCTGTCCGACCTCGCCGACCTCGCCGACCTCTCCGGCGACGGCGACGGTGGCGACGCCGATCTGCCTCCCGAGCCCGGGCGCCCGCCCCTCGCCGTCTTCGCCCGCCCGATGCTACGCGCCGTCTAGGGGTGCTGTTGGCGCACGCCCGGAGCCGCGTGCATCAGCGGCGATCCGCGTGCTCTCGTTCACCGGGAGTCACCTCTGGAAGTCAGACGACGAGTCTGTCATCGCTGCGCAGTCTGGACCGAGGCGCCTTCTCACAAGCATTTCGCGGCTGCGCAATGACGCAGCCGGCTCTGTGTTCGAGCTAGAGACCCGACGTTCGCGCGAGAGCACGCGCCGGCCTGTAGCTGTGCAAGCACCGACGTTGCGGCCACTTCCGCTGAGCCGTTAGCGATGTGCGCGATCTGCCCCCGCAGCCCCGTCCGTCACGCGCTGTCAGACCGGTCGTGTAGAACAGTGCCCATAATCAAGTTGCCAGGACGGGGGCGATGAGGAAGCGGAAGACGGCAAGTAGGTCGGGGATGGCGGTGGACAAGGCCATACGGCGCGGATCCGCGGCGGGCGGGACGCGGCGGCGGAAGAATAAGACGCTACCGGTTCAACTGACGCTGGACGATGCGCGCAGGCCGGATGGTCGCCACGGTGGATGGCGACCGGGTGCGGGAAGGCCGCGTGGACGGAAGAAGCTGGCGCACGTGGTGCGTGAGTCCTTCACGTGGCGCGAGCCCCTGCACGTGACATGGAGGATCGCCGAGGGCGTGCGATCGCTGCGGCGCGAGGCCGTGCTCGAGATCGTGCGTGACCGGCTCGCGAGGTTCGCGAACAACGATGACTTTCGCGTCGTCGAGTTCAACGTGCTCGGCAATCACCTACACCTCGTCGTCGAAGCCAGCAGCCGAAGGGCGCTCGCACGTGGCCTGCAAGGCCTGGCGGTCCGCCTGGCACGCGCGATCAACAAGATCCTCGGGCGGACGGGCAAGCTCTTCAAGGAGCGCTATCACTCACGCGTACTGCGCAAGCCACTTCACGTCCGCAACACGCTCCGCTACGTGCTTCTCAATGCACGGCACCACGCCGCCGAGCGCGGGGAGAAGCTGTCGCGTTACTGGGTGGACCCGTTCTCGAGCGCGCCGTGGTTCGACGGCTGGAAGGAGCCAATCCGTAACGACGCGGAGTGGCTCACTCGTCTGCGCAAGCGGCCTCGCCCAACCGCAACAGCGCGCTCCTGGCTTCTCACTGTCGGCTGGCGGAAGCACGGATCGCTCGGGTTCGACGAAGTCCCAGGGCACTAGCCGTTCGTGGCGCATCTCCTTCGCCGCTACGGCGCCGAGCTTCGCCCTGAGCTCGTTCGTGTGGCGCGCAAGTCAGTGCAGCGGCAGCTGCGCAATGAGGGAGACCCGCACGCTGGCCGAGTTCGCCGAGAGCCTGTCCGCCCCTGGACACCGACCGGCGCTCCCTGACGCGCGACGTCGCCAGGATGACGCCACGCAGGGCGTTGTCGAGACAGCGTGCACGCCATGGCCAACGTCACCGAGCTCACCTACGCGCAGATCGCCGAATTGGTCGCGACCCCTGACACGCTGTAGCCGTGCGCGTCGCGCGCCACGCGCCCCCGACGCATGGGCGACAGAGTGTCACCGTATCTTCAACCGGTGATTACTTCAGTCACCTTCGACGAGAGTTCGCTTTCGCGGCTAGGGCTCGTGACCAAGTCGCTCACAAACCTTGGTCCGCTAGTAGTGCTCGCGGGCCCGAATGGTGGGGGCAAGTCGCGCTACCTCGGCTTGGTGCACGACCACGCACAACGATTCGCTGAAGCGGCTGCAGGTTTCTACGCAGTTGAGAAACTGAGGGAAGTAGTACCGAGCGAGCGACCGCTGGTCGCGGACCGTCTTCGCACATTGGAATTGGCTCGCGCATACATGACTGTCCGACACGAACGGTCATTTGGCGTGAGTTCCCTCTCTTACGCTATCGGAGGAGGAAGTCGAGATCCCTCGTCACTGACCGCGCACGAGTTCGAATCGCTTGGTCGCGATGCACACGCGCAGGGCTTTCACTCCGCGCGCGCCGCCATGCAGGTCGTCGTAGACCAGAGCATTCGGACGCTCTGGAATGCTACGCACCCCGACGTTGCTCATGCGGTGAAAAAGGCTGCGAGTGGCCGCGCCCAACGATTCTGCGAGCTTGTTGAAAGCCTCCTCGGCGGCCCCCTCGACTGGGTCGTGACCGAAGACACTCTTGAACCGCGTCCGTTGTTTCGAGGAATGCGTTTTGAACCCAACAAGCTCTCACCGGGAGAACGAGTACTCTTGGACTGGGCCGTAGTTCTTCATCTCCGAGACGAGGCGAACTTGGGTGGTCGCGTGGTTCTGATCGACGAGCCAGAGCAACACCTTCATCCTGACGTCTGCTGGAAGGCCATCGGCCGCCTGCGCGAGGAGTTAGGCCCCGACGGCCAGCTCTGGATCGCCACACATTCCCTACCGCTCGTGGCGCAGGCTGAGCCTACCGACCTGTTCTTCGTAGAAGGCGGCTCCCTCGTACGCGCCAGCAATACGCCGTCGCGCGTCTGGAGTAGTTTGCTTGGCAGCACGGAGGGACGTGATCGAATGCTCGCGTTTCTCGACGGAGACACCGATCTTGCTTGCGCACGATACGCAGCCCAATGCCTTGTGCCGCCGGTTGTGAAAGCTGGGACCAAGTCGTCCGCTAAAGACCCGCAAGGAGAACAACTGCTACGAACGCTATCGGCACGACGCGGCCGTAGCCCACTTCGGGTACTGGACTACGGAGCGGGAAAGGGCCGACTCGCGGCTTTTCTTGCCGAACGGTTGCGTGAAGGACCTGTCAATCCCCGCCTAGTCTACGTCGCCTACAACGACGAAGCGACAAGCGGCGACGCGGATCGCACAGCGTGTGCCGATGCCATCGCGAAGCTGAACCGGATCAACGGCGTCACCGCGACCTACACCGAAGACCCGACCGAGTTGCACGCCCGCCCAAGGGACCACTTCGACGTCGTCGTCCTCGCTAACGTGCTCCACGAAATTCCGACTCAAGACTGGCTCACGGTTTTTCACCACGTCGCTCAATGCGGAACCAAGAATTCAGTCGTGCTCGTGATCGAAGACCAGGAACCGCGCGTCGGTGAATTGCCGCACCCCAAGGGCTACCTGATCCTCGACAAGCAGGAGTGGAGGACGTTGCTCGACGATGACATCGTGGAGGATCGACAGTCTTGGAACGGTCGAGATCTGACCGCGTTCGAGATTCGCGCATCGTCGCTGTCCGGCGTGACGGCCGATCGAATGACGGACGCCTTGCACGCTGTGCGTCGACGGTGCAAGTCGCGGATCCTTCGGCTGCGACAGTCCACCGAAGGTTCCATCGAGCAAGGACGTCGTCACGCTCTGTTCGCGATCATGCATGTGAACGCGACGCTTGGACTGGACGCTCTCGACCCCGATGCAGCGAAGAAACCAAGCAAGGCTGCCGCCCCTCGGGACCTACGGAGGCAACCACGTCCCGCTAACCCGCGTGGCAGGCGTACCAGGCGACAGCGTCAAGCGCGCTAGTCCGACGGGGAGCGTCGCTCACGCCAACGAGTTGCGCACTGATGACGATCGATCAACAACGGCACGCCACGCGCGATCGCGTTGGTAGGATCTAATCGCTTCCAACTCTACAACCGCTCGAGCAATGCCAGAAATTAGGCTGTTGCGAGCGGGAGTCTTCCGGGTCGCACTTGTTGCTTCTTGAGCGCTTTGCGCGCCTTCGTGGCGACGACCAGCTCCACCAGCTCTGCTCAAGACACGAACAGACGACAGCTGAACTGAAGCCTGTCATTCATATTCCTCGTGAGTCGGTGGTCTAGACGAAGAAGTCGGGCATCAGCTGCGCCGACGGATCGACGGCGTACTCGGTCAGGTCGGTCTTGCCGGCCGAGGCCATGACCTCGTCGTCGATGAAGAAGTTGCCGGTGCACTCGCGCGACGGGCGGCTGAAGATGACGTGGGCCGCGTCGCCCATGATGTCGGGCTTGCGCGAGCCGCGCACCATCTGGTCGCCGCCCAGCAGGTTCTTCACGGCGGCGGTGGCGATCGTCGAGCGCGGCCAAAGCGCGTTGAAGGCGATGCCGTCGCGGCGGAACTCCTCGGCCATGCCGAGCACGCACATGCTCATCCCGAACTTCGCCATGGTGTAGGCGACGTGCGGGGCGAACCACTTGGCCTGCGTGATCTGGCTGATGGGCGGCGACAGCATCAGCACGTGCGGGTTCGCCGCCTTCTTCAGGTGCGGGATGCACGCGGCCGAGGTCACGAACGTGCCGCGCGTGTTGATGCTGTGCATGAGGTCGTAGCGCTTCATCGGCGTCGCGACCGTGCCGGTCAGGTGGATCGCGCTGGCGTTGTTGACGCAGATGTCGATGCCGCCGAAGGTCTCGACGGTCCTGGCGACCGCGGCCGCGACCTGGTCCTCGTGGCGGATGTCGGTGACGAGAGGCAGCGCCTTGCCGCCGGCCTCCTCGATCTCCTTGGCCGCCGTGAACACGGTGCCGGGGAGGCGCGGGTCGGGTTCGGCGGTCTTGGCGACGATCGCCACGTTCGCGCCGTCGCGCGCGGCGCGCAGCGCGATGGCGAGGCCGATGCCGCGGCTGGCGCCGGTGATGAAGAGCGTCTTTCCTTTGAGCGACATCGCGTTCCCTTTCACGGATTCTGATCGAGGCCGTCCCAGTACGGGTCGCGGACCTCGGAGTACGCCTTGGCCAGCATCTGCGCGCCGGCGAGGCCGGTGAC
>DATLEB010000037.1:0-48932 GCA_035525615.1 Kofleriaceae bacterium | reverse complement strand
CACCTCGCGTTCCAGGCCGACAACGTGCCGGCGGGATCGCGCTGGAAGGTGATCGGCATCAGCCGCGAGCAGTGGCCGCTGGCGATGGCGGCGCTGTCGCTCGGCGGCGACGTGCGCGTCGGCCTCGAGGACAACTTCTATCTCCCCGACGGAGAGATGGCGAAGTCGAACGGCGAGCTCGTCGCCGCGGCCGTGAACATGGCGAAGCTGTCGGGCCGCTCGGTCGCGACTCTGGACGAGGCCAAGCAGCTCTTGTGGCCGAATGGCGGTATGAATCCCTAGATGGCCACGATGAATCGCGAGGTGGAGCGCGCCGCGGAGCTGGCACGGGCGGCGGGCGCGCTGGTGACGTCGATCCGCGACCAGGGGATCGAGGCGCTCGCGGTCGAGGCCAAGCCCGGCGACGAGCCCGTGACGGTGGCCGACCGCGCCGCCAACGAGCTCATCGTCGCGGGGCTGCGCACGTCGTTTCCCGCGGACGTGATCGTCAGCGAGGAGTCCGTGGTGCACGACAAGGCGCGGCTCACGGCAGAGCGCGTCTGGTACGTCGACCCGATCGACGGGACCAAGGACTTCATCCGCGGCGAGGAGGGCTTCTCCATGATGATCGGCCTGTGCGTGGGCGGCCGCCCGCTCGTGGGCGTGGTCTATCAGCCGACGCGCGACCGCCTGTACTGGACCACCGGCACCGACGGCGCGTGGCTCACCGAGGGCGGCGCCGCGCCGCGCCGGATCACCGTGTCGACGGTCGAGGACGCGACCGCGATCCGCATGGTGGCGTCGCGCTCGAACCGCGGCCCCGTGCTCGATCAGGTGAAGTCGGCGCTGAGGATCACCGACGAGCTGGCGATCGGCTCGATCGGCCTGAAGCTCGGCCTCATCGCCGCCGGCGAGCGCGACCTCTACGTGAACCCGTGGCCCAAGTGCAAGGCCTGGGACACGTGCGCGCCCGAGGCGATCCTGACGGCGGCGGGCGGCGTGCTCACGGATACGAAGGGCGGACCGATCCGCTACGACGAGGAAGACATGTCGCGGGGGCGCGGGCTGGTGGCATCGAACGGCAGGATCCACGACGGCGTGCTCGCACGCCTCGGCCACCTGTTCCCGGGTTGACGATCACGCGACGCGCGCGCTCACTCGACGAAGTGACCGAGCGACTCACCGGCCAGACCGGTGAACGTGCGGTCGACGGTCGTGTCGAACGTCGTGCCGGTTACGCCCTGATACACGTACACGCGTCCCGCGTTGATGCCCCCCGCGTCGTTGTAGTACGCGGACACGATGGCGTCGTCGAGACCGTCGCCATCGATGTCGCCGCTGCCGGCCTCGAAGCCGAACTGGTCGCCGGCCGCGGATCCGTTCATCGTGGCGTCGGCTGTCCCCTCGAACGTGGCGCCAGCCGCGCCGCGGTACACGTAGGAACGACCCGCATCTGACCCCGCGGCGGCATTGTGGCGCGCGCCGGCGACGATGTCGCTGTATCCATCGCCGTTGAAGTCACCGCACGCAAGGCTGTCCCCGAACAGATCGTTCGCGGCAGCGCCCGTGAGCGCGCCGTCGGCGGTGATGTCGAAGGTGCCCTCCGAACCGAAGAACACATACGCGCGCCCGGCGTCGACGGCCGGAGTGTCCTCGCGAGCGGCACCGGCGAGCACGTCACTGAAGCCGTCGCCGTTGAAGTCGCAGTGGGTCGCCATGTGCCGGCCCATCTCGTTGGTCCCCGCCGGCGACGTGATGGTGCGCTGCGGCGTCGCGGTGAACGTGGTCCCGGAATGTCCGTAGAAGAGGTGGACGCGGCCGGTCCCCGCTCCACTCGTCCAGTCGGAAACCGCCACGTCGGCGTACCCATCGCCGTCGAAGTCGCCGCCGCCGGAGACCCCGAGACCGAACAACAGTCCCCCGGCGTACGAGAGCTCTCCGTCGGAGGTCGTCTCGACCGCGCCGGGACCGCCGAGGTAGATGTACGCGCGTCCGATGCCGTGCGCTCCGATCACGACGTCCTCGTAGCCATCGGCGTTGAGGTCGCCTGCCGAGGAGACCGAGATCCCGAACTGCGCGCCCGTGGCCGGCGCCAGGAACACCGCGTCGGCGGTGGCGTCGAGCGTCGTGCCCGGACCGCCGAGGTACACCGCAACGCGGCCCGCCTGGCTTCCGACCGAGTCGTTCCAGTAGGCGCCGACGAACAGGTCGGCGTAGCCGTCGCCGTTCACATCGGCGGCGGCGCCGGCGCCGCCGAAGGCCTCGGACGACTCGATACCATCCATGACGCCGTCGGCGACCGTGTTCGAGGTCGCTCCGCCGAAGTAGACGTACGCGCGGCCGAAGTTCGTACCCGCTGCGTCGCTCTCGATCGCCCCGGCGGCGACGTCGCCGTATCCGTCGCCGTTGAAGTCGTGGAGCACGCGGCCCACATTGATCCACCACGTCATCGAGTACGCCGAGCACATGGAGACGGCGTCGCAGGCGCGCACGCGCCAGTAGTGGCGGGTTCCAACGGGCGGCGTGGCGGACGCCGCCAGATCCGTGGCCTGCGCCAGGCTCGTGGCGGTCGTCGTCTGCGTCGTGACGCCCGACGCGAACGACGGACTCGTGCTGATCTGCAGCTCGTACGTGATCGCGCCGGTGCCGCCGGTAGCGGTCGACCAGGCGAAGGTCGGTCGCCGTGAGCCCGCGCGCGACGCGTTGCCGGTGTACGTGTTGTTGAGCGGGCGGCGCAGGAGCGGCACGGTCGGAGTCGGCGGCGGGGCATCGATCGGTGTGGCATCGATGGCGGCGTCGATGGGCCGCGCGTCGATCGCGGCGGCGTCGATCGTGGCGGCGTCGATCGTGGCGGCGTCGATCGCGGCCGCGTCGATCGCGGCCGCGTCTGTCGCAGCATCGGCGGCGGAGGCGTCAGTGGCGGCGTCTGCGACCGGCGCGTCCGGCACAGGGACGTCCGCGACCGACGCGTCGCCCGGTGCGGCGTCGACCACCGGCGGCGTGAGCTCGAGCGGCTCGATGAAACATCCCGAGACGACGACGAGCATTCCCGCGGAAACCAGGTGGAGCGCGCGCATCAGAACCGCACCGCCAGGTCGAGGCCCGCGTAACCGGGCTGGATCCGCGGCGCCATCGCCGTGCGTGACGACCGCTGTGGAGCGCCCGTGATCCACAGGACCGTCCCGGTGACGATCCCGACGGCACCGACGCCGAGCGCGACGTTGGCGAGGAGCGCGCGTGACTGCGCGCGATCGTCGAGCGCCTTGGCGGACTCGTAGTTGTTGCAAGGGACCTCGGGCTGCGGGCACATGGAGTACGCGTCCTCGTGCATGCGCCTCGCCTGCAGGCCGAAGACCACGCCGGCGCCGATGACGGCGACGCCGCCGACACCGAGCGAGAGACCGAGCGTACGGCGTCCCGTGAAGCGCGAACGCGGCGCCTCGGGGGCGAGCGGCGTCTCCGCGGAAACGGGCACGCGCGCTGCGGGTGATACGGCGGTGGGTGGCGCCGGCTGCGTCGAGACGACTGGCGGCAGCGGCGTGACGGGCGAGGGATCCACGGTGGGCGGATTCACAGGCTCGGCGACGGTGACCGCCGTGAGGCGCGGCACGTCGATCGTGACCTGCGCGCGTTCGTCGGCGACCTGCGCGGTCGTCGACCACGGCTCCATGCCGGGCGCGGTCGCGGTGATCGTGAAGGTTCCGCCGTCGACGGGCGCGGGCCGGTTCCATTGCGCGGGCAGAAGCGGCCTTCCGTTGCGCGTGATCGCTAGCCCCTGAACGTCGGCACCCGGCGACACGGCGATGGTCAGGTACGACAGGCGCTGCTCGAGCGCGGCCGCGGCGTCCTCGGCGAACTTCCGCTTGTCGGCGCTCTTGGCGCGACCGGCGGCGGTCGAGTATGCGCCCCAGGCCGACGCGAACTGCCGGTTCCTCGCGCGGCACTCCCCGATCCTGATGAGCGTGCCGGCGCCGGGCTCGAGCTGGTTGGCGAGCTCGAAGGCCTCGCACGCCCTGGCGATGTCGCCTGCGGCCAGCAGCTTCTCGCCCTCGCGATACGCCTTCTCCGCCTCGGCGTTCTGCGCGCGCGCGTCGGCGGACCACGCCAGGGCCACCAGCGCGACGAGGAGCGACAGGATGGGGAGCTGCCGTTCAGTCGCCACGGTCGAACGAGGGCGTCCCCCCGCCCTGTGCACGAGTGCCATCCTGGGTCTTCTCCTTCGCAACCGAACGCCGGACCTTGCGAGTCGCGGTCGGCGGAGGCGGTGTCTTCGCGACGGGCGCCGGCTCGACGGGCGCCGGCGGCGGGGCGACTGCGGGCTCGGGCGGCGGCGCGACTGCGGGCTCGGGCGGCAATGGCGCTGGCGCTGGCACGGGTCCAGGCGCGGGCTGCACCGCCGATGCGGGCTCGACCGCGCCACGTTGCCCGCGACCGCCCCCGCTGCCCTTCCCGCTCCCCGCCACGATCGCGATGGCCACGATCGCCGCCGCAGCGGCCGCGACGCCGGCGATGACCAGCGGACCTCCTCTCCGCCCCGATGGCGCGGCGGTCATGACTCCAGCGCCCCCGGAGAGCGTGGTGACCGCGTGACTGATCGGAACCGCGCCCGTGCTCCGCGGCGCGGCCATGCCTTGCTCGGCGTAGCCGGCGAGCAACGATGACTCGAGCGCGCCGATCGCCTGCGCGAGCTCCTGCATGCTCGCGAAGCGTTCGCCCGGTGCCTTGGCCAGGCAGCGCAGCACGAGCGCTTCCACGTCGGGCGGGATCGGTGCGCGGCTCGAGGGCGGCGGCGGCGCCTCGCGCAGGTGCGCGGCGATGAGATCGCCGACGTGCTCGTGCTCGAACGGAGGTCGTCCGGTCAACATCGCGTAGAGGACGCAGCCGAGCGAGTACACGTCGGAGCGCGCATCGATTTCGGCCACGCCGCGGCACTGCTCCGGCGACATGTAGACGGGCGTGCCCATGATCGTGCCCGTGCGCGTCTTCATGCGACCGGGCTCGTCGCCGGCGAGCTTGGCGATGCCGAAGTCGAGCACCTTGGTGCGCTCACCGCCGGTCACGGCCGGATCGCCCACGATGAAGAGGTTCTCCGGCTTCAGGTCGCGGTGCACGATGCCGCGGGCGTGTGCGGCCGCCAGCGAGATCGCGGACTGCCGCACGAGGCGCAGCGCGTCCGCGATCGTGAAGCGGCCGATGCGGCGCAGGCGACCGTCGACGCTCTCGCCGTCGAGAAACTCCATGACGATGAAGGCGCTGCCGTCGGTGTGGTAGCCGAAGTCGAAGACCTGCACGATGCCGGGATCGGTGATGGAGGTGGTCGAGCGCGCCTCGTTGAAAAAGCGGTTCACGACCTCCTGATTTGCCGACAGCGCCGGCAGCAGGACCTTCACGGCCGCGCGCCGACCGAGCAGCGTGTGCTCGGCGAGATAGACGGTGCCCATCCCGCCCTCTCCGAGCTTGCCGAGCAGCCGGTACGCCCCGATCTGACCTTGCATGTGGCGCGAACCAGTACGCCAAGCCGCGCGTGGCACCGCAAGCACCGTCGACGGATCCAGGGTGCGCGCTGGGGTATTAGTTTTTTCCGTTGCGGACGTCGTTACGAAGCCGTCGCAAGGCAACTTCGGAGAGCGAGTTGACGCGGGTGCGCATCGGGTGTTTTCTCACCAGGTGAGTAACACCAGCGCACGTGCCGTGTTCGCGATCGCCATCCTGGGACCTGCCGCGGGGTGCGGTGGCGTCGAGACGCCGCAGGATCCCGATGCGCCCACCGCGATCGACGCGGCCGCCGAGATCGACGCGACGCCGGCGATCGACGCGGTCCCGCCGCGGTGCAACCCGACCGCGCCGTTCGGGACGCCGATGCACGTCGCCGAGCTGAACGCGAACGCGATGGACGAGTGCGCGCGGCTGTCGCTCGACGAGCGAACGGTCTACTTCTCGAGCACGCGCGGGGGCGGCGCCGGCGGCTGGGACATCTGGTTCGCCGAGCGGGCGTCGCGCGATGCGGCGTGGGGCCAGCCCATGCTGCTCGGCGGCGCGATCAACACGACCGCGATGGAGCGATGCCCGGCGGTCACCGACGACCAGCTCGCGATCTACGGCGACAACTACTCGACGAACTACAACCTCGCGGTCAGCACGCGCCAGACGACGAGCGACACCTTCGGCGCGATGACGCTCGTGAACGAGCTCAACATCAGCACGATGGGCGCGATGCACGACGCCGACCCGTTCATGGGGCCCAATCACACCATCTACTGGAGCTCCGACGCGCAGGGGAACTTCGACCTCCACCGCGCGACGTGGAACGGCAGCTCGTTCCGCACGCCCGAGCGCGTCACCGGCACCAACCTCATCACCGCCGAGACCGAGGCCGGCGCGGTGATCTCGCGCGACGAGCTCACGCTCTTCTTCCAGTCGGCGCGGACCGGCAGCATGAACAGCAGCTACGACATCTGGATGGCCACGCGCTCGTCGACCGTGGCGGCCTTCGGAGATCCGGTGAACGTGTCGGCGCTCAACAGCAACGGCGCCGAGTATCCGAACTGGATCTCCGAGGACGGCTGCGTGATCTACTTCACGCGCGACGTCGGCGTGGGCGCCGCCGACTACAACATCATGATGGCCGTCCGCGGCATGTGATCACTCGCAGGGGACCTCGCAGGTGACCTCGACGTACCCGCGCGGCACGACGCCGCCGTTGTCGACGATCACGCCGTACGGACAGTCGGGGCCGGCGACGTCGGCGAGGTCCCAGCACAGCTGACCGACGCCGGCCCCTCCGGCGCACGCGGGGACGCTCGCGGCGAGGACCTCGGCGCCGGGGTCGGGGCTGGCCAGCAAGCGCGCGGTGCAGGTCGAGCGATCGATCTCCGGATCGAGGCATGGGAGCCCGAGGTCGGTCGCGAGCCGTCCGACCCACGCGCCGGAGAGCGCGTCGAGCGCGCCGTCGCACACGGTGATGACCGATCGGCCGCGTGTGTCCGCGTTGATCGACGTCAAGCGGGGCGCCGCGCCCCGCTCCATCCCGCCGGTGGTCGTACACGCCGGCGCGAGTCGCGTGCCGGCGGGACCGGTCGTCACGACCGGGTTCGGTGACGCCGCCACCACACCGACGAAGGTCCACTGCGCCCCGCGCGACTCGAGCGCGCGCACCAGCGTCGCCGGATCGGCGAAGCCGAGGTCACCGCGCGGCACGCACGCCGAATGCTCACCCGGCGTCTCCGGGTTGCCGGGCGAACAGCTCGAGCCCTTCGCGAAGCACTGGTAGTCGACGTCGCCCTCGACGTCGTTCCCGCTCGCGACCGCGAGGGCGCCGGCGCTGGTGAGCGAGCAGTCATCTCCGTCGGTGACAACCAGCACCGTGAGCAGCGCGCCCGGCCGGTGGAACCCGGCGTTCGCCGTCGCGGCGGCGTCGAGCGCGCGCACGGCCGCGTTCAGCGGCTGGCTCACCGGACACGTGCTCGCGGCCTCGGCGAGGAGACATGCGATCGCGTCCTCGCGCGGGCCGGTGAAGTTCTGTGCGCGCGCGTCGCCGTTCGCCGTGTCGCGGAGGAACGCGCCGTCGAGACCGCAACGCGCGCCTCCGACGAACGCGGCGCCGTCGCCGGTCGTGTCGCAACCGGGCACCCCGGCCGCGCCGAGGTCGCTCGTGACGACCGCGAGATGCACGTCCATGCCGGCGACGCTGCGGCCGACGGTCTGGAGCGACGCGTCCAGCGTCCCGGCGAGCGCGCGGACCTCGGCGGCGTGCTCCGTCATCGACGCGGTCGTGTCGAGCACGACCAGCACGTCGACCAGATCGGAAGGCGGGACGTTCTCGGCGCGGCGATCGGTGCAGACCTGCGGGACGAGCTCGTCCTCGCCGCCACAGGCGGCCAGCACGAACGACAGCGAAAGAGCGGACGCGAGGCGGAGCACGCATCTCCAGGTAGCAAGCACAGGGCCGCGGCACGCCCGAGCGATTCCGGGCCCTTGCCAGGTCTTGCCTGACAACGGCGTTGGCGATCGCGCGAGCGATGGAACCTTTTGCGGCAGCGCGGGTGTAACTCCATCGTGATGGTTGCCCGAGCCGCCTCTGCCGCGCGCGAGCTGGACGACCTGACGCTCCATCGCGCCCAGCGCGGAGACCACGCCGCCTTCCGTCAGCTCGTCGAGCGCTACGAGCGGCCGGTGTGGGATCTGGTCTGGCGGCTCGTCGCTCCGGCCGGCTTCGCCGCGCGCGCCGAGGACCTGACGCAGGAGACGTTCCTGCGCGTGTACCGCGCGCTGCACGCGTTCGACCCCGCCGGCGCGGCGCGCCTCTCGACGTGGATCTTCACGATCGCGTCGCGCCTCGCGCTCAACGAGCTGCGCGCCGGCAAGGCGGCCGCGCGCGCCGTCGAGATCGATCAGGCGCTCGACGAGCTCATCGCGACGCCGCCCGCGTCCGCCGACGTGGCGCGCCGCCAGCTCGGTGAGCAGCTCGCGGCCGCGGTCGGCGCCCTGCCCGCGCCGGCGCGCGCGGTCCTCGTCCTCTCCGACGTCTTCGAGCTCTCGCACGACGAGATCGCGCGCGCGCTCGACGTCGAGCCCGGCACCGTGAAGTCCCGGCTGTCGCGCGCCCGCGCCGCGGTGCGTGCGCAGCTCGCGCGAGGAGATGTGCCATGACCGAGCGCGACGACTCGCCGCTCGACCTCTCGTCGTGGTCGGCGCCCACGCCGCCGCGCGGGATCTCGAACCGCGTGATGGACGCCGTGCGCGCCAGCGCCGACGCGACGGCGGACGTGACGATCGACGAGACGGGCGCACGCACGCCACCGCGCGAGCCCGGCCGCCCGCGCTGGCGCGGCATCGCGATGGGGCTCGCCGCCGGCACCGCCGCCGCGGCGATCGCGTGGGCCGCCTGGCCGCGCACGCCGGACCAGGGGGCGGCCAGCGGACACGTCGTCGCCGGCGCGCCGTCCAAGGTGACGCTCGGCAACGGCACGGTCGCGCTCCTCGGCGCGGGCGCCGACCTCACGTGGGAGCGCACGCCGGACGGCCTCGCCGTCACGCACGGCGCCGGCAACGTCACGTATCAGCACGCGGGGCCGTCGCGCCTCGTCATCCGCACGCCGTTCGCCGAGGTTCACACGGCGAGCGCCTCGTTCAACGTGGAGGTCCCGATGTCATCGAAGTCGAAGGTCGCGATCGCCGGCGTCGCCGGCGCCGGTGTCGCCGCGGCGATCGTGATCGCCGTGTACGAGGGCAAGGCCGAGGTGCGGAAGCCGACCACCGCGGCGCAGGTCGTCGAGGCCGGCGGTCAGGTCGCCATCGCGCCGCCGTCGACAGCACGCCCGTCGTTCACGCCCGTCGCGAAGGCGACCAAGGATCGCGCGCAGCGCGACGCGCTGGCCGCCGCGATCGCACAGGCGCGCGCGGCACGCACGGCGGCGCCGGCCGGCGGCTCCGGCGGCGGCAGCGGCGCGATGCCCGCGGGCGCCGCGCTCACCACCGGCCCCGGCCCCGCCGACAAGGTCGACCTCACCCCCGGTCAGCTGTCGAAGGAGGAGATCCGCACCGGCGTGCGCGAGGTTCTCCCGATGCTCACCGACTGCTACGCGCTGATGGTCGAGAAGTACCCGACCTTCGCCGGCAAGGTCACCGCCAGGCTCGTCGTCGAGGCCGAGCCCGATCTCGGCACCATCGTCACGATGCGCGACGACTCGCAGCTCGCGATGGACGCCAAGGACGTCCCCGACGCCGAGCCCATCGATCGGCGCCAGCTCCACAGCGACACCGCCGACTTCAACCAGTGCCTCACGGCCACGCTCGAGTCGGTCGTGCTGCCGCCGCTCGGCGACAAGGACGGCGGCACCGTCGAGATCACGTACCCGTTCATCTTCGCCCCGAGCGAGGAGGAAGCCGATCAGTACAACGACGACGCGCCCACGCCGCCCGGCCCGACGCAGAAGCAGACCCAGCCCAAGCCCACCTCGACGTTGCCGGGCGACGACGATCTCACCACCGACGAGCTCCTCGCCGAGGCCGAGACCGCCGCCAAGAGCTCGCAGTGGGGACGCGCGGTCGCGCTCGCGGAGCGCATCCTCGCGAAGCAAGGCATCCCGGCTGCCACCACCAACCGCGCCGGACTCGTCGCCGCGCTCGGCTACTGCAACCTCGGCAACGCGCGTGCCGCGCGGCGCGCCTACACACGGGTGATGTCGAACGCCAAGACCCTCGTGCGCCAGCGCTGCCTCTCACACGGCATCGAGGTCGAGCTCGGCGGCTCGAAGCAGAACGACGACAACGGCGTGATGAACCCGTTCAAGTAGTCGCCCCGTCTCTGCGTCCGCAGCGACCGACTGGTCGTGAGGAACCTTGGGGGCCGAAACGACGATCGACAGCAACGAAGGCAGCGGGCTCCGCAGCCGTCGCCGCCGAGTCAACCACCGCCCTAGGTCCCGGCGACGGTCATGTGGGAGACACGAAACGTCGCGCATGCGGTCGAGCTGCGCATGTCGAGATCCTCGGCGACGCGATCGATCCGCTTGAGCAGGTCGTCGAAGTTGCACGACACCGTGATCTCGCTGACCGGGAAGGTCAGCTCGCCGTTCTCGATCCAGAAGCCCTGCGCGCCGCGCGAGAAGTCGCCCGTCACCGGGTTGAAGCCGAAGCCCATCATCGACGTGATGTAGAGGCCCTTGCCGGTGTCCTTCAGGAGCTCGGCGCGCGTGCCGGTGCCCTTCTGCATGATGAGGTTCGAGGTCGTCGGGCCGGGATTGCCGCCGACGCCGCGCCCCGCGGACCCGGTCGACTTCCGCCCGAGCTTGCGCGCGCTGTACACGTCGCACAGCACCGTCTCGAGCACGCCGTCACGCACCAGCATGTTCTTGCGCGTGGGCAGGCCGTCGCCGTCGAACGGGCGCGAGCCGGGGGCGCGCGGCAGGTGCGGCTCGTCGACGATCGTGACCAGCTTCGACGCCACCTCGGTGCCCTCGCGGTCGAGCAGGTACGTCGACTTGCGCCAGAACGCCGAGCCGTTCGCCACCGAGAACACGGTGCCGACGATCGAGCGACCGACCTCCGGGTCGAACACGACCGCGCACTCCTGCGTGGCGATCTTCTTCGAGCCGAGCGTCGCGACCGTGCGGCGTGCCGCCTCGGTGCCGACCGCCTCGGGATCGTCGAGCCGCGACAGGAAGCGATCGGCCGTCCACCAGTAGCCGTTCCGCTTCTTGGGATTGGCCGGGTCGGTCGGGTCGTCGCACAGCGGCTCGACGTAGAACGACGCGTAGCTGCCGCGATACCCGCCGGCGAAGCCACCCGACGTCGCGAACGCCGTGGCGCCGACGGTGCGCGACCAGCTCGCGCCCTCGGAGTTGGTGACGCGCGTGTCGAAGCCGCGCGCCGCCTTCTCGCCGGCGATGCACTGCTTCATCGCCCACGCCGCATCGACCCTGGCGACCTCGTCGTCGTAGAGATCGAGCTCGGGGATCTCGCGCGCCAGCTCGTCGGAGTCCGGCAGGCGCCCGTGCTCGTCGGGCTCGGCCAGCGCCGCCAGCGCGACGCTCTCCGCGACGAAGCTCTCGAGCGATCGCGAGCGCAGGTCGCTCGTGTACGTCACCGCGCGCCGGCCGTGCTTGAACACGCGCAGACCGACGGCGCGACTGCCCGCCTCCTGCACCAGCTCGGGCTGGCCCATGCGCACCTTGACGGTGAGCTCACTGCCGTCGCGCACGAGCACCTCGGCGGCGTCGGCACCGGCCTTCTCGCACATGCGGACGACGTTCTTGGCGACCTCGACGAGCTCCGCCACGACGGAATCGGAAACGCTAGCTGACATGTCTTTGGGCTCTCGCTCTCGTGTCGTCTGGTCTCAGGCCTGAGTTCCGCCGACGGTGATGCTGCCGATGCGCACGGACGGCGTTCCCACGCCGACCGGCACCGACTGACCGTCCTTGCCGCACGTCCAGATGCCGTCCGACAGCTGGTAGTCGTTGCCGAGCATGTCGACCTTGCGCATGCACTCGGGCCCGTTGCCGATGAGGTTCACGCCCTTGAGCGGCGCCGTGAGCTTGCCGTCCTCGATGAGATAGCTCTCGGTCAGGCTGAACACGAAGTCACCGTTCGAGATGTTCACCTGGCCGCCGCTGAAGCGCTTGGCGTAGATGCCGCGCTTCACCGACCCGACGATCTCGTCGTGCGAGTGCGGCCCGGCGAGCAGGAGCGTGTTGGTCATGCGCGGCAGCGGCATCGAGCGGAACGACTCGCGTCGCCCGTTGCCCGACGGCTGGATGCCGTAGTGCTTCGCCGACAGCCGGTCGTGCATGTAGCCGACCAGGATGCCGTTCTCGATGAGCACGTTGCGGCGCCCCGCGTTGCCCTCGTCGTCGACGTTGATCGAGCCGCGCGAGCTGCCGATGGTGCCGTCGTCGACGACGGTGCACAGCTCGGACGCGACCCGCTTGCCGATCTGGCCGGTGTAGTTCGACGTCTCCTTGCGGTTGAAGTCGGCCTCGAGGCCGTGGCCCACCGCCTCGTGGAGGAGGATGCCGGAGTCACCGGGGCCGAGCACGACCGGCATCTCGCCGGCCGGCGCGTCGACGGCGTCGAGCATGGCGAGCGCGATGCGCGCCGCCTCGCGACCGTGCGCCGCCGCGTCCTTCTCCGCCTGCGCGAAGTAGTCGAGGCCGTAGCGACCGCCGCCGCCCGAGCTGCCCGACTGCCGCTTGCCGCCCTGCTCCGCGACCGCGCTCACGCCGAAGCGCATGAGCGGCAGCACGTCGCGCGCCATCTTGCCGTCGCTCGTGAAGACCAGGATCTCCTTGATCTGCTCGACGAACGACGCCTCGACCTTCACGATGCGCGGGTCGTACGCGCGCGCCGCGCGATCCGCCGCGCGCAGGAGCTCGAGCTTGTCGCCCGGCGCCGCGAGCAGCGATGGCCGCGCGACGGGATAGAAGTCGGGGAGCGAGACCGCGCTCGCCGACACCGCCGCCGGTGCGCCGCCGCCCGACGCGATCTGACCGGCGATGCGCGCGGCGTGGGCCATCTTCTCCCACGCCAGGTCCTCGGTGTACGCGTAGCCGGTGGCGTCGCCCTTGGTGACGCGCACGCCGAGGCCGAGCGTCACGCCACGCCCCACGGTCTTCACCTGCTCCTCCTGGAGCGCGTAGTCCGCGGTGACGCGGAACTCGAAATAGAGATCGGCGGCGTCGCCGCCGGACTCGAGCGCGATCGAGATCAGCCGCTGAGCGAGCGTCGCATCGATCGCGGTCTCCCCGCCGGGCGCAAACGGAGCGGTCAGCTCCGGAGGAACGGTCGTCGGCATTGGACGCACTATACGCGGGATCGGTTGTCCGGCAGGCTGACCTGACAGATCGATGAGGTTTCGCCTCGGCTCGGGTCGCGAGGCGGAGACGAGACAGGTGGGCCGCAGCGACCACAGAAATCTGACGCGCACGTCGCGGTGATGGACGCGGCCGCACGCAATGCCGATGACTTGCGCGTGGGCACGCGAGTTGAAATGCGGAAGGGCATGTCACGCGCGCACCTCCTCCCCGACACGCCTCCTCAGGTCACCGCCGATTCCACCTATCAGCCTGTCCGCAGCTCCATCGCCTGGGTCCGCACCGGTCGCGTCACCATCATCCGCCACTTCATCGGCGGGACGGTGGTCGAGCGCGAGCTGCGCCCGGCCTGATTCGCTCGGCTCGGTTACGGATTTTGCTCAGTTGATGATCGCGCCGCCGCACGGCGCGGACGCCTCGAGCGGGACGGCGACGTAGAGCCCGCTCGGCATCTGGGGATCGCCCTCGCCCGACAGCGGGAACCACCACTGGTTCTCGTGGAACCAGACGGGATCGTGCTCGACCTCGACCCAGCGGCGCACGTCGGCGACCGTGACGGGTGGCCGGCTCGCCGACGCGAACGGGTCCTCGCGCAAGCAGCGCTCGAGCCCGCCCCAGGCCGCGGCCGGCGCGGGCGGATCGGGCAGCGTCACGCGCGCCTGCGCCACGGGCTCGGGCGGGTAGACGCAGACGTTGTCGGCCGGCCCGGGGCCGGGCGAGCGTGCGGTGCGGCGTTGCTCACCGGCGCGCCAGAGCACGACCCCGACGACGAGCCCGACGGCGAGCGGCAGGAAGATGGCGGCGTGGCGGCGGCGCACGAGGTGCGACGGAGCAGAGACGGTCCCGAACGTCATGGACCGTCAAACGCGCCGCGGCGCCGGGCGATCTGCGCCCTTACACGGCCTCTACGACGGCGGGACGGTATTCGCGTACGCGGAATACGCGCGGCACTGCTGCCCGCGCAGCGACGGGCACGGCGGCAAGGCGACCGGCGCCGTGAACCCCGGGATGACCGGGAAGACGACGCTCGAGGGGTGATCGACGTCGTGGCCGATCTCGTAGTCGACGTTGCCCGTGAACGTCTTGTTCAGGAAGAACCACTCGGCGCGGCTACCGCCCGGCGTGTCGACGCTCACACGGATGCGCGAGCCGCTGCGGAACACGTGCTGGATGCCGGCGGTGCCGATGCGCACCTGCGTCCACTGGCCGGGGACGAGCGGCGCGGCGAGCGCCTCGGTGTACGCGGGCGCGGGGTCGAGCTCGGTGGCGCCCGGGCCGCTGCCGCGCAGGCTGGCGCGGAGCCAGCCCGACTGCACGTACATCTCCTGGCCGTCGGCGCGGATCTCGGTGATGTTGACCTCGAGGTCGGCGTCGTCGACCGGCGAGCGGAGCCACAGGTCGACGCTCGCGGTGCCGAACATCATCGTGTCGGCGGTGAGCGCGGCGCTCTCGAAGACGACGGCGCTACCGGCGGCCGGCGCGCCCCACGCGTAGTCGGGGAGGATGTCCCAGACGTCGCCGCCCGGCGCGAGGATGCTCTTGTTGCCCGCCATCGGATCGAGGCGGTACGTGAACGGCTCGTTCGACGCCGTCGGCGCGGCGGGGCCGAGCGTGCCGTCGGCCTGCGCGAAGAGGCGCAGCGGCGCGAGCTCGGGCGCCGGCCAGCGCGCGAACGAGCGCTCGAAGGTCGGGACCGGCTCACCGAGCGTGGGTCCGCCGGCGCCGCTCTCGAAGAGCGCGCGCACCTGAGGCTCCGCCTTCCACGCGGCGACTGCCTCGGCGTGCGACGCGTACTCGCGGAAGCGGCTGGGCGGCACGTCCATGTCGTTCACGCCGTAGACCTCCTCGTAGAGCATGGGCGCGATGGCGCGCGCGAGCGGCTGGTCCACGGGGACGCGGTCGGCGACGTAGAGCTCGAGGAAGGTGTTCCACTCGGTGAGGATCGCCGGCTGGAACGCGTCGACGTGCACGCCGTTGTAGACGGTCATGCGCACGGCGGGCGAATTCGTGAACTTGTCGAGGAGCGTGAAGAAGAACGGGCCGGTCTGCTCGTCTTGCCACGCGCTGGCCATGAACACCGGCACCTCGATGTCGTCGACCATCGTGGCGAGGTTGTAGCGATCGTGCTCGGCGGGGACGTAGTAGCGGACGTTGCGCGCCTGCTCCACGTTGTCGATGTACTGGCCGTGGAGGAGCTGGTTCTCCTCGCACTGCAGGTCACCGGCGTCGACCTGGCCGCGCTCCCAGCCCTGCCCGTACGGCTGCGCCTTCGAGATGACGTTGGTGATCCACGCCGTGGCGAAGCCGTCGTTGAGGATGCCGCCGGGCAGCATCGTGGTGTGCGCCGAGCCGATGACGGAGAGCGGCGAGATGGCGGCGAGGTGCGGCGGCTTGGTGGTCGCGACGAAGAGCTGCGTGATGCCCGGGTACGAGAGGCCGACCATGCCGACCTTGCCGTTCATGACCCAGTCCTGCGCGGCGACCGTCTCGATCACGTCGTAACCGTCGAGCAGCTGCATGGTCTCGAAGAAGTCGAACGCGCCGCCCGAGCAGCCGGTGCCGCGGATGTTCACGTTCACGGTGGCGTAGCCGAAGAACGCCGAGATGAGCGACGACGGATCGTTGGGCGCGTCGCAGATGACGGGCAGGCCTTCGCACAGGCCGTTGAGCGAGCCGTCGCCGATCATCTCGCCCGGCTTCGACGGCTCGTAGCCGGAGTAGCTGACGACGGTAGGGAACGGCGGCTCGCCCTTGGGGAAGGTCACGTACGCGGAGAGCGTCGTGCCGTCGCGCGTGGTGATGTACTGGTAGCCCTCGGTGAGCGTCTGGTCGTCGTAGAAGCGCTGCGCCGGCTGGCTCGACGCGCGCGACATGACCTCGAACGGTCCGGTCGAGAGCGCGGGCGTGGCCGTGGTGGTCTTCACCATGTAGCCCGACGCCGGCGCGAGGTTGCGGAACATGAGGCTGCCGAGGTCGTCGGTGGTGCCGGTCGCGACCTGCGCGCCGCTCGCGTCGTAGACGGCGAGCTCGGTCGACGGTGGCGCGTGCCACACGTGCAGCTGCTCGACGCTCTCGCGCACGTCGAACGGCGGCGGATCAGCGTCGCCGCCGCACGCGCTCGTGAGCGTGAACGAGGCAACGAGCGCGACCGAACACGCGAATCGAGCCGACAGGTCTCCCATGGGCGGGAACATGGCACAGCCCGGGGTTACAATGACTTACTTTCATGAATCGCCGTTCATTTGTGCTCCTGCCGATCGCGTCGATGTTCGCCTGGGTACTGCTCGCCCGCCCCGCGGAAGCGGACCTCTCGAAGAAGGTGATCGCCGCGTTCAAGGGGAAGATCCTCGTGACGTCGGGCGCGATCGGGATGGGACCGAACGACAAGGACACGATCGCGCACTTCAAGAAGGCGGCGCTCACGCGTGTGGCGGGCGAGCAGAACGGCAACGACGTCCAGGAGTGGACGTTCAACTACACGGCCTTCCTGAAGAACGCGGCGGGGGTGAAGAGCCTCAAGCTCGAGTTCTACCGGGGCGACACGTACGCCGCCGACCAGACGCTCACGGAGGTCGATCCCAAGCTGACCGTGGTCGAGGGTGACGTCACGATCAACGAGGACGACGGTCTCACCAAGGGCAAGACGTACACGCTGAAGCTGGTCGGCACGGTGAAGGGCAAGGACGTCGTCCTCGCGTCCGCGCCGAACATCATGTTCGACTGATGCCGCGCGGGTGACGCGCGCGCCGGCTACTTGCCAGTGTTGTCGCGGCCGGTGACGCCGGCGAGGGCGGCCTCGGCGGCCTTGGCCGCCTCGCGGATCTCGTCCTCGGAGCCGCCGAGCCAGAGGCGGCCGAATGCGCCGAACGAGATCATCTCGAGCAGATGGATCTCCGCCGCCTTCTCGGCCTCGTTGGCAGCGAGCGCGGCGTACGCGGCCGGGTGCACCTCGAGGATGTAGAGCGTCTGCCCGGCGACGATGACGTCACCGTGGCGCATGCGATTGATCAGCTGCGCCTGGTGGCCGTCGATGCCGGTGATGATCTGCGACGAGACGATGCGCGGCTTGATGCGATCCTCGCGGCGCGCGTCCATGCGCGTCACGATGGCGTCGACCGCGGCCTCGACCTGCCCCTTGTCCTTGTCGTGGAGCTCGAGCATCCCGTAGGCGCGCTCGACGATCTGCATCCCGGGGCGGCAGGTCGTCGACTTGAGCGCGGCGTCGGTGAGCTGGTTGATCGCGATGCCGGGGGCGATCTCGATGAACGCGGCCGCCTCGTATTCGAGCGGCATGAACCCGGCACACACGGTCTGGATGAACGCGGTGAGCTGAGGCTGTAGCGAGTCGATGACCGTTAGTGCGCGCAGCTCCATGACAGGAGCGCCACGCTACCACGCATCAACGGCGCTTCGGGCCCTTGCGCCCGCCGCCGCCCGCTCGCGCACCGCCACCCGGCCTCGCACCACCGCCGGGCCGTCCACTTCCCGGCCGTCCGCCGCCGCTCGGGCGTCCGCCACTGCTCGGACGTCCGCCGCTGCTCGGTCGTCCGCCGCTGCTCGGGCGTCCGCCGCTGCTGGGGCGTCCACCAGTGCTCGCGCCGAATCGTCCGCGGCCCGCGCCGCCGGCGCGATCTCCGCCGCGCCGATCGTCTTCGCGCGCGCTGCCGCGACCCGCACCGTCGCGTGCGCTGCCGCGACCAGCACCGTCGCGTGCGCCGCCGCCACCGAATCGGCCGCCACCGGCGGCGCCCGTGCGTGCACCGCCGCGACGATCGTCCTCGCGAGCGCCGCCGCGACCCGCACCGTCGCGAGCGCCGCCGCGAGCGCCGCCGCGTGCGCCGTCGCGCGCGCCGCCGCCGCTGAATCGTCCGCCACTGCCGCCACCGCGGGCATCGCGGGCACCGCGGGCATCGCGCGCACCGCCGGCATCGCTGGGGCGGCCGCCACCGCGGCGGGCGGACTCGAGCTGGCGCTCGAAGTCGCGCTCGTCGGGCTGGTCGCCGCCGGCGCCGCCATCGCGGCCATCGCCGCCAGCGCGGCCATCGTGCCCGGCGTCGCCGTGACCCGAGCGCGGCGCGAAGTCGTCATCGTCGTCGTCGCCAGTTCCGTCACCGTCGCCGTCGCGGGGGCGTAAGGCGCCGAGGCCCATGGCTTCGCGCTCGGCGCGCGCCTGCTCGTGCTCGCGACGCGCGCGGTCCGTGTCCTCGCGCTTCGCGCTCCAGCGGCCACGCGAGACCGAGGTCCGGTCGAGGCCGACCGACAGGCGCAGCCCGTTGAGCTCGTCCTGCGTGAGCTCACGCGCGTCGCCGACGCGCAGGCCGTGGAACGTCAGCCCCGCGAACGAGACGCGCTGGAGCTTCTGCACCTGGTGACCGAGCGCCTCGAGCATCCGGTGGATCTGGCGCGACTTGCCCTCGACCAGCGTCACGACCAGCCAGTCGTGTTTGCTGCCCGCGCCGCGCAGCACGTCGACCTCGGCCGGCAACGTCACCGTGCCGTCCTCGAGCGTCACGCCGGTGCGCAGCCGCTCCAGCTCCTTCGGCGAGAGCTCGCCGCGGATCTTCACGTGATACGTCTTCGCGACGTGGTGGCGCGGCCCGAGCAGGCGCGCGGCCAGGTCGCCGTCGTTGGTCAGCAGCAGGACGCCTTCGCTGTAGTAGTCGAGGCGCCCCACCGGCGCGACGTTCACCGGCAGGTTGGGCAGGTAGTCCATCACCGTCAGGCGGCCACGATCATCGCTGACCGAGGTGATGCACCCCTTGGGCTTATTGAAGAGGATGTAGAAGTGGTCCTGCGCGACGACCGCTTCGCCGTCGACCTGCACGCTCGAGCGGTCGGGGTCGACCTTGCTGCCGAGCTCCGTGACGACCTTGCCGTCGACGGTCACGCGACCCTGGACGATGAGCTCCTCGGCCTTGCGCCGCGCCGCCACCCCGGCCTGCGCGAGGTAGCGCTGCAGCCGCACCAACCTGTCTGCGCCCGCAGCTGCTTTCGTCATGACATCGACCCGTCGCTGCTGGCGTCGTCGAAGTTGTCGGGATCCGGGCTGCCCAGGATCGCGTCGGTGACCGACTCGCTCGCGCTGGGCTCGTGCGCCTCGGCCTCGCCGGCGCCCGGCTCGCTCTCGGGGACGTCGACGCCGTCGGGCGTGATGACGTCGGCCGGCATCTCGGGCGCGAGCGCCTCGGCCGGAACCTCGTCGGCCGGAACCTCGTCGGCCGGCGCCTCCGCAGGTGCCACCGGCGGCAGCTCCATGCCCATCTTCGCGACCACGCCGCGGCTCTCTTCGGTCAGCTCGCTGTACTCGCGCAGCGTCGGCAGCTCGCGCAGGTCGTTCAGGCTGAAGAAGTCGAGGAACTCCTTCGTCGTGCCGTACAGGAGCGGACGGCCGACCTCCTCACGCTTGCCGAGGATGCGCACCAGGTTGCGATCGAGCAGCAGCTTGAGCGTGGCGCCCGAGTCCACGCCGCGGATCTGATCGATCTCCGGGCGCGTGATCGGCTGGCGATACGCGACGAGCGCCAGGGTCTCGAGCTGCGCGCGCGACAGGCGCACCGGCCGGCCCTGGATGAGCTGCTGCACCCACGGCGAGAAGCGCGAGTGCGTGCGGAACGAGTACCCGCCCGAGATGTTCGACAGCACCACGCCGCTATCCGAGTGGTCGCGGATCAAGCGCTCGAGCGCCTGCTGGATGCGACCGGTGTCGGCCACGCGCGTGAGCTGGCGCAAGCGCGCGATGGTCAGCGGCTTGTCGGTCGCGAAGAGCAGCGCCTCGACGAGCGACGTGAACGTGTCCTCGTCGAGCTGCGCGGCCTGCGGACGCGTCGCGGCTTCCGCGTCGTCGGCGACCTCCACCTCCGCGTCGTCGCCCTCGCCCTCCCCGTCTCCGTCACCGCCCACGCCGTCGATATCGCCCGCACCTTCGCCGTCGTCCTCGCCCTCGCCCTTGCCCTCGGCTGCAGCCGCTTCCACCGACGCGGGCTCGCTCTCGGTGGTCGTGTCTGGCTCGGAGTCATCCGGCTCGGCCAGGATGGAGGCGGCTTCCTTGTCGCCAGCCATGTAGATGCCCGTGTCGGCTCGCTCGGACGCGCTCTCCTCGCCCTCGTCGCCTTCACCGCCCTCCGCGCCCTCGGCGTCCTCGTCTCTCTCGTCTCCGCCGTCCGGCAAGACGCCGGCATCGGCCGCCGCTGCCGCCAGGGCGGCGCGCTCGGCGCGCCCCTTGAGCTTCCGCTTTTTTCGCATGCCACTCACGTTGGGTGACGGGCTGTGTAGCGCACCGATCTGACGGCGGGAAGCCTTCAGGGCGCCTGAACGACAGCCGACAAAAGCTAACGATATTCCTCGCTACCGACGACGGTGCGCGCCACGGCCGCGCGCAGGTCCTCGGTGGCGCGCGAGATCATGATGTCCTCGGCGCCCTCGGGCTGCGCCACGCTGATCAAGCGCAGCTTCGCCATCTCGAGGATCGCGAGCAGCGTCACCACCGCTTCGTGCCGGATCTCGGGCATCGACATCTCGACGTCGCCGCGCGCGAACCGGAACATCGACGTGAACGTGAACGTCCCTTCGGCCTCGAGGCGGTCGGTCAGCTCGGCGATGCGCTGGCTCACCGACAGGCGGTCGATGAGCACGTTGTGCGTGATGCGCACCTTCGCCGCGCGCATGAGCCGGTCGAGCGCCTCGATCAGCTTGTGCACCGGGAACTGCGCGAGCGGCGCCTGCGCGCCCGGATCGACCTCGTCCGCTACGGCGTCCTCGACCTGCGTGCCGCGGCCCCACACGTTGCGGCCCACGACCGGGCGGTCGCCGAGCGACAGCGCCGCTTCCTTGTACTTCTGGTACTCGAGCAGCCGGCGGATGAGGTCGGCGCGCGGATCGAGCTCGATGCCGTCCTCGCCCTCGTCGGCTTCCTCGGCCACCTCCGGCTCCAGGTCCGGCAACAGCTCGCGCGACTTGATGTGACAGAGCGTCGCCGCCATCACCAGGTACTCGCCCGCGACGTCGATGTCCATGCGGGTCATCTGGTCGAGGTACTGGAGGTACTTCTCGGTGACGAACGAGATCGGGATGTCCAGGATGGCCAGCTCGTGCTTCTTCACCAGGTGAAGGAGCAAATCGAGCGGGCCCTCGAACACGTCGAGGGTCACCTTGTAGTCGGCGTCGGTCATCAGCTGAGGTGCAGGGAGCGGAGGACGGGGTTGTCGAAGATGAGTCCGAGCACGTTGTACAGCTTCACCGCACAGAACCGAGCCGGGAGCGTGACTACTTTACCGAGGGGTCCGACAAGGATGAACGCCATGACCACGAACGGTGCGTAGACCGCGAACTTGTCCCAGCCATCGAGCCAGCCGCGCGGAATGAGCCCACGGATGACGGAGCCGCCGTCGAGCGGCGAGGCCGGCAAGAGGTTGAAGAAGAAGAGCACGAAGTTGAGGCCAACCGCGTAGAGCAGCGCCTGCGACATGGGCTGCTCCCAGCTCAACACGCCGGTGGCGAGGAGCGCGGAGTGCAGGATCGCGACGACGAAGCCGAGGATGACGTTCATCGCCGGGCCGGCGAACGAGATGAACACGCGCTTCTTGCGATCGTGCGTGGTGTGCTCGACCGGCTTGCCCCAGCCGAACCCCAGCGCGCCGCCGGTGGCGAGGAAGAGGAACGGCAGGAGCAGCGTGCCGATCGGATCGGCGTGCGCCATCGGGTTGAGCGTCACTCGCCCCTGCCGCCGCGGCAGCCGGTCGCCGATGCGGTCGGCCGCGTACGCGTGCCCGAACTCGTGCACCGCGATCGACAGGAGCAAGATGATCATGCCCTGCACGATCAAGCGTATGCGCTCGGGCGTGATCTCGGTGTCCATCGAGCGGACTATGGATTGCCGCGACCGTCGCCGCAAGCACGACCCGCGCCTACCGAGCCCGAGGATGAGCCTTGCGATATTGCTCGATGAGGTGCGCGCGCGAGACGTGTGTGTAGAGCTGCGTCGTCGCGATGTCGGCGTGGCCGAGCATCGCCTGCACGGCGCGCAGGTCGGCGCCGCGCTCGAGCAGATGCGTCGCGAACGAGTGGCGCAGCTTGTGCGGTGACACGGCGCCGCCGACCGCGCGCACACCGGCGGCGCGCGCGTACACGCCGAGCAGCTTCCAGAAGCCTTGCCGCGTCATCGGGCCGCCGCGCTCCGTGATGAACAGCGCCGGCTGATCGCGGCCCTTCGCCCACGCCGGGCGCACCTCGACGAGGTAGCGATCGATCGCGGAGCGCGCGGCCTCGCCCATCGGCACCATGCGCGTCTTGCGTCCCTTGCCCGTGACGCGCACGTAACCGGCGCGCAGGTTCGCGTCGGCGAGCGGCAGGCGCACCAGCTCGCTCACGCGCAGCCCGCTCGCGTAGAGGAGCTCGAGCATCGCGGCGTCGCGCGCGCCGCGCGGCGTGTTGCGCTTCGGCGCCGCCAGGAGCTGCGCCACGGCCTTCTCGCCGAGGACGACCGGCGAGCGTGGAGCGGCGCGCGGCGCCTCGATGAGCTCGCTCGGATCGGCGTCGAGCCAGCGCTCGGCGACCATGTGGCGAAAGAGGCCGCGCACGGCGACCAGCGCGCGCGCACGCGACCGTGCGCCCAGACCGCTCTCGGCGAGCTCGATGAGATGATCGGTGAGGTCGAGCGGCGTGACGTCGTCGACGTCGACGCGGCCGCGCGCACCCAGGAACCCACCCAGCCGCATCAGATCGCGGCCGTAGCCGTCGACGGTCGCCGGCGACAGCCCGCGCTCGACCTTCACGTGATCGAGGAACATGTCGATCCCGCGGTCGATGGGCATGCGGCGCGCCATCCCGCCATGCTCCGCGGACGCCTGCGGCAGGGCAAGTTTGATACGCTCGGCTGGTGAGCTGGGAACCTCGCGTCCTCTTCGCTATTTCCATCATCGCCGCCGCCGCCGCCTGCGGCCCGTCCGGCGGCGCCACGACACCGGGCACCAAGCCGGTCGTCGCGGGCACCAAGCAGGTCGCGCCGCTGCAGATCGAGGCCGACTCGAAGTCGCCCGCCCAGGCGCTCATCCTCGGCACCGACGCGAAGGGCGGCTCCACCGTCCTGCCGCTCTCCGGGGCCGAGAATCGCGTCTCCGTCGACTCGATGTGGGTGCGCATGGGCAGCGGCCCCGCCGTCGGCGGCTCGAGCCCGGTCGCGCTCGTGACGTCGCCCAACCCCGAAGGCGTCGTGCGCGTCGGCATCTACGAGGAGGTCGCGGGCAGCCTCGGGCCGCAGTGGCGCGCCGGCGTGTGGCTCGCGTCGTTCGTCTCGTCGACGGTCCTCAACAAGGACCTCACCGACTTCAAGTTCACCGCCGAGGCCGGCGGCCACGTCGACGGCGCCTCCGCCTCCGGCCTCATGACGGCCGGCTACCTCGCGTCGATGATCGGCGCCAAGGTCGACCCCTCGGTCACCATGACCGGCATCATCAACCCCGACGGCACCATCGGTCCGGTCGGCGGCATCCCGCAGAAGTTCATCGGCTCGATCGAGAAGGGCAAGAAGCGCCTCGGGTACCCCATCGGCATGCGCTACGCCGAGGACGCCAACAGCGGCGAGCGCGTCGACCTGGTGCAGCTCGCCAAGGAGCGCGGCGCCGAGGCGGTCGAGGTCGCCGACGTCTACGCCGCGGTCGAGCTCCTCACCGGCAAGAAGCTGCCGCGGCCCGTGCCCGTCGACGAAGCGCAGATGGCGCTCGAGGACGGCGTCACCAAGGCGCTCGACGAGAAGTACGACGCGTGGTTCAAGCTCGTCTCGGACGAGTGGGCGCGCCTCATCGAGCTCGACAACGCCGGCCGCCTGCCGCAGGGCCTGGTGCAGCTCGCCGCGATCGCGCAGGCCGAGGGCAAGGCCGCCGACAAGCTGAAGGCGCAGGGCCTGTCGGCGTCGGCGTATCACCGCATCGTGCGCGCGTGGGTGTACGCGGCGGGCGCGACCGCCACCAGCGACATCCTCGAGCTGACGCAGGCCGGCGACCTCATCGGCGCGCGCGCCAAGCTGCACGAGTTCCAGGGGCTCGCCGTCACCACCGAGGCGTCGCTGCGCACGATCGCGGAGATGAAGCCGGCGACGATGGGCGCGCACCTGCAGATGCTGTCGGCGTTCCAGATCGCGATCGGCGGCTGGGGCTTCCACACCTTCTCGGGCGAGTTCCTCGCCGCGCAGACGCTCGCGATGTTCACGGAGCTCGAGAAGCTGCCCAAGGCGGCGCTGGTCGATCGCGCCGTCGGCGACACGGTGGTCGCCGGCACGGCGCCGACGGTGCTCGCCATCGCGCGCGCCGTCGCCAACTCCGCGATGGCGCTCGAGGCGATGGACATCGAGGGGCAGAAGTCGATCAACTACCTGTGCTCGCTGCCCAACGTGCGGCGGCTGGCGACGTCGTTCTCGTCGGCGGCGGGCTCGAACCTCGCCTACTTCGACTCGCTCATCGTGGCGGAGGTCGCCAAGGCGTTCAACCTGCCGCCCGATCAGGCCAAGGTGAAGTTCGCCGGCTTCGAGCCCGACTACCTGGTCGCGCTGATGGCGGGCTCGGTGGGCGGCATGGGCGGCTTGCCCGATCAGCTCAAGAAGGAATGGGGCGAAGACTCGATCTCGTGGGGCTTGTTCACGCTCGCGGCGTCGGAGCTCTCGTTCTTCCGCACGTCGATGCTGATCTCGAAGTGGTACTCGCTCGGCGTGCAGAACGACCCGATCACGGGGCGTCCGACGTCGGTGCAGCACGAGAAGGCGTTCTTCAACATGCTCGCGTTCGCCGAGCAGCGCGCCCGCGAGAACGCACGCGCGGCGCTGGTGGCGACGGGCGAGATTCCGGTGCAAGCGCGCCTGCGCTACCAGCAGGCGCGGGTGTTGCGCGAGGGCGATCTCGCCGACAAGCTGGCCGCGCTCGAGGGGTTCTGGGCGGCGTCGGTGTACGCGCAGACCGCCGTGATGCTGGCGCGCAACCCGATCTGAGCGTCGCCGTCCAGGCGCTCAGGCCGGATCGCGGAACTGCGGCGGCGTTCGCGTCATGAACGCGGTGATGCCGGCCTGGCACTCGCCGCTCGCGATCAGCGTGGCCGCGGCCTCGAGCTCGCCGCGCACGGCGTCGGGCCACGACTGATCGGCGCTGCCGCGGATCACCGCGAGCGCGGCGCGCACGGCACGCGGTCCGTTGGCGGCGATCTCCTGCGCGAGGGCGATCGCCTCGTCCAGCGCGGCGCCCTGCTCGCTCACGCGATTGACGAGGCCCAGCGCCAGCGCCTCCTCGGCGCGCACCTTGCGCGCGGTGAGGATGAGGTCGGCCGCGCGGCCGGGGCCGACGAGCCGCGCCAGCGCGACGCCGCCGCCGAGATCCGGCATGAGCCCGAGCCGCACCTCGGAGAAGCAGATCGTCGCGCGCGGATCGGCGACGCGCAGATCGCAGCGCGCCGCGATCTCGGCGCCGCCGCCGTACGCGAGCCCGCCGATCGCCGCGATGATCGGCACCGGAAGACTGAAGACGCGATCGAGCACCGCGTGCAGCGCGAGGAGCATCGCGCGCGCGGGCGCGGCGTCGCCGGCGCCGACCGCACCGACGAGGCGCGCCACCTGCGGGTTGTCGGGGTTCACGTCCATGCCGGCCGAGAACGCGTCGCCGGCGCCGGTCAGCACGACCGCGCGGGGCAACGCGCCATGTAGCTCGTCGGCGGCGCGACCGAGCGCGTTCCACAGCTCCTCGCCGAGCGCGTTCTTTCGCTCGGGCCGATCGAGCGTGACGATGGCGACGTGACCGCGGCGCGAGACATGGACGGTTCCCTCGGACATGCGCCCGACGTTACCGCTATGCTGGGGCCGATGCCGCAGCCGGCGGAGACCGAACGCGAACGATTCTTCGAGACGCGGCTGCGCCTGCTCTCGGGCGCGCTGCGCGAGTTCGCCGAGGCCACCTGCGACTACGGCCGCCTGCTCGACGTCGTCGCCGAGACGCTGGCGGCGGTCGTGAAGGACGCCTGCGTGGTGCGCCTCCTCGATCCCGACGGCTGGCTCCAGCCCGCGGCCGTGCACTTTCCGGTCGGTCACATCGCCGACGTCGAGCTCCGCGAGCGCGTGCGCGTGCACATCGCGTCGCCGCACCACCTCCGCGAGCACGCCGCCGGACGCACCGCGGTGCAGACCGGCGACGCGCAGCTCATCCCGCACGTCGACCTGGAGGCGCTGCGTGGGACGGCCTCGCCGGCGATCGTGGCGGCATACGAGGCGCTCGGGATCCACAGCCTCCTCATCGTCGCGCTGCGCGCACGCGGCGAGTCGATCGGCATCCTTTCGATGGCGCGCTTCGTGCCCGGGTCGCCGCCGTTCGACGAGCACGATCGGCACCTCGCGCAGGCGCTCGCCGACCACGCCGCGCTCGCCATCGTGAACGCGCGCCTCGTGAAGCAGCTGCAGCTCGACGTCGCCGATCGCACCGAGGAGGTGCGCCAGCTACGGACCCTCCTGCCGATCTGCGCGTGGTGCAAGCGCATCCGGGACGAGGAGGAAGGGGCGTGGTGGAAGCTCGAGACCTACCTCGCGGCGCACATGAGCACCGAGGTCACGCACGGCATCTGTCCCGAGTGCGCGAAGAACGTCCTCCAGCCGTAGTCACTTCGCGGGTGGCTTGTCGCCGCCCGGCGCCGCCATCAGCTTGTCCATGTCGATCCAGCCGATGAGCGACGTGGTCGACGCCGCCCACGGCTTGTCGGGCTCGGCGAACTGCACGCGCAGGTCGTTCAGACAGATGAAGAACTGCGTCTCCTTGGCCAGGATGCCGCCGCCGTCGATCGTGTGCCACTTCTCCCACTTCTCGTCGGGCTTGTCCTTCGGCGACGGCGCGGGCTCGTGCGATCGGAAGACGGCGATGTGCTTGAACGCGCCCTTGGCCAGGGTGACCTTGGTGGCGGCGCTCACGCCGTAGGCCTGCGCGGCGCCGGCGCCGAGGAGCACGTACTCGCCGGGCTTGGGATGACCGGCGAGCGGTGAGCCGGCGCGGATGAGCGCGTCGTCCTGGCCGTCGAGCACGTCCTTCTTTTCCTCGAGCTTGGCCACCTTGTCGGCGAACTTCTGCTGCTCGCGCTGCATCGTCGCGATCGCGGCGTCGAGCTGCTTGATCGCCGCGTCCTGGCCCTTGATGGCCTGATCGATGCCCTTGTCGTGCGCCTTGTTGCCGTCCTTCTGGCCGGCGAGCTCGACCTTCTTGTCCTCGAAGCCCTGCTTGCGCTCCTCGGTCTTGTCGATCGGCTTGTCGAAGTTCTGCACCGCCTTCTGGAACGCCTCGATCTGGGCGTTCAGCGCGAACTCCTCGTTGTAGATGCGCATGATGTTGGGCAGGAGCTTCGCGATGCGCTGCGAGTCCTTGGCGTCGGTGCCCATCGCCTTCGAGGCATCGCCGAAGGTCTGGCCCGCGAACTCGATGCAGGTCGTGAAGTTCTTCATCGGCACCGCGGTCGGGATGTTCATCATCACCTCGGAGCCGTCGGGCAAGACCACCAGCTTGAGGCGAATGCGACCGGTGCGAACGTCCTGGATCTCGGCCTCGGACACGATCTCCTTCTTCTCCTTGAGGCGCGACTCGGCGGCGGCGAGGATCGCCTTGCGCATCTTGTCGCCTTCGCTCTCGGGCGCAGCCGCCGGCGCATCCGCTGGTGCGGACGCAGGTGCAGCGGCGGGTGCCGCGGCGCCGGGTTGGTTGCGCTGGATCGCGTGACCTTGGACGGCGGTTCCGCTGCTGGCGCCGCCGCCGGGACCGTTGTCGAGGAGGGCCTCGGCCGAGCGGCCGGCGACGACCGCGTCGGCCACGGCGTCGGCGTGCCGCTCGTACGCGTCGCCGGCCTGGCCCATGCCGCCCTTGAGCGACACGCCGGCGCGCTGCTGCACGACGTGCGCGGCCTCGTGCGCCGCGAGGTGCAGCGACGGATCGTTCGCGAACGCCACGCTCGAGCCGGTGGCGTACGCCTCGGCGCCGATCGCCGCCGATGCCTGCGCGGCCGAGCCGCCCACGTGGGCGGAGATGCCGCCGACGTCGTGCCGGCCGAACGACGCCTGGATGACGTCGCGATGCGGAAGCGCGCCGCCGCCACCCGCGACGCCCTGCGCGGCGAGGTGCAACGCGAACGGATCGTCATGCGCGGCGCCGCTCGCGGGCGGAGCCGTCGGCACCGCGCTCAGCTGCAACGCACCCATCGGCACGTCGGTCCACGCGCCGGTCGCCGACGCCGCGGCGGCGGCGCCGCCGAAGCCGTCCGTCATGGAGCGCTTGCCGGCCGATCGCTGCACCGGCGCACGCGCGCCGCCCGGGGTGCTCGGAGTCGACGATTGCTTCCGATCGATCTCGCTCACGTCCGGGGAGAGTCGGCAGGCGCCAGATCGTGACAGCGGGTGGCCGCCGCGAACGAAGGTGCGCCGATTGTCGTTGACGCCATCGCATGTAGGTATATAGCCTGTTTACCATGCGAAGCTCCTCCCATTTCGCGGTCTTGGCGCTCGTGGTCGGCACCTCCTCGGTCGCGATCGCCCAGGAGGTGCCAGCCGTCCTCAACGACCAGGCGAAGCCCGGGGCGACCAAGCGCAAGGACGCCGCGACGCCATGGTGGAAGGACGACGACGCGGCCGCGCCCAACGTCGACGCGTTCGGCGCGTTCGGGTTCTCGATCCCGATCGAGGTGCCGGCGTTTCGCGGCATCACGCCGCGGCTCGCGCTCGCGTACGACTCCGCGGGCGGGAACGGCTGGGCAGGCGTGGGCTGGAGCCTCGACGGCATCGGGCGCATCGAGCGCGCGAGCGCGGGCAAGGGCGCGCCGGCGTACGACGCGAGCGACATCTTCCTGCTCAACGGCGAGGAGCTCGTGCCGTGCGTCGCCGGCAGCGTGAGCCCGAGCTGCACGACCGGAGGCACGCACTCGACGAAGAACGAGAGCTTCACGCGCATCGCGTACACGGGCGCGGGCGCCGCGAGCCGCTGGACCATCACCGCGAAGGACGGCACGCGCAGCGTCTACGCGCCGGTGCACATGCTCGCGGCGGGCGTGTTCCGCTGGGGCCTCGACCAGGTCATCGACACCAGGGCCAACACCGTCACGTACGCGTGGATCGCGAATCCGGTCGCGTGCTGCTGGGACGCGCTCGACACCATCACCTACAACGGCACGACCATCAAGCTCCACTACGAGGCGCGCGCCACGGGCGACAAGGAGAGCCGCGCGATCGGCGGTGGTGCCCTGGTCACCGTGCAGGGACGCCTCAAGACCATCGACATCTCCGTGGGCGGCAGCCGCCTGCGCGCGTACAGGCTGACGTACGCGGCGAGCACGGCGACATCGCGCTCGCTCCTCGGTAGCGTGCGGCAGTACGGTCGCGACGCCGTGCTCGACGCGAGCGGCACGATCACCGGCGGCTCCGCCCTGCCCGCCATCACCACCGGCTACCAGAGCGGCAGCCCGTCGTTCGTCGCCGGCGCCACCGACTACGGGATGAGCAACAGCGCCTCGAGCAAGTACTTCGCCCTCGACATCAACGGCGACGGCAAGACCGACATGCTCGAGCTCTATCCCAACTTTCTCGCCACGGGCCGGCGCGCGTGGATCTCGAACGGCGCCGCCTTCACCGAGGCGTCGAACAGCGGCGCCGGCATCGGGACCAGCGCCGAGTCGCGCTTCTACCCCGCCGACGTGAACGGTGACGGCAAGGACGACTTCATCGAGCTCTATCCCAACACGTGGAACTGGGGACGGCGGACGTGGATCTCGAACGGGACGGGCTGGACGCTCGGCACGCAGGACACGGGCGCGGGCGCCTACAACAAGAACACGCGCTTCTTCGCGATGGACGTCAACCGCGACGGGAAGACCGACCTGCTCGAGCTCTACCCGAGCTGGAGCACGTACCGCCGCGCGACGTGGCTGTCGACGGGAACCGGCTGGACGCTCGCGTCGGATCACACCGGCATCAGCTACAGCGAGAACCGGCGGTTCGAGACCGGCGACGTGAACGGGGACGGACGCGGCGATCTGATCGAGATCAGCCCGGGATGGTTCGGCGCCGGTACGCGCAAGCTCTGGCTGTCGAACGGCACGGGGTTCACGGCGGGCGCCAGCGACTCCATCAGCTTCGGTGACTCGGCGCGCTACCTGATGGCGGACGTGAACGGCGACGGCAAGACCGACATGGTGGAGCTGGCCAGCCCCTTCCTCGGCACGCACTCGCGCAAGACGTGGCTCTCGACCGGCTACGGCTTCACCCTGGCCTCGACGGACAGCGTGGCGGCGAACGACGACGCGCGCCGGCTCACCATCGACGTCAACGGCGACGGCCGCGACGACATCGTGGAGCTGCACCCCGCGTTCCTGGTCTTCTCGCGCCGCATCTGGCTGTCGACGGGCGGCGGCTTCGTCCAGGGCGCCGGCGACTCGTCGATCGGCAACAGCTCGGGCAGCCAGATCGTGCCCGCCGACCTCGACGGCGACGGGCTGACCGAGATGGTCGACATCACGCCGTCGTTCCTCGTGGCGCGCCGGACCATCTGGCGGATCGGCGGAGCGTTCCCCGATCTCCTCACGTCCGTGACCAACGAATGGGGCGGCACCACGGCGATCGGCTACACGGCGTCGTCGGCGTGGACCGGCACCAACGGTCCGCCGGTGGTGCAGTCGACCACGTCGCTCGCGATCGGCGACGGCCGCGGCGGCGCATCGACGACGACGTTCAGCTACGCCGGCGCGCTCTATGATGCGAGCGAGCAGAAGTTCCTCGGCTTCCGCTACCAGAAGGAGACGCGGCCGTGCATCGGCGGCGAGAGCGCGTGCCCGTACCAGGAGACGTGGTTCCGGCAGGACCTGGCGGCGGTGACGATGCCGGAGCGCATCGATCAGCGCGACGGCAATGGCACGCTCCAGCGCTCGGCGCTGTTCGAGTACGCGACCAGCGGCGCGACCGTGCCGCGCACGGCGTTGCCGACCGGGCGCTGGGAACACCAGTACGTCGGCAGCGGCGCGGCGTGTCCCGGCGTGGAGTGCAAGCGCACGTACGAGGCGCGCACCTTCAACGCGTACGGCGAGGTGACCGCGGAGATCGCGTACGGCGACTACGAGGTCGCCGGCGACGAGGACACGACGACGACCGTGTACGTGCCCAACACCGCGGCGTACATCGTCGACCGCCCGGCCGACGTGAAGTCGTTCCAGGGCGTCGGCAGCGGCGGCACGCTGCTGAACGAGACGCTCTCGTACTACGACGGGGCGGCGAGCTGGAACGTGGCGCCCTCGGCGGGGCTCGAGACCAGACACGCGCGCTGGCTGTCCGCACCGAGCTCGTTCGTGGCGACGCAGCGCGAGTACGACGCGTGGGGCAACGTGACGGCGGACGTGAACGCGCTCGGCGCGCGCACCACGTATGCGTACGACGCGACGTTCCACCTGTTCGAGACGTCGCGCACCAACGCGCTCCTGCAACCGAGCTCGTCGGCGTGGGACGTGGTGTGCGGCCAGCCCACGCAGGCGATCGACCTGAACGGGCAGACCACGACGACCACGTACGACACGTTCTGCCGGGTGGTCCAGCGGAGCGAGCCCGGCGGCAACTTCGAGCGGCACACGTGGGTCAGCCTCGGCAGCGCGACGGCGCAGCACGAGCTGGTCGAGCGGCCGGCGGCCGACGGCACGGCGTCGCCGCAGTGGACGCGCACGTACCTCGACGGACGGCGGCGCGCGTGGCGCACCGTGGCCCGAGGACCGGACGCGGCGACCGGCGACATCGTCGTCGACACGAGCTACGACGCGCGCGGGCACGAGGCCGCGAAGACGGCGCCGTACTACTGGGTCGCGGGCGCGGCGCAGCCGGCGACGTACACGACCACGCGCACGTACGACGCGCGCGACCGGCTGACGCGCGTGACGGCGTCGGACGGCACGTACCAGACCACGACGTACGGCCTGTGGTCGGCCACGACCACCGACGAGCTCGGCCGATCGATGACCGATCGCCACGACGCTCGCGGGCAGCGGGTCGCGCACGACGAGACCGTCGGCGGCGTGGTCCGCACGACGACCTACGTCTGGGACGCGCGCGGCTACCTGCGGCAGTCGACCGACCCGCTCGGGAACGTCGTCGTGTACGCGATCGACTCGCTCGGCCGCCGCACCGCGATGGTCGACCCCGACTGGGGCGCGTGGTCGTACGAGTACGACGGCGGCGGGCGCCTCGTCGCGCAGACCGACGCCAAGGGCCAGCGCACCACGCTGGGCTACGACGCGCTCGATCGCACCACGCAGAAGACGACCCTGGCCGGGACCGCGTCGGCGGCGACGGTCACGTGGACGTACGACCAGGCCCGCGCCGGGTTCTACAATCGCGGCACGCTCACGGGCGCGACCGACGCGGCCGGCGGCAAGACGCTCGATCACGACGTCGCGGGGCGCGTCGTCAAGCTGGTGCGCACCACCGGCGGTACGAGCTACACGTTCCTGCACGGCTTCGATGCCGCCGGACGCGCGCTGTGGACCACGTATCCCGACGGCGACACGCAGGGCTCGGCGGCGGCGCCGATCCTCTACGACGGCGCCGGGCGCGTACGCGCGATCCCGGGGTACGTGACGTCGGTGCGCTATAACGCCGAGGGCAAGCTCGCGCGCGTCGATGGCGCCAACGGCACCGTCTCCACGCGCGCCTACAACCCGCACCGCGGCTGGCTCACGGGCATCGTGACCACGTCGGGCGCGACGACGATCCAGAACCTCACGTACACGCGCAACGCGAAGGGCATGGTCACGCAGACCTCGAGCCCGTTCGACGGCGAAGGCTGGGTGTACGGGTACGACGACCTCGATCGCCTGACCACGGCGACCAGCGCGTCGAGCCTGGCGCACGACGAGCGCGTCACGTACGACGCGATCGGCAACATCACGTGGAGCTCGCGCGTCGGGACGTACGCGTACGCCGAGGCCGGCCCGCACGCCGTCAGCGCCGCCGGTGCGAGCACGTACGCGTACGACGCCGCCGGCCTGATGACGGCGGGCGCGAGCCGCACGCTCACGTGGAACGGCGACAACGCGCTCGCCTCCGTCACGCAGGGCGGCACGACGATGACGTTCACGTACGACGGCGATGGCGCGCGGATCCAGCAGGTCGAGGGCGCGATCACGCGGCGCTACGTGGGCGACGACTTCGAGGTGCACGTCCTCGGCACGACCAGCAAGTACGTCTCGGTGGCGGGTACGCTGATCGCGCGCAGCGACGGCGCGACGCGCACCTGGATCCACACCGATCAGCAGGGCTCGATCCAGGCCGAGACCAGCGCGACCGGCGTCGAGCTCCACCGCAAGAAGTACCGCCCGTACGGCGCGCTCCTGGCGAGCAGCGGCGCCCTGCCCTACGAGTCACGCGGGTACACCGGGCAGCGTCAGGACCTGTCGGGCCTGCTCTACCTGCACGCGCGCTACTACGATCCCGCGCTCGGGCGCTTCATCTCGCCCGATCCGATCGTCGACGGTCCGGATCTGGTCGGGCTGAATCGCTACGCCTACGCCGGCAACGATCCGATCAACCACACCGACATCACCGGCTTCTGCAAGGGCGGCAACAAGAAGGGCCCGTCGTCGGCCCTGCGCTGCAAGCGCGTCGCGCTGGAGATCGCCAAGCGCACGGCCGCGTCGCTCGGCATCGCGGCGACGATCTACGGCGCCGGCACGTCGGCGACGCCGGTCGAGATTCCGGGCCCGGGACACAGCGGCACCTCGGTCACGCAGATCCACGCGGCGCCGCCGGCGGCGCAGCCCTCGACGCTCGACGAGGCGCTCAAGGGCCTCGCCCAGATCGGCGAGGACGGCGCCGACCTCACCGCGGACATCATGGAGAAGCGCGGCAACGGCATCCCCGAGCCGGTGAAGAAGCCGCCCACCGCGATCCACGGACCACCGGCGCCGACGGGCGCGGGCGGCGTCATCCGCGGCGGGCTGCGCTTCCTCGGCAAGACGCTCCTCGGGCCCGCGGGCTGGGCGCTCGAGACGGCCGGCGACAGCAACCCCGACACACACCAGTGCGGCAGCAACGTCTGCAACGGCAAGCAGTACGAGAAGTACCTGCAGGAGCAGCAGAACCGCGTCGTCCCGCTGCCGCGCACGCCGCAGACGTACCGCGTGGTCCAGCCCGACGGCCGCGTGCAGAACTACCCGCCGCGGCCGTGACGAGCGAGGTCAGTCGCGGCGACCCTGGAGGCGCAGGAGCTCGGCCATGTCCTTCTGGCCGAAGGGGTTGTCGATCAGCAGCACGCTGCCGTCGCCCTTGTCGGTCTCGTCGAGGACGATCTCGAGGGCGCGGCGCGCGCCGATGAGGCCGGTGGCGCGGCCCGGCGCCTCGAGGGCGAATGACGACGCGCCGGCGCTGGTGGCGACGTCCTTCATCCAGCGCACGTCGCGGCGCAGCTCGGCGTCACCGTAGCCGGAGGACGAGCCGAGGCCGAACAGGAAGACGCGCTGGAACGAGAGCCGGCGGCCGGGCGGCATCATCATGGTCTCGCCCTTCTCGCCCTTCAGCTGGTGCTTCTTGATGAGCCGCGTGAGGCGACCGCCCAGGCGCCAGTCGGCGAGCCCGGCGGCGCCGCGCAGCGGTCGCTCGTCGGAGAACACGGGCAGCAGCAGCGCGTCGTGCGTGCCCTCGTCCCACTTCGCGAGGTCGAGCGGGAGGAGGGAGAGCTTCACGCGCCGCCGCCGTCGCTGTCTGGCTTGTCCGTTTCCCGCTTGTCGGTTTCCGGCTTGTCGGTTTCCGGCTTGTCGGGGTCGGGCCGGTCCGCGTCCTGCCGGCCGAGGCCGTGCGCGACGCGATCGAGGACGCCATTCACGAACGCCGGCGACTCGGCGGTGCCGAACCGCTTGGCCAGCTCGACGGCCTCGTTGATGACGACCTTCACGGGCGTCTCCGGCACGTTCTGCAGCTCGCCCACGGCGAGGCGCAAGATGTTGCGATCGACCTTGGCCATGCGCTCGAGGCGCCAGTTGCGCGACGCGGCGGTGATGGCGGCGTCGACGGCGGCCGGCTCGCGCGACGCGGCGCGGACCAGCACCTGCGCGAACTCGCGGGCCTCGGGGTCGACGTCGAGCTCGAACCGATCGCCGTAGGTCGCGACCGCCTGGTCGAGCTTGTCGCCACCTTCGCCGGCGCCGGCTACGGCGGAGACGTCCTGTGCGTAGAGAACCTGGAGCGCGAGCGCGCGTGCTTTGCGACGAGAACCGAGACTCATGACTGCGTGCCTCAACCGCTCTTTAGCACGGCGCGCAGCCGCGCCATCTCGATCGCGGCCATCGCTGCGTCGAAGCCCTTGTTGCCGGCCTTGGTGCCGGCGCGCTCGAACGCCTGCTCGATGGTGTCGGTCGTCAGCACGCCGAACACCACCGGCACGTCGCTCGTGGCGGCCGCGCCCGCGACGCCCTTGGCGGCCTCGCCGGCGACGTAGTCGAAGTGCGGCGTCGAGCCGCGGATCACGGCGCCGAGCGCGATCACCGCGTCCGCCCCGCCCCGCTGCAGCACCCAGCGCACCACCTGCGGCAACTCCCACGCGCCCGGACAGCGCACCACGGTGACGGCGTCGGCGTTGCCGCCGGTGCGCACGATCGCGTCGATCGCGCCGGCGACGAGCGGCTCCACGACGAGCGAGTTGAACCGGCTCGCGACGATGGTGACGCGGAGACCGGCGGCGGACAGCTGACCTTCGAGAATCGTGGGCATCGGGGCGAAAATTATCCCACGTCCACGGCCGGCGCGCGCTTGCCGCCGCGCGACGGAATCGGCACGCGCTCGACGACCCGGATGCCGAAGCCCTCGATGCCGACGATGCGGCGCTCGTTGTTCGACATGAGGCGGATCTGCGAGAGGCCGAGGTCGGCCAGCACCTGCGCGCCGAGGCCGAAGTCGCGGAGCGCCTCGCTCGACTGGTCGGGACGCTGCGCGCCCGGGCCGGTGCCGGCGCGCCCGCCGACGAGCTTCTCGAAGCTCTTGGCCAGGCTGGAGCGACCGCGCGCGTGGACGTAGAGGAAGACGCCGCAGCCGGCCTCGTCGATCGCACGCATCGCCGACTCGACGTCGGGGCGCGCGGCGAACGGATCGACGACGGGATCGTGGGCCGCGACGCGCACCAGGACGGGCCCGGTCGCCTTCGCGGGCTCGCCGCGGACGAGCGCGAGGTACTCGGTGTCCTCGACCTCGGTGTCGTAGAGGTACGCGCGGAACGGCTCGCCCGGGCCGAGCCAGCCCGGACGCAGGCCGCCTTCGCTCTTGCGGCGCACGATGTGCTCGCGCTCGAGGCGGTATGCGATGAGGTCGGCCACCGAGCAGATGACGAGGCCGTGCTCGTCGGCGACCTTCTCGAGCTCCGGCATGCGCGCCATCTCGCCGTCGTCGCGCATGATCTCGCAGATGACGCCGGCCGGCTTGAAGCCGGCGAGGCGCGCCAGGTCGACCGAGCCCTCGGTCTGGCCGGTGCGCACGAGGACGCCCCCCTTGCGCGCGCGCAGCGGGAAGACGTGACCGGGCGAGACCAGGTCCTGCGGGCGCGCATCGTCGGCGATGGCGGCGGCGATCGTGGTGTAGCGATCCTTGGCGGAGATGCCGGTCGACACGCCGTGGCGCGCCTCGATCGAGACCGTGAACGCGGTGCCGAGCGACGCCTGGTTCTCGCGCACCATCATCGGCAGCTCGAGGCGGTCGATCATCGAGCCGTCCATGGCGAGACAGATGAGGCCGCGGCCGTACTTCGCCATGAAGTTGATCGCCTCGGGCGACACCTTCTCCGCGGCGAGCACGAAGTCGCCCTCGTTCTCGCGATCCTCGTCGTCGACCATGATGACCATCTGCCCGGCGCGGATGGCGTCGAGCGCGGCGGTGACACGGGCGGTTGGCGTGGTGTGCTTCTGCGGCATGGTGGTCACACGTCCTTCGGGCGCGGTTGATATCCGCCCAGGAGCTTCTCGACGTACTTGCCGATCACGTCGACCTCGAGGTTGACGTGATCGCCGGGACGGCGCGCGCCGAGCGTGGTGACAAGGGCGGTGTGCGGGATGATGGCGACGTCGAAGCCGGTGTCGTCGACGCGGTTGACGGTGAGGCTGATGCCGTCGATGGCGATCGAGCCCTTCTCGACGATGTAGCGGAGCAGCGCCGGCGGCGTGCGGAACGTGAGCACGAGGTTGGCGCCGCGGTCGACGCGCGCGGCGAGCTCGCCGGTGCCGTCGACGTGGCCGGCGACGAGGTGGCCGCCGAGGCGCGCGCCGGCGGCGAGGGCGCGCTCGAGGTTGAGCTTCGAGCCGACGCGGACCCGGCCGAGCGTGGTGCGCGCGAGGGTCTCGGCGCCGGCGAGAACGGTGTACGCGCCGCCGCCGGTCGACCCGGAATCCGTGACCGTGAGGCAGACGCCGTCGTGGCAGATGGACTCGCCGAGCGCGAGCGTCTTCACGTCGATGGCGGCGGGGCGGACGGAGAGGACCAGCGCGTCGCTGCGCCGGTCGGCGCGGGCGACAATACCGATGTCCTCGACGAGGCCCGTGAACACCCCGCTCGTGTACCACTTGCGCGCCGCGGCGTCATCGGACATGGTCTTGCCGGGGCGCGCGATGCGTGGGCCGTTTTTTACGTCCGCTGTCTCGCCCGGGATTACCAATGGCCAAGTTGAATCAGATTCTTGCGATCGAGAAGGGCATCAAGACCCGCGTCTACGCGGAGTTCACGGAGCTCCACCAGGCGACGCAGAAGCCGGGGCTCATGAACGGCTTCCACAAGGCGTACCAGCCTCGTGACGAGGACGGCGAGACGTACCCGTCGGAGAGCCAGAAGGTGCAGCACAACGCCAGCGACGTGCTCGAGCGCGTCGCGAAGTCGTTGACCGAGCTGTTCGACATCACGGCCACGAAGGACTGGGCCAACTGCGCGGCGCGCGCCGACGTCCTGATCGACGGGCGCACGCTGATGGAGGCGGTGCCGGCGACGTACCTGCTCTTCCTGGAGAAGCAGCTGACCGACCTGTCGACGTTCGTGTCGAAGATGTCGGAGCTCGACGCGGGCAGCGACTGGAACGTCGACCCCGGCACGGGCCTGTTCAAGACCGAGCCGACGGCCACGCAGCGCACGAAGAAGGTGCAGCGGCCGATCGTGCTGTACGACGCGACCGAGCACCACCCGGCGCAGACGCAGCTCATCACGGAGGACGTGATCGCCGGCCAGTGGACGACCATCAAGTACTCGGGCGCCATCCCGGCGCCGCGCAAGAAGCAGCTCCTCGCGCGGATCGAGAAGCTGTCGAACGCCGTGAAGTATGCCCGCGAGCAGGCCAACGCCGCCGAGGCGCAGGACAAGAAGCTCGCGAAGGAGGTGTTCGACTACCTGTTCGCGCCCTGATCAAGATTCCCGAATGGGAGACAAGCTGAAGCTCAAGCTCAAGCTCACGCCGATCAGCCAGTCACGACGTGGAGGTTCGAGTCCTCCCGGGACCACTCGTTCGTTCTCTTGCGGCCCCGTGGCGAAACGGTAGACGCGGGCCCCTGACGGGGTCAGTCGAGACGGTTGACTGTCAAACTGAGGCTATCTCCCAGACTCAACATGCCGAGCGCACCATCTCTAACGTGGTCGTATTGGCCCGAGATGCCGGTTCGATTCCGGTAGCGGCCGCCAACTCTGGTCGCTTTGACTAACGGCAAGTCGCGGGCACGAAGATCTGAACGATCACATCTGCCGTTGGTGTGCGAAACCGGCGCCTGTGCGGGTAACCGCACAGACCGAACCCCAGGACCGGCTACGTCCTTGGGGTTCACTATTTTCGGCCCACCCCTAGCGGGGTTGGGTCAGGCCGTCGGTCTCAGGCTTGGCGGCGCAGCTGGCGCAGCGCGGGTCGTCGGGGCCCGTGATGGCGTCGGACTTCGAGCCCTTCTTCATGGCGACGGCGGTGCCGAGGGCCGTCACGACGGAGAGCAAGATCGCGGCGAGGATCCAGGCGCCGCGGCCCTTCTTCAGGTTGGGGGCGTCGTCAGCGCCCTGGGCCTGCGTGACCTGCGTGCTCTCGTCGCCGCCGTCGTCGTCATCGTCGTCGTCGGACTCCGGATCGGGATCCGCGGCGGAGGTGAAGACGTGGAGCGAGCGCGCGCCGATCTGGCCCTTCGCGAAGAGCTCGATGTCGAAGAGGCCGACGACCTCGGTCGAGGTCCCGGGCTCGAGGTTGAAGATGAGCTTCGAGACCGAGCGCAGCACGCTCACGAGGCCGAGGCCGGCGCCGCCGACCTTCTGTTCCATCTCGGGCGTCGACGAGCGCGCCTTGAGCAGGTACTGCATCGCGCGCTCGCGCGTCAGCGAGCCGCCGCCGTCGCGCACGGAGATCCCGAAGTAGCGGCCGGTCGAGCCGTACTGGACCTCGATCGCGGGGACCTCGGGGAGCTGCGTCAGCTCCTTGAGCGTCTTCTCGCGATAGAGCTCCTTGCCTTCCTTGTCCACCGGCGCGTGATAGAGCGCGTTCATCATCAGCTCGTCGGCGACGGTCTGGATGCGCTCGCGCACGGGGCCGCGTACGCCGGCGAGGTTGGCGTACTGCATGAGCACGTCGATCGCCTTGTTCTTGTCGGCGTAGCTCTTCACCACCATCGAGAAGGTGGTGACGCCCCACGGGAAGTACTTGTTGAGGCCGAAGATGTTGCCGCGCAGCGCCTTGGTGGCCGACGCGATGAACTCGTCGGCGTCGAAGTTGTTGCCGTGGCTCATCACGCTGACCACGTGGCCGTCGCTGAACACCGGCAGGTCGTCGGTGATCTTGTGGTCGTCGCCGACGATGAAGATGATCTTCGACGTCTCCGGGACCTTCTTGTGGAGGCCGACCGGCGGGCGCTCGGTGCGCGCGTCGACGATCACGAGGTCGGGTTTGCGTTCGCCGTCGAGCGCCGTGAGATCTTTCGCGAAGGCGGCGGTGGAGGCGGTCGACGCGGTGACACGCTGGACTTCCCGCTTGAGGCGGTTGTCAGCAGTGATCACGGACATGTGGTGGCGAAGCATCGGACTCGGACGGGCGAGGAGGAAGGTGAGCTACTTCTTGGGCGGGATGACGGCGGTCTGCCCCGTGGCGGGGTGGCTGCGGTGCGGCGTGCCGCCGAGGGTCGGCAGCGAGCCCGTCGAGCTCGACGGCGCGGAGGAGTCGCTGCTGCCGGACGACGATGAGGACGACGTGGACGACGACGACCCCGCCGCCGCCGCTGGCTTGGCGCCCTTGCCGATCTTCTCGGCGAGCTCGAGGCGGTCGCGCACCAGCGAGGTCTCCTTGTGGTCACCCTCGTGCTTCGCGATCTCGTCGCGGCGCTGCTTGATCTCGGCCTCGAGGTCCGCGATCTCCGCCTTGAGCGCGGCGATGCGACCCTGCAGGTCGTTCTGCCGGCGCACGGCGTCCTGGATGATCGTCGGCAGGTGGATGCCGACCGACTCCAGCGAGAACTTCACGACCTGGACCACCAGCTCGATGTTCTCGCTCGGCAAGGTGCGCATCAGCTCGATGGCCTTGTCGATGCCGTAATCGTCGTTGTCCATGGAAGCAGCTCCTCCCTGTGCACGGGCAGGTGCGGGTGCGGCGGCGGGCGCAGCGGCGGGCTTGGGGGCGGCGGCAGCGGGCGCCGCCGTCGTGCTCGCTGCGGGCGCGGGCGAGGGCGAGGCGGCGGCAGAAGCCGCCGGAGGCGAACGGACGGGCTCGGGGGCCGGCGCAGGCGCGGCCGCCTTCGGTGGCTCGGAGGCGGCCGGACGCGACGACGCGCCGAGGTCGACCTGATCGACCGGAGAGTCGAAGTCGTCCTTGCGCTTCTTGTCCTTCTTGTCGAACAGGCCCATGCGGTAGCTCCCCCTTACCGATATGGTATCCGACGCACGCGATCGGTGTCACACGGGTGAGCCGTCCTTCGACGTCGCGCGGGAAAGCCCCAGCCGGCGCCTTCTCAGCTGTGGGTGCGAGTCGGACGCAGCGTCAGGAGCAGGTCGTCGCCGGCGAACTGGGCCGCGCGGATGCCGAAACGGTGAGCCTGGTCCAGGTGCACCACCTCGTCACCACCGACCCAGGACGGACCGCCCTCGCGCCCGCCGCCCAGCACCTTGGGCGCCATGTGCAGCTCGAGCTCGTCGACGAGGCCGGCCGCGAGGAACGAGCCATGGACCTCGCCGCCGCCCTCGACCAGGCACGATGTGATGCCCTTCCCCGCCAGCGCCACGCCGAGCGCCAGCAGATCGATGCCGCCGTCGCGCGTTCGTGGGAACACGAGCACGGTCGCGCCGGCGCGCTCGAGACGGCGAAGGCGGATCGCCGGCACGCCCTCGGCGCACGCGATGATGACGCCAGGCGCGCGCGTGAAGAGCGCCGCCGTGGGCGGTGTGCGCAGGCGGCTGTCGATCACGACGCGCACCGGATCCGCGCCGTCGACGTGGCGCACCGACAGCTTGGGATCGTCGGCGAGCACGGTGCCGATGCCGACCAGCACCGCGTCGTGCATCGCCCGCAGCGCGTGCACGCGCGTGCGCGCCGGCTTGCCGGTGATCCACTGCGACTCGCCCTTGGACGTGGCGATGCGCCCGTCGAGCGTGGTGGCCGCCTTGAGCGTGAACCACGGCCGCCCCTGCCGCGCCCACGTGAAGAAGCCGCGGTTGTGCTCCTCGCATGCCGGCGCGAGCACGCCCCGCGTGACGGCGATGCGCGCCTTCTTGATGCGCGCCGCGCCCCCGCCGTGACCCGGCACCGGATCCATCGCGCCGATGACGACGCGCGCGACGCCGCTCGCGATCACCGCGGGCGCGCACGGCGGCGTGCGGCCCTGGTGATTGCACGGCTCGAGGTTCACGTACATCGTCGCGCCCTTCGCGACGGCAGCGCCCGCCTTCCCCTTCAGCTTCGAGAGCGCGTCGGCCTCGGCGTGCGCCGTGCCCGGCCCGCGGTGCCAGCCCTCGGCCAGCACCTTTCCGCCCTTGCCGACGATGACGCAGCCGACCTGCGGATTGGGCGACGTGCGCCCGCCCATGGCCGCGAGCTCGAGGCAACGCGCCATCCAGCGCGCGTCCTCCGAGGCACGCGTCTCGGTATCACGCGCTTTCGGCACCGGACTTCTTGAGCGCGCGCAGCTCGCGCGCGAACTCGTCGAGGTCGCCGAAGTCGCGATAGATCGAGGCGAAGCGCACGTACGCCACGGTGTCGAGCGCGCGCAGCCGCGGCAGCACGCGCTCGCCGATGTCGCGCGACGGGATCTCGTCGACGCCGAGCTCGCTGATCTCGGTCTCGACCGCCTCGGCGATCTTGCGGACCTGCTCCGGCGTCACCGGCCGCTTGATGATCGCGAACGAGATGCCGCGCTCGATCTTGTGCACGTCGAACGGCTCGCGCCGGCCGTCGTTCTTCACGACCACCGGCATGGCCTCGTCGACGCGCTCGTAGGTCGTGAAGCGTCGCTCGCAGCGCAGGCACTCGCGGCGCCGCCGGATCTCGCGGCCGTCCTTCGACGTGCGCGAGTCATTGACCTTGTCCTCGTCCTCACCGCAGAAGGGGCAACGCATGTCCGACTCTCGCCCCCTACCCGCCTAGCTGCCCCGGGCAGCGTCGTCGAGCGTGTTGAGCTTGGCGACCCGCCGTGCGTGGCGGCCGCCCTCGAAGGCCGTGTCCCGGAAGGCGCGCACGCACGCCTCCGCGACACCCGCGCCGATGACACGCGCACCGAGCGCGATCACGTTGGCGTCGTTGTGAGCGCGCGCGGCCGTGGCCGTGAACGCCTCGGTGCACAGCGCGCAGCGCACGCCCGGCACCTTGTTGGCGGCGATGCCGATGCCGACACCGGTGCCGCAGACGACGAGGCCGAGCGCCGGATTGCGCGCCGACGCGACCGCGCGGCCGACGGCGGCGCCGAAGTCGGGGTAGTCCACCGCCTGCTCGTTCTCGGTGCCGAGGTCGTTCACCTCGTCGCCCAGCGAGCGCAGCACGTCGCACAGATGGCGCTTCAGCGCGAACCCGGCGTGGTCGCTGCCGACGTACCAGCGCATCAGCGCCTGGCCCCCGCGCCCTCGGTGGCGAGGTCACTCGTGATCACGATCGCGGCGTTGGTCCCGCCGAAGCCGAACGAGTTGGAGATCGCCGCGTTGACCCGCTGCTCGCGCGCCTTGTTGGGCACGTAGTCCAGGTCGCACTCGGGATCGGGCGTCTCGTAGTTGATGGTCGGCGGCAGGACGCCGCGGGTCAGCGCGAGGGCGCAGATGCCCGCCTCGACCGCGCCGGCCGCGCCCAGCATGTGGCCGGTCATCGACTTGGTCGACGACACCGCGAGCTTCCGCGCGTGGTCGCCGAAGACCGCCTTGATGGCCGCGGTCTCGTTCTTGTCGTTGAACTCGGTCGAGGTGCCGTGCGCGTTGATGTAGCCGATCGCCTCGGGCGCGAGCCCCGCGTCGGCGAGCGCCTGCTTCATGCAGCGCTGCGCGCCGATGCCCTCGGGCGCGGGCGCGGTGATGTGGTGGGCGTCGCTGTTGGCGGCGTACCCCTTCACCTCGCCGTAGATCCGCGCGCCGCGCGCCTTGGCGTGCTCGTACTCCTCGAGCACGAGGCCACCGGCGCCCTCGCCGATGACGAAGCCGTCGCGGTCGTTGTCGAACGGGCGCGACGCCTTCTCGGGCGCGTCGTTGCGCGTCGACATGGCGCGCATGGCGTTGAAGCCGCCGACGCCGAGCATCGTGATCGTCGCCTCGGCGCCACCCGCGATCATCACGTCGGCGTAGCCGTGGCGGATGTTGCGCATCGCCTCACCGATCGAGTGCGCGCCCGTCGAGCACGCCGAGACGTGCGAGAAGTTGGCGCCACGCGCCCCGGTGCGGATCGACAGCACGCCGGGGATCATGTTGATGATGATGTCGGTGACGAAGTACGGATTGAAGCCGTAGCGCGGGCCCTTGGCGCGACCCGAGTCGTGCGTCGCCTCGATGGTCGAGACGCCGCCCAGCCCCGCGCCGAAGTACACGCCCCAGCGATCCTCCTCGCCGGCGGGCGCCCGGTTGTCCGGGTAGCCCGCGTCCTCCATCGCCATCATGCCGGCGGCGATGCCGAACTGGAGGAAGCGGTCCATGTGCTTCACTTCGCGCTTGTCGAGCCAGCGCGTGGAATTCGCGGCCCAGTCCTTCACCTCACAAGAGAACTTGGAGGCGTAGTCCTTGGCATCGAACAACGTCGTCGGCCCCGCGCCGCTCTTGCCGGCGAGCAGGGCTTGCCACGTCTCCTCGCGGCCGATGCCGATCGGAGTGATGAGACCGATTCCGGTGATGACGACGCGGCGCATGGGTGGGCTCCAATGACCCGCTTCAGGAGGCGTGCGACTTGATGTAGTCGAGCGCGTCCTTCACCGTCTTGATGCGCTCGGTGTCTTCCTCGGGGATCTCGAGCTTGAACTCCTGCTCGAGGGCGAGGACGAGCTCGACGACCGCGAGCGAGTCGGCCTTGAGATCGTCGACGAAGGACGCCTCGGGACGGAGCTGCTCGGGGGAGACCTCGAGCTGCTGGCAGATGATCTCGCGAACCTTGGCATCGATCGTGTCGGACATGGGGCAGTTACCTTTCTTGGTGCGGACTTTATCTACGAAAGCCCGCGCTACATCAACAGGCCGCCGTTGACGCGGATGACTTGGCCGGTGATGTACCCGGCTTCCGGTCCGGCCAAAAACGCGACGGCATGGGCGACGTCATCGGCCAGGCCGATGCGCGCCAGCGGAATCTGCTCGAGGAGCTTGGCGCGCGCAGCCTCGGGGAGGTGCTCGGCCGTCATGTCGGTGTCGATGAACCCGGGCGACACCGCGTTGGCGGTCACGCCGCGCGAGGCCAGCTCCTTGGCCAGCGACTGGGTGAGGCCGATGAGGCCGGCCTTCGACGACGCATACGCGACCTGGCCGCCGTTGCCGCTCTCACCCACCACCGACGTGATGTTGACGATGCGACCGTGCTCCTTCGAGCGCAGGAGCAGCGACGCCGCGGCGCGCGCGCAGTGGAACGCGCCGCCGAGGTTGACCTGGAGCGTGCGCGCCCACTGGTCGTCCTTGTAGCGGAGGAGGAGGCCGTTGATGGCGACGCCGGCGTTGTTGACCAGAATGTCGAGCCCGCCGTGATCCTTGCCGATCGCCTTGATGGCCTCGGTGCACGCCTCGGGCGCGGCCACGTCGAACGCCGAGAGCACCGCGGTGCCGCCGGCGGCGGTGACCAGCTCCGCCGTCTCGCGGGCGGCGTCCTCCCGGGAGGCGTAATTGATGACGACCTTGGCGCCGCGCCTGGCGAGCGCCACGCAGATGGCGCGGCCGATGCCGCGCGAGCCGCCGGTGACGAGCGCGACGCGTCCTTCGAGTGCCTTGTCGGTGATCGCCATGGTTCGGTTCCTCTCAGCCCGGCTGGAAGCCGTCCACTTCGTGTGGCTCGCCGATGGTGTCGATCGTGATGGTCTCGGCGATGCGCTTCACGAGGCCGCGCAGCACGCTGCCGGCGCCGAGCTCGTAGGCGCGCGTGACACCCGACGCGGCGAGCGCCTTGACCGACTCTTCCCAGCGGACCGTGGCCGTCACCTGCTCGACGAGGAGCTGCTTGATCTGCGCCGGATCCTGCGTGGGCTCGGCGGTGACGTTGACGACCACCGGCACCGTCGGCGCCGCGATGGTGACGCCGGCCAGCGCCTCGGCGAGCCTGTCCGCCGCGGGCTGCATCATCGAGCAGTGGAAGGGCGCGCTCACCTGGAGCTTCACGGCGCGCTTGGCGCCCTTCCCCTTCGCGGCCGCGATGGCGCGATCGATCGCCGCGGCGTGACCCGAGATCACGATCTGGCTGCCGCCGTTCAGGTTGGCGGGCTCGCACGGCTCGCCGTCGGCGCGCGCCGCGACGCACAGCTCGATCGCCGCCGGCAGCTCGAGGCCCATGAGCGCGGCCATCGCGCCCACACCGACCGGCACCGCGTCCTGCATGAAGAGGCCGCGCTGGTGCGTGAGGCGCACCGCGTCGGCGAACTGGAGCGCGCCCGCGGCGCACAGCGCCGTCCACTCACCGAGCGAGTGACCGGCGCAGGTGTCGAAGCGCAGGCCCTTCTCGGCCTGGAGCACGCGGAAGACCGCCATCGACGTCGTGAGGATCGCCGGCTGGCTGTACTGCGTGAGCGTCAGGTCGTCCTCCGGACCCTCGAAGCACAGCGTGCTGATCGCGAAGCCGAGCGCGTCGTCCGCTTCCTGATAGGTGCGGCGCGCGATCTCGAAGCGATGCGCGAGGTCGCGGCCCATGCCCACACGTTGCGAGCCCTGGCCCGGGAAGAGGAGCGCGGTCGTCACGCCCGCTGTTTGGCACAACGCCGTGCCCGAAGAAAGCGGCTACTGCCGCGAAAATGCTTACGCAGGCGCGGCGATCGCCTCGCGCATCCGGTCCGGCAACTGGGCCCTCGCGAAGCGATCCGCGAGCTTGACGGCGTTCTTGATCGCGATGGTGTCGCTGCGACCGTGGGCGATGATCACCACGCCGTCGACGCCGGCGAGCAACGCGCCGCCGGTCTCGGCGAAATCGATGCGCTTCTTCAGCGAGCGCAACGCGGGTGCGGCCAGCGCGCCGCCGACCATGGCGCGGCGCGTCTCGCGCAGCTCGGACCGCACCAGGCCGAAGAGCGCGTCGGCCACGCCCTCGCACGCCTTGAGGAGCACGTTGCCGGTGAAGCCGTCGGTGGCCACGACGTCGACGGTGCCGCGCCACAGATCGCTGCCCTCGACGTAGCCGATGTAGCGGAACGCGGCGCCTGGGCGCGCGGCCGCGGCCTCGAGGAGCGCGTGCGCGGCGCGGGTGAGCTCGGTGCCCTTGCCGGGCTCGCCGCCGTTGGAGAGGAGGCCGACCCGCGGGTGCGCGCGCGCGTGCACGACGCGGTCGTACGCGGCGCCGAGCGCGGCGAACTGCGCCAGCATGGACGGCTTCACGTCGACGTTGGCGCCGACGTCGCAGAGCGTGAACGGGCCGTGCGGCGTGGGGAACGCGGTGGCGATCGCGGGCCGCTCGACGCCGTCGGTGCGGCCGAGGACGAAGAGCGCGTGCGAGAGCACCGCACCCGAGTTTCCGGCCGACACCAGCGCCTGCGCCCGGCCCGCCTTCACGAGCTCGGTGGCGACGCGCAGCGAGCTCTGCCGCTTCTTGCGGAAGACCTCGCCGGGGTGGTCGTCCATGGTGACGACCTCGGCGGCGTGCTCGACCGTGATGCCGCGCTCGCCGCGTGCGCCGACGCGCTCGAGCTCCGCTTCGATGCGGGCCCGATCGCCGACGAGGATGACCTCGAGATTCGATTCGCGGACAGCCGCGACCGCACCGGCAACCTCCGGTTGCGGCGCCGAATCACTGCCTAACGAATCGAGAGCAACGATCAACTCCCGTTACCGATCGGCGGGTCACTCGCCGGCGTCGGCGGTCTTGGCCTTCATGACCTGCTGACCGTCGTAGAAGCCGCACGCCATGCAGACGCGGTGCGGGATGCGCGGCGCGTCGCAGTTGGGGCACGCCTGGACGAGCGGGCGGTTCTCACCCGACTTCTTCATCCAAGCCGAACGCTGGTGACCGGTGCGGGCGGGGCCGCGACGACGCTTCTGGAGGGCCATGGCTCTTTCTCTTTCTCTTTACTCGTCCCGTTACTACGACGGGAGCTTCAGCCCTTGCAGGGCTACGAAACGGGGGTCCACGGGCTTCTCGCACGTGCACGGCGCGTGGTTGCGATCGGCGCCGCACTGCGGGCAGAGCCCGAGGCAGTCTTCACGGCAGAGGGGCGCGAACGGCACGGCGAGCACGAACTGCTCTCGCACCAGCGGCTCCAGGTCAACCGCCTCGCCGTCGTATGGATAGACGTCGAGATCGTTCTCGGCCAGCTCGACGCCCTCGTCGGCGGAGTCCTCGTCGAGCTCCTTGGGCATGGCGTGGGCCGGCAGGAACGTGACGTGGACCGGCTCCTCGAACGTGATGTGCGCCGGGGTGACGCAGCGGCTGCACGCGACGGTGACCGTGCCCTTGACCTTGCCGGTCGCGTACACGTTCTCCTCGTCGCTGTAGAGCTCGACCTCGGCGACGCCACCGTCGTCCTGCAGAGCTGGGAGCGTGGCCGGGTCACCGTCGAGCGCGTCGCGCAGGGGCAGCCCCTTCACCGCGTCGGCGACGAACGCCGGCGTGGCCGCGATGCGGCGCGAGGCCGGCAGATCGCGGACGAGCACGCGGAACGGGTTGATGGGCTTGGGGTCGGCGGCCACGAGACGTACCTCTGGAAGCGGCGCAGTATATGGACGGGCCTCCCGCTGTCAAGGCTGTTCCCGCGAGGGAAACCGCGTGGTTAGATGCGCGCATGCGGTGGCCATTCGTAGCAGTTTTGAGCCTGTGGGCGGCGTGTGGGGGCGATGACCCGCCGCCGAACATCGCCTACGGCGAGATCGGGCCGCTCGTGGGGGATGCGGGCCGGGAGAGCTGGCGCTTCGGCGCGGCGTCGGCGGCCACGCAGATCGAGGAGGCGCCCGCCAGCAGCGACTGGAACGTCTGGTCGCGCCGGGTCGCGGACGGCGGGCTCGGCAAGGGCAAGGCGTTCGTGGGCGACGCGTCGCGCGGCTACTCGAAGGCGATCGAGGACATC
>DATLEB010000309.1:0-12801 GCA_035525615.1 Kofleriaceae bacterium | reverse complement strand
CATGGCGACCTCCTATCGCAACACGCGCGCCAGCTCGAACTCGTAACGATTGCGGGGTGATGCGCGGTGCGGGCTGCGACGCTCGCCGGGTGTCCGCTCGATCTGTCCGCTCAGTTCGGTCGGTCAGCGGCCCTGATACGCTGCGGTCCATGGACGAGCGCAAGGCCGCCACCCTCCTGAAGCAGCGCTTCGAGGCGGCAGGATTCACGATCACCGAGAACGTCGCCCTCGACGAGGAGGGCCTCAGCTTCGAGGTCGACGGCTTCGATGCGTCACGCCGCGTCGGCTACGAGTACGTGTCGCGCGAGTCGGGCGACGGATGGGACGTCGACGAGAACGTGATCGCCGCGCTGGCCGAGCGTCACGCCGCCGGCGAGCTCAGCATCCTCGTGGTCGACGAGCACGACGCGCCCGACGAGGTCTCGCTAGGCCGCGCCGCGGACACGTTCCTCGCCGACCTCGCGAGAGCGAAGCCGAAGGGGAAGGGCGACGCGAAGGCCGAGAAGCCGAAGGCCAAGTCCGCTGCGAAGCCAACGGCCAAACCCGCGGCGAAGCCGAAGGCCAAGCCCGCCGCGAAGAAGTCGAAGAAGAAGTAGCGACGCGCTGTGCCGAAGCGACACCGTCGCGAGCGGCGAACGTCAGGGCGCGTCGTTGTCGACGACGTTGACCTCGACGGTCCGGGTCGCCAGGCCGGGCGAGATCGCCTGGACGAGGATGTCCTCGTCGACGCCGTCGGCATCCTGCGGCGCCACGACGGTGACGTTCTGGTTGCTCGACCAGTTGCCCGGCGTGAAGGTGAGGGTCGCCGGCGTGACGTGAGCGGCGCTGGTGTCGCTCGAGACGAGCTGGACGCTGATCGGCGACGCCGGTTGCGCCCCGAGGCGCACGCCGAACGTCGCGGTGCCACCCTCGACGAGCACGACGGACGGCGTGGTCACCACGATCGACTGCACGTCGTCGTCGCTGACGGTCACGGTGAGCGTGGCCGCGGCGACGCCGGGGCTGCTCAGCACCACGGTCACGGCCTCGTTCGCGGCATCGGCGTCAGCGACGCCCGAAAGGGTGACGACCTGCGCCGTGTTGTAGTTGGCCGGCGTGAAGGTCAGCGCGGCCGGCGCAGCGGTGACCGCGCTCGTGTCGCTGGACGCGACCGTCACGATCACGTTCGCCGGCGGCTGCGCCGCGAGGCGCACCGTGAAGGTCCCCGCGCCGCCCTCGACGAGGGACAGGTTCGTGACGCCGGGCAGGATGGTCTGCACGTCGACGTCCTGCACGAACACGCTCACGTTAGCGGTCGGGAGGCCCATCGCGCCCAGCGACACGATGACCATCTCGCCCGCGACGTCGGCGTCGGGCACGGCGAACAAGGTCACGTTCTGCGCCGTCGCGAAGTTGGCCGGCGTGAAGGTCAGGGTGGTCGGCGTGCTCGCGAGCGCGCTCGCGTCGCTCGAAGACACGGTCACGGTCACGGGCGCGCTGGGCGCGGTCGCGAGACGCACGCCGATGGCCGCGGTCGTCCCCTCCAGCAGCGTGAGCGCCGACGCGCTGACCACGAGGTTCGTACCGAGGTCGTCGACGCCGATCGTGATGTCGTAGCCGCTCGTCATGTCGACCACGTCGCCCTCGACGGCGAAGCGCAGCGGCACCGAGGTGCGCTCCTGCGGCGCCACCGTGAACGGGAACGGGTTGGGCGACGTGAGCGTCGCCGTCACGTCGACGGCCGGCATGCCCGGCAGCACCCGCTCCAGCCGCCAGCCCGGCGCGACGGTCGCGCTGTAGCTCCCCGGCACGACGTTGGCCGAGAGCGCCGTGCGGTCGGGATCGTCCTCGGTGTGCCACACCGTCGGCGCCGGGCCCTCCACGGTGATGGTCGCGTCGCGCAGGCGATACACCGCGCCCGACGTGCCCTGGCCGATCAGGTTGATGTTGACGGTGCCGGTGTCGACATCGTCCTCGGCTTCGAAGCAGCCGGAGAGGGAAGCGAGAGCTGCGAGCGACAGCGCGGCGAGAGCGCGAGACGCGGTGGTGCACATGCTTCACCTCGTACCAATTCGCAGGGCGTGCTCGCACCCGCGGCGCTCGGCAACGTCAGGCAGAGTTCGCGCGCTATGGTCCCTGCGGGATGAACGCGGCGAGCCGGAGGATCCGCAACACGTTCCTGGTGCTGAGCCTGTTCATCTCGCTGCCGACCGCGCTCATCATCGGCGTCAACACGCTCTTCCTCCTCGACGGCGGGCTCTCCAACGTCGAGGCGTTCGCCGCCAACGCGCTCTACACGCTCGGGCTCGTCGTCTTCGAGATCCCGACGGGCATGGTCGCGGACACGTGGGGCCGGCGTCGCTCGTACCTCATCGGCGCGGTGGTGCAGCTCGGCGGCAACTTGCTCTACGTGTACATGTGGTACGTCGACGGGCCGTTCTGGGGCTGGGGCGCGGCGTCGGTGCTGCTCGGCTTCGGCTACTGCTTCTTCTCCGGCGCGCTCGAGGCGTGGCTGGTCGACGAGATGAAGGCCGCCGGCTACGAGGGCGACCTCGATCCGGTGTTCTCGCGGCGGCAGATCGTCGACGGAACCGCCATGCTGGTCGGTACCGTCGCCGGCGGCTTCATCGCGCAGCTCAGTGTCCTGGGCGCGCCCTATCTGGCTCGCGCCGGCATCCAGCTGGTCGCGCTGGTCGTCGCCTTCGTCATCATGAAGGAGGTCGCCTTCACGCCCGAGCGGCATGCCGGCCTGGTGTCCCAGGTGAAGGGGCTCGCGTCGGCTTCGTGGAACCACGGGCTGCGTCACCGTCCGGTGCGGTGGATCGTGCTCGCCGGTCCGTTCGCGGGTGGCGTCGGCATGTACGCGTTCTACGCGGCCCAGCCGTACCTGCTCGCGCTCTACGGCAACGTGCAGAGCATCGGCGTCGCCGGCATCGCGGCGGCCGGCATCTCCGCGACGCAGATCGCGGGCGGCTTCGTCGTCCCGCTGGTGCGGAAACGCGTGCGCCGGCGGACGCACATCCTGCTCGCGACCGGCGTGCTCACCGCCGTGTCGCTCGCGCTGCTGGGGCTGGTGGACAGCTTCGTGCTCGCGGTCGGGCTGCTCGTGGTGTGGGCGATGGCGTTCGCCGCGACGATGCCGGTGCGCCAGGCGTACCTGAACGCGCTCATCCCGTCGAAGCAGCGCGCGACCGTCCTTTCGTTCGACTCGATGGTGACGTCGACGGGCGGGTCCGCGTTCCAGCCCGTCCTGGGGCGCGTCGCCGACGTGCGCGGCTACGCCGCGTCGTACGTCGTCGCCGGCGTGATCGCCGCCGTCAGCCTGCCGTTCCTCCTCCTGGCGCGCCGCGAGGACGCGGACGCCGATCTAGGCCGGGAGCCCAAGGGCGCGGCGTAGCTCGGCGCGGTGGCCGCGCGCCGACGTGAAGGTCGCGCCGTCGGTGAGCGTGATGAGGTACTCGCCGCGAAAGAGCGGCTCGATCGCCGCGATGCGATCGACGCGCAGGAGCACCGAGCGGTGCACGCGCACGAACGCGGCCGGCTCGAGCCTTCCCTCGATCGCGGCGAGCGTGGCGCGCACCGTGTACGCCTTGCCATGGGCGCGCAGCTCGACGTAGTTGCCGCGCGCGACCGCGGCGTCGATCTCGGCAAGCGCCACGAACCGGAAGCGCGCACCGTCCTTCACGGCGAAGCGCGGTGGCAGCGCGCCGCGCAGCCGCTCGCGCGCGCGGTCGAGCGCGAGGGCGAGGCGCTCGCCGTCGACCGGCTTCAGCAGGTAGTCGGCGGCGCCGGCGTCGAACGCGCGCACCGCGTGGTCGCTCCACGCGGTCACGAAGATGACCACGCACGGGCGCGGTCCCAGCGCGGCCGCGATCTCGAAGCCATCGCGCTGCGGCATGCGTACATCGAGGAGCACGACGTCGGGTTGGAGCGCTTCGATCCGCGCCGCGGCGGTGGATGCATCACCGAGGTCGGCGACGATCTCGACGTCGGGGTGCGCGCCGAGCAGCCGGCGCAGGCGAGCGCGCGCGAGCTCCTCGTCGTCGACGATCACGACGCGCATGCGGCGACCTCCGGCGGCCACGGCCACGGCCACGGGATGCGAACCTGCGCGTCGGCGCCGGCGCCCGGCCGCGCGCGCAGCGCCAGCTCGGCGCGACCCGGGTAGAGCCGCTCGATGCGCGCGCGCACCGTGGCGAGCCCGTGACCGCTCGCGCCGGCAGCCGCGCCCGGTGTCGCATCGAGGCCGACTCCGTCGTCGCTGACCCGCACGACCAGCTCGTCACCGTCGCGGCGGGCCGTGATGGTGAGCGTGCCCGGGCGACCCGCGGGCCATAACCCGTGACGGAGCGCGTTCTCGGCGAGCGGCTGGATCGACAGGCGTGGCACGGGCACGTCCTCGACCGCGGGGTCGACGTCCCAGCGCACCTCGAGGCGGTCGCCGAACCGCACGTGCTCGATGGCGAGGTAGTCGCGCACGAACGCGAGCTCGTCGCGCAGCGGCACCAGCGGCCGGCGGTCGTCGAGCATGCGGCGCAGCATCGCGCTCAGGCGGACGAGCATGCGATCGGCGGCGTCCGCGTCGCGGTGCACCATCTCGGCCACCGCCTGCAGCGTGTTGAAGAGGAAGTGCGGATCCATGGTCGCGGTCAGCGCGGCGAGCTCGGCCCGGCTGAGTGACGCCTCGAGCTGCGCCGCGGTGCGCGCGCGGTCGATCGCCTCGCGCGCGTAGATGACGGCGTGCGAGACGCCGACCAGGAGCCAGTACTGGAACAGGTTGTTGCGGACGCTGTGCTGGAGCACGTCGACGAAGCGCGGCGGCTGCTCGTAGAAGTGCACCCACGGATCGATCGCGTAGATGATCACGGCGCGGACCACGACCACGGCGACACAGGCGAGCAGGTGGATCGCGAAGGCCTGCACCCACCGCGGCCCGCGCAGCGGTCGCCATACGCACAGGTAGTGCAGGGCGATCATCAGCGGGATCCAGGGCACCGCGCCGGCGAGGTTGGTGACGAGCGCGTAGCGCCACGAGTCGTCGCCGAGGCCGTACTCGTTGGCCGCGCCCACCAGCGCCACCATCAGCCACCACGCCGTGGCGACACCGGCGACCATCGAGAACCGCATCTCGTGACCGTAGCCGGCGGCGCGGGCGGGTCGCAACGGACCGATCGCCCGAGCGGTCCACTTCGTCCCTGCCGCGGGCCGTTTCGTCCCGGCGCGTGCGGAGCCGCGGCCGGCGCCTTCTAGCGTGCGCGCATGAAGCTCCGCATCGCGATCTCCCTTTCGCTGTCCGCCTCCATCCTCCCGTTCGCGGCCTGCGTCTCGAGCGGCCCACCCGAGCTCGAGACCGCGGTCGCCGAGCTCGAGGCGTCGTGGTGCACCGCGCACAAGCTCGACGCGTTCTCGTCCGACGCCGACGAGGGCCGCCTCGTGTTCACGCCCGACGGCCGCACCGCCTACTTTCACCGCTTCGTCGACGGTCGCCAGGTGATCCTCGAGAGCCGCCGCACTGGCAGCGGCTGGTCGACGCCGGCGCCCGTGCCGTTCGCGACGCCCTTCGACGAGTTCGACGCGTTCGTCACGCCCGACGGTCGCACGCTCTACTACACCTCGTTCCGCTCGCTCGACGGCGCGAGCGCGCAGACCCACGGCGACATCTGGAAGGTCACGCGCACGGCGGCAGGGTGGGGCGCGCCGGTCCGCCTCGGCCCCGAGGTGAACACCGACGCCAACGAGTTCTTCCCGTCGACCACCGCCGACGGCACGCTCTTCTTCAACAGCGATCGCGAGGGCGGCGCCGGCGCGTGGGACCTCTGGCGCGCGCGACGGAACGGCAGCGGCTTCCGCACCGCCGAGAACCTGCCGGGCGGCGTCAACACCGACATCTGGGAGTTCAACCCGTCGCCGTCGCCGGGCGGCCGCCTGCTCGCGTTCGGCTCGCTCGATCCCGATCCGGCCGCGCCGTACTCCGACATCTTCTTCGCCGTGAAGGTCGGCGGCGCGTACTCCGAGCGCGTCCCGGCGCCGTACTGCGTGAACGGCGAGGGCGAGGAGTACCACCCGACGCTCGACGTCGCCGGCGGCCGCCTCATCTTCGTGCGTCGCGATCCGTTCCACCCTGTCACGGGCGGCGACTTCTACGAGGTGCGGCTCCCCGGCGCGTTCTGGCGCGACTGACGTACAATGGAGGCTTGGACGACGACGACGAGCCGAGAGCCAGGCTGGCCCCGTGGGAGTGGCCGGAGCGGCATGTCCTCATCGCAGGCACCGTCGCGGTCGCGCTGTGCGCGCTGTGGATGGCCGTCGACGGCGACGACTTCCTGCGGCCGCTCGACGACGCGAACCTCGCGTTCCACGAGGCGGGGCACCTCATCTACGGCATCTTCGGCGACACCGCGTCGCTCTACGGTGGCACCCTCGGCCAGCTGACGTTCCCGGCGGTCGCGGCCGGCGTGTTCTTCGTGCGCCGCGATCCGGTGGGTTTCGGCGTGTGCGTGACGTGGTTCGGTCAGAACCTCGGGAACATCGCGCGCTACTGCGCGGACGCGCGCGCGCAGGAGCTACCGCTGGTGGGCGGCGGCGATCACGACTGGACCAACATCCTCACGCGCTGGGACGCGCTCGACGCCGATCAGCGCGTCGCGGGCGCCTTCCGAGCCATCGGCTGGATTCTGGTGCTCGGATCGCTCGCGTGGCTCGCCCATGGCGCGTACCGGCGCCGCGCAGAGTGATAGCGTCCGTCGCATGAGGATTGCTGCGATGTCCGCGCTCGTTGCGCTCACGTGCGCGTGTGCTGGAGGCGCGTCGCGAGGCGGCCACCCCGCGCAGGCGCCCGAGCCCGCGCCTGCGACCGAGCCGACGCCGGCGATCGAGCCGGCGGCACCGGCGCCTCTGCCGCCGGCCGAGGTCATTCCACCCGCGCGCGCCGCCGACGTCGCGTCCTTCGATCACGTGTGGACCACCATTCGCGATCGCCACTTCGATCCCACGTTCGGCGGGCTCGACTGGAACGCCGTCCGCGCCGAGCTGCGGCCCAAGGTGATCGCCGCGAGGAACAGCGAGGAGGCGCGCGCCGTCCTCGAGGATCTCATCAGCCGCCTCAAGCTCACGCACTTCGCGATCATGCCGGGGCCGACGGAGAGCGACGCGGCCGCGGCGGCTGACGCCGGCGACGAAGGCCACGGCAGCGTCGGGCTCGAGGTCCGTCCGCTCGGCGAGGCGATCGTGGTGACCGCGGTGGTCCCCGGTGGACCGGCGGCCAAGGCCGGCGTCAAGCCGGGGTGGACCATCGACGCGATCGGGGGCAAGCCGGTGAGCGCGCTCCTGGGACGTGTGCGCGTGGGGCACGAGCATTCGTCGCTCCTGCCGCTCGAGGAGGTCGGGTCGGTGCGCGGCGCGCTCGGCGGCGCCGTCGACGGCACGGTCGAGGTCACGTTCCTCGACGGCCGCGGCAAGCCGCAGAAGAAGAAGCTCGCCCGCGTCGCGCCGGCCGGCACCGTGACCCAGTTCGGGCACATGCCGCCGCTCGCCGTCGAGTACCAGTCCAAGCGCGTCGGCCCCAAGGGCACGGTCGCGTACGTGCGCCTCAGCCTGTTCTTCGATCCCGCGCGCATCCTGCCGGCGTGGCAGAAGGATGTGGCGGCGCTCGGCGACGCGCGCGGCCTCGTGCTCGATCTCCGCGGGAATCCCGGCGGCCTCGGCGGCATGGCCATGGGCATGTCGGGGTGGCTGGTGAAGGACGTCGCGGCACTCGGCGTGATGAGGAGCCGCGACGGCGACCTGAAGTTCGTGGTCAACCCGCAGGCCACGCCGTACGCCGGGCCGGTCGCGATCCTCGTCGACGAGCTCTCGGCGTCGACCTCCGAGATCCTGGCGGCCGGTCTCCAGGATCTGGGGCGCGCGCGTGTGTTCGGGCGCCGCACGCCGGGCGCGGCGCTGCCGTCGCAGGTCGAGCAGCTGCCCAACGGCGACCTCTTCCAGTACGCCGTCGCCACGTATGTCTCGTCCGGCGGCCGGACCCTCGAAGGCAACGGCGTGGTTCCCGACGAGACCGTCGCGCTCGATCGCAAGAGTCTGCTCGCCGGCAAGGACGCGGTGCTCGACGCCGCGCTGCGCTGGATCGCCACCCAGGAGAAGCCATGAAGTCTGTCCTCGCCGTCCTCCTCGCCACCGTCACGGCCACCGTCACCGCCGCCTGCGCGAAGCCGCCGGTCACCGAGCCCGCCGCCACCCCGGCGACCGCGGCCGCCGCCGAACCGGCGCCGCCGACGTCCGCCGAGCCGACCGCCGAATCGATCCTCGAGGGTCACATCGCCGCCACCGGCGGACGCGCGGCTCGCGAGGCGACGAAGAGCATGCGCGCCACGGGCACCATGCGCATCGCCAAGCTCGGGATCGGCGGCAAGGTCTCGATGACCATGAAGGCGCCCGACCTGGCCTACGTCGTCGTCGACATCGACGGGCTCGGTCGCAACGAGAACGGCAGCGACGGCACCACCGTGTGGGAGAAGAGCGCGATGACCGGCGCGCGCATCCTCGAGGGCGCCGAGCGCGAGCGTTCGCTGCGTCGGTCGCGCCTCAACGCCGACCTCGAGTGGCGCGAGCTGTACTCGAAGGTCGAGCTCGTCGGCGAGGCCGAGTTCGAGGGCCGTCCGGCCTGGAAGGTCCAGCTCACCTCGCCGCTCGGCGACGTCGAGACCCAGTACTTCGATCGCGAGACCAAGCTCGCCCTCGGCAAGGAAGAGATCACCAAGACCCAGATGGGCGAGATGCCGACCCGCTCCGCCTACTTCGACTACAAGACCTACGGCAAGCTGAAGATGTCGAGCCGCCTCGTCGAGAGCATGCAAGGCATGGACATCGAGATCACGCTCGAGTCCGTCGAGCTCGACCCGACCCTTCCGCCCGACACCTTCGCCGTCCCGGCCGAGCTGCGCGCCCTCATCAAGAAGTGACCGCGTACGAGCGGTCTCGCTCGATCGAGCGCACCGGCACGGGCTCCTGATCACCTACAGCTTCGATTCTCGACGGTTGCGGCGCTTCGTGTGCCACTCCCGCCGGTACGGTAGTTGCTCATCAGACACGCCAACTGGTGGGGTCGCGATGGTGCAGGTCGAGCAGCAGCTGGCGAAGTTCGGAGTTCTTCTCCTCGGCGAGCTCAACGCGCAATCCGCGCAGCAGGCGGATCGCCTGCGATCGGCCGCCATCCCGGCGTGGACGGCGAGCACCGACTTCGAGGTGCACTGGTTGCTGCAGCGCGCCAGCGTCAGCGCGTCGATCACGCTGGTCGACCTCCGGCGCGTCGACGCGTACCGCGAGGAAGAGATCGAGCGGTTCGTGTTGCTGGCGTCGGAGGCCATGCTCCCCGTCGTCCTCGTCGGCGCCAGCGACGACGAAGCACGGTCTTTCGGCGAGGTCATCGCCAAGCTGTCCGCCGGCGCCACCGACGACGACGTCGCCGACGTGATCGCCGCGATGAAGCGGTTCCGTTCCTGACGACGGTCCGGCATATCATCGAGTGCGATGGAGCCGGAATCCGGCAGCGGAGACGAGCGCCTCCCGGTCGGGACGGTGGTGAACGGTAGCTATCGGATCACGGGCTCGCTGGGGGTCGGCGCGATGGGCACCGTGTATCGCGCCGAGGACGTGGAACGGCGCACGCCCGTGGCGCTCAAGGTCCTGCACGGCTTCCTCGCCACTGACAAGGAAGCGAGCGCGCGCTTCCGGCGCGAAGCGTTCGTCGGCGTACGCCTCGTGCACCAGAACTGCGTTCCGGTCATCGACTTCGGGGCGATGCCCGACGGCTCGTTCTTTCTCGCGTTGGAGCTGGTCTCCGGTGAGTCCCTCGGGGACGTGCTCCAACGGGAAGGGCGGTTGCCGTGGCGCCGAGCGCTGCACATCGCGCGCCACGTGCTGCGCGGGCTGGACCACGCGCATCGCGAAGCGATCGTCCATCGCGACATCAAGCCGGACAACATCATCCTCACGCGCCACGACGGTGACGCCGACTTCGCGCGCATCCTCGACTTCGGGATCGCGAAGCTCGTCGACGCGCACAGTCACGCGATCACGCGGGCCGGCATGTCGGTCGGCACGCCGAGCTATCTGTCGCCCGAGCAGGCCGTGGGCGGCGTCATCGACGCACGCTGCGACCTCTACTCCCTGTCGATCGTCGTGTACGAGATGCTCACCGGCAAGACGCCGTTCGGCGACCTCGAGCCGCGGCGCCGTCTCTACGCGCATGCCGCTGCGCCCGTGCCCACGTTCGCCGAGGTCGCGCCGGGCGTCGATGTTCCCGCGGACGTCGAGGCGCTCGTGAACGCGGGCCTCGCCAAGGCGCCGGCGGAGCGGCTCGCCACGGCGGCCGAGTACCTCGAGAAGATCGAAGCGCTGCTCCAGCCCGAGCCCGAGCCCACGGCCCCGCCCGCCACGCCCGTCGCGGCGCCTGCACCGCGTGTGCGGCGCGGCGGGGGCCGTGTCGCACGGCTCGCCCTCGCGCTCGCGTGCGTCGTCGTGTGCCTCGTCGGCGCCGGCGCGCTGGCCGTGCTCCGTCCGTGGCGGCGCGGTGCTCCACCCGCAGCTCCGGTCGCAGTTGCGCCGCAGGACGCCGCACCCGCTGCGCCCGAGGTGACCGCCGCGCTCGACGCGCTCGAGCACGGCAAGACGTGCAAGGCGCGCCGCGCCGCCGTCGCTCGACTCCAGGCGCTCGACGACCCGCGCGCGATCCCGCATCTCGAGAAGGCGCGCATCCGCCCCGTGGCCGGCAAGAACGCCAACGCCTGCCTGACGGCCGCCGCGGACGCAGCCATCGCGCGCCTGTCGGCGGTCCGCGCCCCCGAGTGACGCGTCGCCGCGCCGCGATGGGCGCCATCGGCGTTTTCGGATAGTGTGACGCTCGTGTCGTCGTCGGAGGACGTGCCGGAGACCCTGCCTGCGGGCAACGACGACGCGGACACGAGCGTCGCGGAGCCGCGCGACGATGAGACCGCCCCGCTCTCGGCGAGCGATGTCTGGTCCGATCGCCCCCCGACCGCGATCGGGAAGTATCGAGTCGACGGACTTCTCGGACGTGGCGGGATGGGTGTCGTGCTGTCGGCGCACGACACGGAGCTCGAGCGGCCGGTCGCACTGAAGATCTTGCACAGCCCGCTCGGCGACAAGCAGCGCGCGCGCATGGAGCGTGAAGCGCAAGCGATGGCAAAGCTCGCCCATCCGAATGTCGTGACGGTGTACGAGGTCGGACGGGCAGGGGACCTGCGTTTCATCGCGATGGAGCTCGTCGCCGGCGACACGCTGCGCGCGTGGATGCGCGGGGCGCGCTCGTGGCGACGGACGTTGGCGATGATGATCGCGGCGGGGCGAGGCCTCGCGGCGGCGCACGCCGCGGGGCTCGTGCATCGCGACTTCAAACCCGACAATGTTCTCATCGGCGCCGACGAACGGCCGCGCGTCACCGACTTCGGGATCGTGGCGTCCGCGCCCCAGGACGGTGAGGGTCCGCCCGACCAAAACGCACCGTCGGTCGCCCGTGGAACACCGGCGTACATGTCGCCGGAGCAGTGGGACGGAGGAGAGATCGACGCACGCGCGGATCAATACGCGTTCGCCGTCACGTGCTGGGAGGCGCTGTGGGGAAAGCGGCCGTTTGCGACGCGGGCGGCGCGCGCGAGCCAGCCCGAACGGATCGGTGAGCGGCGCGGCGTTCCACGTCGGGTGGAGGTCGCGCTCCGCCGAGCGCTTCACAAGGATCGCGACCAGCGGTGGCCGACGCTCGCGGAGTTGCTCGATCGCCTGGAGCACCTCGCCCGCGATCGACGCGCCGTGATCGCTGCGGTCGCTGCGGTCCCGCTGGTCGCGATCGCCGCGATGGCATTCAAGGCGGGTGGCGGTCCGGCGGAGTCGCCGTGCCGGACGGCTGCGGCTCCTCTCGACAAGGTCTGGGGCGCAGCGCGCGCGGCGAAGATGCAGGCCGGCTATGCGCAGCGAACCGAGCCCGCGGCCGCGGCCGTCTGGCACGACACGGAGCGCGTGTTGCAGTCGTGGGCCGACGAGCATCGCGCGGTCCGGATCGAGACCTGTGAGCTCGGCCGCAGCGGCGGCGCTGGCTTGAAGGCGCTCACCGACGCGCGCGTCGCATGCCTCGATCAGCGGCTCGGCTTGTTCGACGCGCTGGCGACCGCGCTCGCCGAGCCCGACGCCACGACGCTCCTGTATGCCCGCAAGGCGGCGCTCGAGCTCCCACGGTCGACGGCGTGCAAGTCCGTGGAGGCGGCCGAGGCGTCGACCGAGGCGTCGTCCGTGCCCGGCGCGGCGCCGCCACCGCGCGACGTCCTGGCCAAGGCATATGCCGACGTCGCACGAACGTCGGCGCTACGTTCACTCGGCAAGCCGCGCGATGCGCTCGCGGTCGCCGAACCCATCGCTCGGCACGCAGACGAGCTGGGATGGCGGCCGCTCATCGCCGAGGCGTACCTGGAGCTCGGACTCACGCGCCATGCACTCCGTGAAACGGATGAGGTCGAGAAAGCCCTGCAGCGTGCTGCGGATTTCGCGGACGCGAGTCGAGATGATGTCCTTCGGTTCCGCGCGACCCTCGCGCTCTCGAATGACGCGATCCAGCGGTCGAAGTACGACGAAGCGGCACGCCTGATCGGGAGCTCGCGCATGATCGCCGGGCGGTTGCCCGACGACACCGAGCGTGAGATCGAGCTCGTGGCCCAGGAGGCGTATCTGCGCTTCTGGACCGGTGAGTACCAGGACTGCGTCAAGCGCACGCGCGATGCGATCGCGCTCGTCGAGAAGAAGCTCGGCCACGATGTC
>DATLEB010000287.1:0-83647 GCA_035525615.1 Kofleriaceae bacterium | reverse complement strand
GCGAGCGATCACGCGAGCGCGTGCGCCGCTTCCCGCGCCACTTCGCGCCGCGCCTGGATCCGGGCCGCGGCGTGATGCGCGCCGTGAACCGCGGCTCCCGCAACTCTAGAAGCGCCAGCCGAGATCGAGGGTCACGTACGGCACGATGGGGCGCGGATCGTAGGGGCCGCTGTCGCCGCCGACCTCCGGCGTGATCGCGGCGCCGGCCCACGGGAAGATGTAGCCGCCGAGGCCGCGCGGGTGCCACTCGTAGCCCGCCCGCAACAGCAGCAGCGCGCAGTCGAGCTGGTGTCGCTCCATGGTCGCGCGGTCGGTGACGCGGTACCGCTGCACGCCGAGCTGCCCGCCGAGCACCCAGCCGCGATCGACGTGCTCGCCCACGAAGACGTCGGCAAAGACGCCGCCGCCGAACGTCAGCCGGCCATCCCACGCGTCGGGATCCTCGCCGGTCATGGTCATCAGCATGGCCGGCATGTCGAAGGCGTACGCGCCCGTCGACAGCAACACGCGCGGGAACGCCGGCGGCTGCACGCCGACGTGCACGGAGTAGCCGCCCAGAAACCAGGCCGCAGGCTCCACATCGACGCGCGGCCGCCACGCGCGCCACCCGCGCAACTCCGGCTCGGGCGTCGGCGCAGCATCGGCGTAGGCCGGCGTCGGCGCGACGATGCGGTTCGCGAACATCGCCACCATCGCCATCGCCACCGCCGCCACCGCCGCCACCGCCACGGCCGCCGCCGCGCGCGTCACGGCACGTCCTCCACCGACCCGTACACCGGCTTGCCCTGCGCGCGAAAACGCGCCGCTTCGTCATCCGCGCCGCGCGACGCACCGCCCACGCGCACGCACGCGTCGCACCGGTCCACGAGCGCCAGCGCGAGCGGCATCATGACCTCGTCGTAGCCGCCCTCCCCCGCCACGCGCACGATGGGCAGCGCCGCATTCACGCCGATCACCGGCACGTGCCCGCGCCGGAACAGCGCCAGCGCGACCTCGTTCATCGCGTCGAGGTTCCGCTGCCGATCCTCGTCCGTCACCGCGCCCGCCGTGTACGGGCCGGACACCATGATCCACATCGCGCGAGCCTACACGGCCGCGCGGGCGCTCATCACGACGCGCGTGCCGCCTTTCGGCGCGAGCGTGATGGTTCGCCGCACGATCGGCACGCTGCCGGACTTCACCAGGCGCATCGTCACGCGCGGCAGGATCATGCCCAGCACGATCTTCATCTCGTACATCGCGAACGCCATGCCCAGGCACTTGCGGATGCCGCCGCCGAACGGCAGCCACGCGTACGGGTCGACCTTCGCGCCGCGGAAGCGCTCGGGATCGAAGCGCCGCGGCTCGGGCCAGCTCTCCGCACGCATGTGCGCCAGCGTGATCACCGGCGTCAGCCCACGCCCGCCGGCAGGTCGTACCCGCCGAACCTCATCGGCCGCTGCGTCTTGCGCACGACGTCGGGGATGATCGGCCGCATGCGCAAGGTCTCCTTCACCACGAGATCGAGATACTCGACCTGCGCCAGCGCCGCGGGGTCATCGGTCTTGCCCGCGACCTCGTCGCACACGCGCGCCGCCACGTCGCGGTGCTCGAGCAGCACGGCGAAGGCCCACGACAGCGCGGTCGCCGTGGTCTCGTGACCCGCCACGAGCATCGTGATCAGCTCGTCGCACAGCTCGTCCTCGGTCATGGGCGCGCCGTCCTCGTCCCGCGCGCTCATGAGCAGCGAAAGCACGTCATTGCCCGCGGCGGCCCCCGCGGCCAGCGCCGCCCTCCGCCCGCGGATGACCTCGAGCAGCGCGCCGATCACGCCGGTCCGCGCCTTCACGAACTCGCGATACGGGCTGAACGGGAAGTCGAGATACTTCACCGGCACGAACGCCATGATCGCCGGCGGCGGCTCGAGCATCTTGACGAGCAGCGTGCGCAGCGCCTGCATCTGCGCGCCCTGCGCCAGCCCGAACACCGCGCGCAGGATCACCTCGAGGGTGATCGACTGCATGTGATCGTGGATCGCGAACGGCGCCCCCACCGGCATCTTCGCCAGCTCGGCCCGCGTGATCTCGCCGATGAGCGTCGCGTACGCCTGCATGCGCTCGCCACGCATCGGCGGCGAGAGGAGCCGCCGCTGCCGCAGGTGCGGCGCGCCGTCGAGCAGCAGCACCGAGTGTTTCCCCACGAACGGCTCGAGCAGGATGTTGGCCTTGCCGGCATGCAGCACGTCGGAGTCGCCCGTGAACACCTCGCGAATGAGCGCCGGCGACGACACGAGCACGAAGTCGCCGAGCCCTGGGAACTTCACCGTGAAGGCATCGCCGTACTTCCGCGCACACTCCTCCAGCCAGGGGACCGGCCGCTGCGTGAACTGCAGCAGCTGGAAGATCCCCGGCTCGCGAGGCCCAGGCGGTAACGACATGCGCCATGGGACGCTAACACGCTGCGATTCGGTTCCCGGAATCTGCCTGACCACATAGGTCCGGCCAATCCAAGCAGTTGTCAGCATCGGTGACTCAGGTCAGCGCGAACCGAGGTTACGCTCGGCCTCATGCACGCGACGACCCTCCCAGGCGCGGTGGTCCTGGTCTGCGCGGCGGCGGCGGCGGCGGGATGTAACAGCGAAAGCGCGACCTCGGATCCGGGGCGCATCACGCTCCATCGGCTCAACAACGCCGAGTACAACAACACCGTCCGCGATCTGCTCGGCACCGAGCTCCGTCCCGCGGACGACTTCCCTGCCGACGATCGCGGTTACGGCTTCGACAACGTCGCCGACGTGCTGCGACTCTCGCCGCTCCTGGTCGAGCTCTACGAGGGCGCCGCCGAGGAGCTCATCGCGGACACGCTCAAGACCAACAGCACCTCGACGACGCAGATGTTCGAGGTCACGGGCTCGACGCAGTCGGGCAACGCGCAGAACGGCGGCTGGCTCTTCTTCTCCAACGGCACCGCCACGCTCAACGTGCCGGTCGCCACCGCCGGCGCGTACAAGGTCACGGTGCGCGCGTACGGCCAGCAGGCCGGCCCGGATCCCGCGCGCCTCTCGATCGAGGTCGTCGGCCAGACGCCCGTCATCCGCGACGTCACCGCGGTGCAGGCCTCGCCCGCCAACTACGAGGCGATGTTCCAGCTGCCCATGGGCAACGCGCAGCTCCAGGTCGGCTTCACCAACGACTTCTACGACCAGGCCACGATGGCCGACCGCAACCTCTGGGTCGACGGCGTCGTCGTCGAGGGTCCGATCGGCGCGCCACCCGTGAACGAGGGCCGTCGCGCCGCCGTCCTCATCTGCCAGGACCTCGACGATCGCAGCTGCCAGACCTCGATCCTCCAGCAGTTCGCGAAGCGCGCCTGGCGCCGGCCGCCCACCGACACCGAGATCAACCAGCTGCTCGGCCTCGTCGACATCGCGCTCGGCGAGGACGACACCGCCGAGGCCGGCATCCGGCTCGCGCTCCAGGCCGTCCTGGTCTCGCCCTACTTCGTCTATCGCGTCGAGGTCGACCCCTCGCCGAATTCCAAGGACGCGCACCCGCTCACCGACTGGGAGCTGGCGACGCGCCTCTCGTATTTCCTGTGGAGCACGATGCCCGACGCGGAGCTCTTCGCCGCCGCGGAGGCGGGCGAGCTCCAGGATCCCGCCGAGCTCGAGCGCCACGCGCGCCGCATGCTCGACGATCCCAAGGCGGTCGCCCTCATCGACAACTTCGCCGGCCAGTGGCTGTTCACGCGCGCGCTCGGCGATCAGGATCCGGACTACCAGCTCTACCCCGACTACGACGACGCGCTCGAGGAGGCGATGCGCGCCGAGACGCGCCGCTACTTCGAGACGTTCCTCCGGGAAGACATCCCGATGGATCAGTTCCTCGTCGCCGACTTCACGTACGTGAACGATCGCCTGGCCGAGCACTACGGCCTGCCGCCGACCGGCAGCGACGAGCTCACGCGCGTATCGCTCACCGACACCCCGCGCCGCGGCTTCCTGATGCAGGGCAGCTTCCTCCGCGTCACGTCGCGCCCCAAGCGCACGTCGCCGGTGCTGCGCGGCAAGTGGATCCTCGACAACCTGCTCTGCCTGCCACCGCGGCCACCACCGCCCGGCGTCGAGGGCTTACCCGATGACATGATGGCGGCGGGCTCGATCCGCGATCGCCTCGAGCAGCACAAGGCGGACCCGGTCTGCGCCAGCTGCCACGACGTCATGGACCCGCTCGGGTTCGGGCTCGACAACTTCGACGCCATCGGTCGCTACCGCACCGAGGACGCCGGCTTCCCGATCGACGCGAGCGGCACGTTCGGCAACGCGGCGCGCTTCGATGGAGCGTCGGAGATGGTGGCGCTCCTCGCCGCCGAGCCGCAGGTCTACCGCTGCCTGGTCGAGAAGCTCTACACGTACACCGGACGGTCGCCGTATCGCATCGAGTCGACCGAGCACATCGACGAGCTGACCAAGCGCTTCGCCGACAACGGCTACGTGCTCGAGGACCTGCTCGTCGACATCGTCACCAGTCCCTTCTTCGTCTCGCGACGAGGTGAGCCATGAGCACCACGAAGTTCAGCCGGCGACTCTTCCTCGGCGGCGCGGGCGCGGCCGTCGCGCTCCCCTTCCTCGAATCGCTCCGCGGTCGCAAGGCGCGCGGCGGCGGCGCCGAGGCGCCCAAGCGTTTCCTCGCGTACTACGTGCCCTGCGGCATGGTGATGAACAACTGGACGCCGGCCGCGACCGGCGCCGGCTGGGTCGCCAAGCAGATCCTGCAGCCGCTCGACACGCCCGCCTTGCGCCCGAAGCTGTCGATCCTCTCGGGTCTCGACAACCGGCCCGGCCGCTCGGACGGCGGTGGCGATCACGCCGCCGGCACCGGCTCGTTCCTCACGTGCACCCACGTGCGCAAGACGGCGGGCTCCGACATCCTCAACAACGTCTCGCTCGATCAGCTGCTCGCGCCGGTGCTGAGCGAAGGGCTGTTGTATCCGTCGCTCGAGCTCGGCACCGATGGCGGCTCCGCGGTCGGCGACTGCGACACGGGCTACAGCTGCGCCTACGCGCGCTCGATCTCGTGGGCCGGCCCCACGACGCCGCTGCCCAAGCAGACGACGCCGCGCGCCGTGTTCGATCGCCTGTTCGCGGGCTACGACGCCGAGGCCACCGCGGCCGAGGTCGCCAAGCGGCAGCTCTACCGCACCAGCGTCCTCGATCACGCGGTCGGCCAGGCCGGCTCGCTGCGCACGCAGCTGGGCAAGACCGATCAGGCCAAGCTCGACGAGTACCTCACGTCGGTGCGCGAGCTCGAGGTGCGCGTGGCGACGCCGCCGCGCATCTGCATGCCGGGCGCGCGCCCCGCGGACAACCTGTCGTTCGCGGCGCGTGCGCGCGCCATGGCCGACCTCATGGTGGTCGCGTTCCAGTGCGACCTGACGCGCGTGATCACGTTCATGCTCGGCAACGCCGGCTCGGGCGCGACGCATCCGCAGGTCGGCGTCACCGAGTCGCACCACGAGCTCTCGCACCACATGCAGGCGCAGTCGAACTTCGACAAGCTCACGCTCATCGAGCAGTGGGAGGTCGGCGAGCTGGCCTACCTGCTCGGCAAGCTCGACGGGGTCGAGGACTCGCCCGGCGTGTCGGTGCTCGACAACACGATCGTGTTCTTCTCGAGCGAGATCGAGGACGGCGACGCGCATCGCCACACCAACCTGCCGGTCGTCGTCGCCGGCGGCGGTGCGGGCACGATGATCCAGGGCACGCACACGCGTTTCCCGGCGGGTACGCCGCTCGCCAACCTGTTCCTCTCGTTCCTGCAGGCGCTGGGTGCCCCGCAGGCGCGGTTCGGCGACGACGGCAGCGCGCCCCTGTCGCAGGTCCTCGCCTAGCCCGCGGCCCGCTACTTCGTGTAGTCGAACCACACGCCGGAGTTCGGCGCCGCCACGTGGCACCGGTTCCAGCAGGTGTCGGTGTGGGTCTCGGCGCCGCCCGGCGTGTCGGTGGCCGTGAACAGCCAGCCGCCCTCGTCCTCGACGGAGATGCCGCCGCGCACCTTGCGCATGATCTCGATGACGCGCAGGTCGCCGGGCGCGCCGCCGGCGTTGTCGTGGACTTCCTTCACGAGCGTGGCGCCGAGCGTCGCGGTGCCCATGCGGCGCGCGACGTCGTTGATGTAGATGATGCGGTACGTGTCGCCGTGCCCCGGCGCCGGGCCGTAGGTCTCGAGCTTGTCCCAGGTCGTGTAGTCGCCGACCGGCTCGGGCGTCACGTCCTCCGTCCCGACACAGGCGCCGGCGCCGGAGGTCATGAGGGCGAGCAGCGCCGCTCTCACGGCAGCACCACCGGCGCGAGCGGGACCTCGATGTAGTCCTCGGTGCCATCGGGACCGTCGACGTCGGCGCCGTCATCGAGCCGCGCGGTCAGATCGTACGTGCCGGCCGGGATGCCGGTCGTGTCCCACACGACCGTCCGGCGACCGGACACCACGACACCGACCGTCCCCGTCATCACCTGTCCCTGCGTGCCGAGCACGGGCCCGAGGATCACGCCGCTCACGAGATCGTGATCGGCGTCGTCGACCTCGACCTCCAGGGACACCACCGCGGCGGCGCGGCCGACCTCGTACATCGCGATCGAGGGCGACAGGTTGCCCTCGCGTCCCGGCCCGCGCGGCGCGACGTTGGTGACCGCGTCGGCGCTGCCGGCCCAGTTGCGCAGGATGCGGTACGAGCGGTCGTCGAGCGTGCGGTTGGGCGGCATCCGCTCCTCGAAGTTCGACGAGAAGCCGGGCTCGGTGACGCGCGCCAGGTTGACCGCGTAGTCGCTCGCGCCCTTGATGGGCACGGTCTGGCCGGGGAACAGCGTCGCGCCGTACGCGTCGAGCCGGAAGTCCGACGGCACCTGCGCCGCGCGCGGATCACCGTGACAGCGGACGCAGTTGGCGGCGAGCACCGGCATCACGTCGACCTGCCAGCTCGGCACCTCGGGCGGATCGTCGAGGGCGCAGCCGCCGGCGGCGACCACGAGCGCGGCCCCGAACGAGACGACGTTGGACGCCCGCATGGTCATAGATAGTAGTGCAGCTGGAGGAGCGACAGGAGGTTGGGTTGGAAGGTGTCGCCGCCGGTCGCCTCGGCGCGCAGGAGCAGGTGCAGCTCGACGTGTGCCCACGGGAACGCCTGCGCGTTCACCTCGACCGCGTTGCGCGTGCTGCCGCGCAGCGTGAGATCCGGCGCCCAGCGCTGCACGGCCGCGCCGACCATCCAGCCCGGCAGCATCATGCGCGTGACGCTGGCGTGGCCGACCATCTGCAGGCGCGCGTCGCCCGCGGTGAACGACTGGAGCTGCAGGTCGAGCTCGCCGAGCAGCATCAGCCTGGGCCCCGCCAGCCACTGCTTGGCGACCGCGCCCGCGGTGTAGCGACGATCGTCGTCGGTCATGGCGAAGCGCGCCTGGCCGGCGAGCGCGCGCGTGTTCGCGGCGAGGCGCTTCTCGTAGTAGGCGGTCGCGCCCTTGGCCTGCGGCCCCGCGCCCGTGTACGGGATGGGGTTGCCGAGGAACACCGACGCGTGCGCCTCCCATTCGGCGCGCACGACGCCGCCGCCGACCGCATACGGCTCCTCGAGCAGGTAGTAGCCGAGGTGGCGGCGCACGTACGCCGTGTGGTCCTGCGTGCGGATGCCGAACACGGGATAGAAGCGGCCGGCGCGCACGTAGGGGGCGTCGTCGTCCTTCTGATACTGGAGGTAGTGCTCGCGCGACGCGACCCACTGCGCGACCGCAGGGCCGGGCGAGCGTTCGCGCGCCGCGCCGCGCAGACCGGCCGTGATCGCGAGCGTGATGGGCCCACCGGTGGCCACCACGTAGAGGTCCGCCTGCATCGGGAACGCGAGCACCTCGGGCTCCTGCCCGTCGAGCTGCTTGCCGCCGAGGACGCCGCGGAAATCGCCGCCGAGCAGCAGCCACCCCGGCGATTCCCACGCGCCGTGCAGGAGCGCGCCGTCGCCGCGCCCGCTGATCGTGTCGGACGCCTCGCTGCGACCGAAGTCGTCGAGGAGCCCGCCGCCGGCCGGCGACACGTGGCAGTTGCCGCAGCGCTCGTTGTCCGTCGAGAGCTGGAACTGCGGATACGCGTGGGCCGTGCCCGCCGCGATCATTCCCACCACTCCCACCAGCGCCGCCGCCAGTGCGAGCCTCAGTCGCACGTCGCTCCCTCCAGGATCCAGCGCTCGACGATCGCGATCTCCACGTCGGGCAGCGGCGCGTCGGGCGGCATCACGAGCGCGGTGCCCTCGCCGCGCAGCATCCAGATCAGCTGCGAGCTCTCGGGCTGCCCGGGCCGCACGAAGTTGCCCACCGGATCGCCGTCGTGCGGAGGCGCGCCGCACACGCGTCCGACCAGGAACGCGTACGCGTGGTCCGGCGATCCGAGATCGAGGCCGGCCACCGACGACAGGTACGAATGGCACGACGCGGTCGCGCAGCTGGGGCGGAGGATGGCAGCGTGCACGTAGCCCCACTCGCTCGAGCGATCCTCGGCGGTATCACAGGCGCTGGCGCTGGCGAACACCGCCGCCACGAAGACCGAGACGGGAAGACGGGCAGCCGCCGCGAGGGAGGCTCGCTGCATCGAGTGCGAGCCTATCGCTTCGGCGCGACGCGCGCCAGCGTGCGGCGCGCTCGAGCGAGCGCGGGCGGTTCGGCCCCGAGCGACTCCATGCGCGCGATTCGCGCTTCGAGCGCAGCCGCGGCGTCGCGAGCCTTCCCCTCGGCGAGCGCGCACTCGGCGCGGGCGACGGCCACGTCCGTGAGCGTGAGCTCGAGCGACTTCTTCTTAGCGAAGCTCTCGAGCTCGGCGAGCTTCGTACGCGCGGCGCCACAGTCGCCGTCACGGCGCGCGAGCTCGGCCTCGGCGGCGAGGAGCCGCGGCGCGTCGCCACCCTCGGCGCCCCGCCCTTCCGCCACCGCGCGCCGCGCTGCCTCGACATCGCCACGCGCCAGCGCGTTCAGCGCCAGCGCACCGAGCGCGTCGGCGAGCGCCGGCGACTTCGCCGCGCGCGAGACGTCGACGCTGCGCACCAGCACCTCGCGGCCGCGCTCGAGCTCGCCCATCGCGGTCAGCGCCGCGCCAAGCTCCGTGGTCGCGTAGCCGACCTGCAGGCTCGGCGGCGGCGAGGTCTTCTCCGCGCCGGCCAGGGCGCGCTCCAGCGACTCGATGGCGGTGCTCCACCGCCCCAGCTCGTACCGGGCGAACCCGACGCTCAGCGAGTACATCCACTCGGGCTGACCGGCCTTGGCGAGGATGGCCGCGCCCCTCTCGAACCGCGCCAGGGCTGCGACCAGATCACCGCGCGCCTGATCGATGTCGCCGAGGTTCAGCAGGTCGGACGCCACCACCGGATGATCGGGCCCGCGCGTGCGCAGATCGTGCGCCAGCGTGGCCTCGAGGAGCCGCTGCGCCTCGTCGTACTCGCCACGCGCCGACTGGAACACCGCGATCGAGTTGTCCCCGTCGCGCAGCTCGACGTGCCCGGGCGGGAAGAGCTCCTTCAGGATCGCCTGCGACGCGCGCTCGGCGGCGAGCGCGTCGTCGTAGCGGTGCTTGTAGTAGTAGGCCGCGGCCAGGTGGTGCAGCCAGTGTGCGCGCTGGCGTGGGGGGTTCTTGGCGCGCTCGAGCGCGAGCTCGATGTACTGCTGGCCGGCCAGCGCGTCGTCGGGGCGCCCGAGATCGACCGCCACCACCCAGAAGCGCGAGATGAGCGTCTCGGCGAAGTTCAGATCGTCGCCGGCGCGGGCGGCGGCGGTCGCGGCGCGATCGATGAGGGCGAGCGCCTCGGTGCCCTTGTCCTCGTGGCTGAGCGCCTTCGAGAGCTGCATGAGCGCGCGCGCCTGGAACGGCGCCCAGGCGGCGCGATCGCCGATGGCCACGGCCTCCGCGGCGAGCGGGCGCGAACGATCGAAGAAGCCGACCTCGGCCAGCGCCCACGCTTGCGCCAGGACGCGCTCGCCGCGCGTGATCTCGGCGCGCAGCGCCGGGTCGGTCGGTAGCGGGATGGTCTGCGATGGGTCCTCGCAGTCGGCGATCGCGTGCATGCGGTCGACGACGTCGGGCGCGCCGCCGATGCTGTCGCGCTCGATGGTGAGCCACGCCGAGATGATGGTCTCCATCTCGACCAGGCGACCGTCGAGGCAGCGCACGCGCCGATCGAGCAGCTCGGACGAGATGACACCCTGCTGCCCCTGCGCGCAGGTCTGGATGCGCGCCTCCACCCACTGCTTGCCGCGCTTGTCGAGGCCGGCCACCACGGTGTCGGCGGTCGCGGCCCCCGCGTCCGACCCGACGCTCGTGAAGCGCGCCTCGAGCTCGGCGGCGCGACCCGCGTTCCAGATCGCCGTGAACGGCGCCTCGAGGCCGCGGCAGCGCGTGCTCGCGTCGTCCGAACGCGCGAAGCTGAGGGCCGCGACGGCACCGACCGCCGCCACGCCGACCGCCGCGACGGCGACACCGCCCCGGCGGGGCGGCGCGAGCGCGCCGATCAGCTGGTCCATCGTCGCGTAGCGCTCGCCCGGCTCCTTCGACAGCGCGCGCCGGATCGCGGCGCGGATCGGGCGCGGCACTTTGCTGCTGCGCGGCTCGTCGCGCAGCTTGGCGCCGAGCACGGACGTGGCCAGCTCGCTCAGCGTGTGTCCGGGAAACGGACGCTGGTTGTAGAGCGCGTGGTAGAGCGAGCACGCGAGCGCCCACTGATCGGTGCGCGCGTCGACCGGCCCGCCTGCGTGCTGCTCGGGCGCCATGTAGGCCGGCGTGCCCAGGATGACGCCGGTACGCGTGAGCGAGACGTCCTCCCATGCGGCGCCCTCGATCGGGGGCGGCGGCGGCGTGTCATCGTCGCCGGTGATGGGGTGCTCGCTCGCCGCGCGTACCAGCCCGAAGTCGGTGACGCGCACGACGCCATCGCGGTCGATGAGCGCGTTGCTCGGCTTGAAGTCGCGGTGGACGAGGCCGATGCGGTGCGCCGCCGCGAGCCCGCGCGCCGCCTGGATGTAGACGGCGACGACCTCGCGCCAGGTCGGGGTCGTGTCCTTGCGCCAGGTCGCCAGGTCGACGCCGTCGACCAGCTCCATGACGATGCCTTCGCGGTCGCCGACGCGGATGACCTCGTGGACGGTGACCACGTTGGGGTGCGAGAGCCGCGCCATCGCCTGCGCCTCGCGCATGAGGCGGATGCGCCCTTCCTCCTGCTCGCGCGACAGCACCTTGATCGCCACCTTGCGGCCGAGCTCGGTGTCGAGCGCGGCGAGGACGAGCCCCGACCCGCCGGCGCCGACCACCTCCTTGATGAGGTAGCGGCCGATGGTGGCGCCGGGCCCGAAGCTACCCGGCTTGGCCGCCGGGCCCGGCCCGGGCGAGTCGACGGCAGGCGTCTCGTCCGACGCCACGGTGGCGTCGAGCTCGCTGTCGGAGCGGTCCCGCTCTGCCATGGATCGACACTACCGCGTAAGCTCGGGCGATGGACGCCGACTTCGAGGATCTCACCGCACGGCTGGCCGAGCACGACGACCTGCGCTCGGCGGCCGCGCTGTTGCGCTGGGACCAGGCCACGTACATGCCCGAAGGTGGCACCGCGGCGCGCGGACGCCAGCTCGCGACGCTGGAGAAGCTCGCGCACGATCGCCTGACCGATCCGGCGCTGGCGCGCCTCGTCGACAAGGTCACGCCGGCCGCCGAGCGCGAAGGCGCGGAGTCGTTCGCGGCACATCTCGTGCGCGTCGCGCGGCGCGACATCGATCGCGCCGCGCGGCTGCCCGCGTCGTTCGTGAGCGCGTTCGCGAATCACCGCGCCGAGACGTACGACCGCTGGACCCGCGCCCGCCCGGCCAACGACTTCGCGGCGGTGGCGGGCTTGCTCGCCAAGACGGTCGAGATGAGCCGCCAGTACGCCGAGTACTTCGCGCCGTACGACCACGTCGCTGATCCGCTGATCGATCTGATGGATCCCGACATGAAGGCGGCGAGCATCCGCGCGCTCTTCGACGGGCTACGCGCCGAGCTGGTGCCGATCGTCGACACCATCACGCGCGCGGCGCCGGCGGACGCCAGCTGCTTGCACCAGCGGTTCGGCGAAGCGGAGCAGCTCGCCTTCGGGTCGGCGATGGCGACGAAGTTCGGCTACGACTGGTCGCGCGGACGGCAGGACATGACGCCCCATCCGTTCATGACCAAGTTCTCGATCGGCGACGTGCGCATCACGACGCGGGTCCGCCCCGACGACCTGGGGTATTCGCTCTTCTCGACGCTGCACGAGGCCGGGCACGCGCTGTACGAGCAGAACATCGACCGGCGCTTCGAGGCGACGCTCCTGGCCGAGGGCACCTCGTCGGGCGTGCACGAGAGCCAGTCGCGGCTGTGGGAGAACCTGGTCGGGCGCAGCCTGCCCTTCTGGAAGGGGCAATACCCGTCGCTGCAGGCGGCGTTCCCGTCGCAGCTCGGAGGCGTCTCGCTCGACACGTTCTATCGCGCGATCAACCGCGTGCAGCGGTCGCTCATCCGCACCGAGAGCGACGAGGTGACGTACGGGCTGCACATCATCATGCGCTTCGACTTCGAGCTCGAGCTGCTCGAGGGCAAGCTCGCCGTCGCCGACCTGCCCGATGCCTGGCGCGCGCGCGCGAAGTCCGATTTCGGGATCGCGCCGGCCACCGACGCCGAGGGATGCCTCCAGGACGTGCACTGGTTCGACGGCTTCGTCGGCGGCGCCTTCCAGTCGTACGCGCTCGGCAACATCATGAGCGCGCAGTTCTTCGCCGCCGCGCTGCGCGCGCACCCGTCGATCCCCGCCGAGATCGAGGCCGGCGAGTTCGGCACGCTGCGTCGCTGGCTCGCCGCCAACATCCACGTCCACGGCCGCTCGAAGTCCGCCGACGAGGTCGTCGAGTCCGCCACCGGCGCGCCGCTCTCGACCCAGCCGTACCTCGACTACCTGCGCACCAAGTACGGCGCGATCTACGGCTTCTAGGACGCCGTCGCCGAGACGCGCCACGCGACGCCGGGATAGTCGACGACGAGGCCGTCGGCGTCGAACACGATGTCCTCCTCGAAGCTGCCGTCGGCGAGCTCGAAGTGGACGACGGCGAGGTCGCCGCGCTTCTCGCGGAAGCTGTAGCGCTGGCGCGACGCCGACACGGTCAGGTCGGGCACCGACACCCACGCCGTCACGATCTCCACGGACGCGCCGGGGGTGAACAGGCCGTGACGCAGGACCGGCATGGCGTTGGTCATCGGCGACAGCGCGAGGTCGCAGTCGAGCGCACCGAGGAGCGCATCGGGATCGACCCCCTCGCCCGACCAGGCGCCCCACTCGGCGCGACGCAGGTCGAGGCTGCGCGTCCAGCCATTGCCACGGATGGTCACGGCCAGCCGTGACGTGACGTAGTCCGAGTCGGTCTCGAGCTGGTACTCCAGCCGCCACGGGTCGCCCTCGGTATCGCGCCGTCCCTCGACGCCGAGCGCGATACCCCTCGCCGACAGGCGCCCGTCGCCGAACGTCACGTCCGCGAGCTCGGACCCGTAGGGGTCATCCTTCGCCCAGAGCACACTCCGCGATCGCGTCATGGTCGTCGGCCGAGTCTACGCGTGTCGGCGGTCACGAACCGGCTTCGGCGGGCCAACGAATCTGCGACGGCCGGGAACGTACGGGATGGCCTGCCGGATACGTGCCGCCGCGCCAGCCGCGGGATCGCTGCGGCAACCCGCCGCGCGACACGTGCGACACGGACGCTGAAACGTCGTCGGAGCGAGAAACCTGACAAGACGTGTCGATCCACGCAGGCATCAACCGTCATGCAGTCATGGACCCAATGGACCCAATGGACCCAGAGCCCATTACAGAGCCCATCACGGACCTTCACACTTCTTCATTCCATGCCAGACAATGGGCAACGGGGATGTTGCACAGTCGCACCATGAGATCGGTTTGCGCCGCGCTAGTCGCAGCGGTCACCGGGCTGGCGCCGGGGTTTGCCCTCGCCCAGCCCACTCCCGAACCTGCAGATGCGCCGGTGCCGGAGGTGCCGGCCCCGACCGGCCAGGTCACGGGTCGCGTCATCGACGCCGCCGGCAAGCCCATCAAGGGCGCGACCGTCGCCGTCGAGGGCACGGACATCAAGACGACGACCGGCGCCGACGGCACGTTCGCGATCGACGCGCCGTCGGGCACGACGCTCATCATCGAGAAGAACAAGTTCGACCTCGCGGTCTGGGCCGTCACCGACGCGCAGATCGGCGACGTGGTGCTGCTCCCCGAGGGCAGCGCCAACGAGACCATCGAGATGACGGGCGAGGCGCCGGCCAAGACGCCGGGCGCCGCCACGCTCGATCGCACGGAGCTGCAGCGCGTCCCCGGCGCCGGCGGCGACATCGTCAAGGCGCTCACGGTCATGCCGGGCGTCGTGAACCTCCAGATCCCGCTCGGCTACTCGGGCGTGGTCATCCGCGGCGCCTCGCCGCAAGACTCGAAGGTCCTCATCGACGACTTCGAGGTCCCGGTCCTCTTCCACAACATCGGCTTCCGCGCCGTCGTCCCCGCCGACGCGATCGCCTCGCTCGAGTTCATCCCCGGCGGCTACGACGTCGCCTATGGCCGCGCCAGCTCGGGCATCGTGTCGCTCACGACGCGCGGCGGCGCCGACGAGCGCTCGACGCAGACCGAGGTCTCGATGATCGACGGCGGTCTGCTCGCGCAGGGGCCGATCGGCAAGCGCACCCGTTACATGTTCGGCCTGCGCCGCTCGACGATCGACTTCATCTTGCCCTCGATCATCCCCGAGAGCGTCGACCTGTCGCTCACCACCGTCCCCAGCTACTACGACGAGCAGTTCCGCATCGACCACCTGCTGAACGCGCGCTGGCGGCTCTCGCTGTCGAGCATCGGCTCCGACGACACGTTCGAGCTCTACGCGACCAAGGACGACGAGCAGGCGACCAAGCGCTTCTACAACCGTACGCGCTTCGCGCGCCTCACCGCCACCGCCAGGTACTACAACGGTCCGTGGTCGGCGAACCTCGCGCTCTCCGGCCTGGCCCAGCAGTTCGTGTTCGAGGCCGGCGTCTTCCAGAACATCGACATCCGCCAGCCGACGGTGACGCCGCGCGCCGAGGTCACGCGCACGTTCCAGGATCTCGACGGTCTCGAGGACGTGGTGTGGCGCTTCGGCGCCGAGGCGCAGCTCGCCCGCAACTCGGTCAGCCTGGCGCTGCCGCTCGAGGTGCGCGAAGGCGAGCCGCCGCCACCCTTCGACCTCGAGGAGGTCGTCACCGAGTTCAAGGGCAAGATCTGGATCCACGACTACACCGCGTGGACCGCGCTCGCCGCCAGCCTCGACGAGCGCGTGCGCGTGACCACCGGCCTGCGCGCCGAGTACTTCGGCCGCCCCCAGGAGTTCTCGCTCCAGCCGCGCGGCGAGGTCTCGGTGAAGGTCGCCAAGCCCTGGACCGTGCGCTTCTCGGTGGGCGCCTACCGCCGTCCGCCCGAGTACCAGTCGGAGAACCTCGAGGAGGGGCTGAAGTCCGAGCGCTCGCGCCAGGCCATCCTGGGTGTGCAGTACGAGCCGCGCGAGGGCATCCGCGTGCAGGCCTCGACCTACTACACCGATCGCAACCGGCTCATCACGCACATGATGGACAACTCGCTCGGCAACGACGGGCGCGGCACCACCACCGGCGCCGAGCTGCTCGGCACGTACCGTGGCGGGCCGTGGTTCGCGTGGCTCTCGTACTCGTATTCGCACTCCACGCGCGTCGATCACCCCGGCGATCCCGAGCGTCTCTTCAGCTTCGACCAGCCACACAGCATGAACGCCGCGCTCAGCTGGAAACAGGGTCGATGGCAGCTCGGCAGCCGCTGGCAGCTGTACTCGGGCCTGCCCTACACGCCGGTGATGGGCTCGGTGCTCGAGAGCGACCGCAACATCTACATCCCGGTCTACGACGAGGTGAACTCGGCGCGCGCGCCCATCCATCACCAGCTCGACCTTCGCGTCGACTACACGCGCGGCGTCGGACCGATCGCCCTGACCGGCTTCATCGACGTGCAGAACGTCTACATGAACGAGAGCGTCGTGACCTACTTCTACTCGTACGACTACTCGGAGCAGGTGGCGTTCAAGTCGCTGCCCATCATCCCGTCCCTCGGCCTGCGAGGTGTGTGGTGAAGGCCCTGGAGCAGATCATCGCGCTCGCCGTTGCGGCGACGGCGCTCGGCGCGTGCGCCGCCGATGTCGACGAACCGTGGTTCCTCGATCACGATCGCATCGTCGCCGTGCGCGCGACGCCGCCGCACATCGCGAGCGGTGAGCGCTCGGTGCTCGACGCGCTGATCGGGACCAAGGGCGCGCCCACACACGAGGCCACGCCTGACCTCGCCTACGTGGTCTCGCCCGAGAGCTTCACCGACATCCTCGCGCCCGGCGCCGAAGGCTGGGTGGTGACCGCGCCGGACGAGGCGCGTCTGGCCGCCGCACGCACCGCGCTCGACCTCGACGCCGACGCGCCGGTGCCGGTGCAGATCGGCGTCTCGTACGCCGGCAACACGCTGTTCGCGCTGAAGACGGTCTACCTCGGTGACAGCGTGGCGAACCCGACGCTCGAGGGCCTGACGATCGACGATGCACCGGCGCCGGAGGGCGCGGTGGAGATGGCGCGCGACGTCGAGGTTCGCCTCGCCGTCGAGGCCGACGCCGAGCTCGTGAAGGTGAACTGGCTGACGTCGACCGGCACCATGCACGACTTCGATCTTCCGTCGGCGTACGTCGTGATCGAGGAGGAAGATCCGTCCTCGGGTGAGCTCGCGATCGTGCTGCGTGATCGCTCGGGCGGCGTCGTGTGGCGCGTGTGGACGTTGACGGCGCCCTAGTGCGACGCGCGCCAGCGCTACGGTGCGCGTGAGCGCACGTCAGCGCGGCGCACATGCGCGACTTCGCGTCGTCGGTGGTGGTCGACCTCTTGCACACGGTCGGCCCCATGCTCAACGCCCGCTCGCTGCAGATGGTCGTGATACCGCTCGCGTTCGCCGGTTGTGTCGAAGCCGCGAACGACGACGTGATCACGGCGCCGGATCGCATCGCCGGCTGCACCGAGACGACGCTCGCGCCCGACGCACGGCTCACCGGCGTCTGGATCGCGCCGAGCGGCGCGGTGTGGGCGGTCGGCGATGGCGGCCTCGTCGGTCGTCGCACGCCGAGCGCCGACGACGCCTGGCAGTGGTGCCAGGCCGCCACGAACGTCGATCTCTCCTCGATCTGGGGCGCGGCGGACGACGATCTCTGGATCACCGGTGCCGCCGGCACGGTGCTCCGCTGGCGCGGTGACTCCTTTGATCCGATCGCGGTCGGCACCACCGCTGACCTCTCCGCCGTCTGGGGTTCCGGCGCCACGAACGTGTTCGTCGTCGGCGACGGCGGCATCGCGCGCCACTACGACGGCGCGACCTGGGCGACCGCCGACGTCACCGCCGACGAGCTCGGCGCGGTGTGGGGCGCGAACGCCAAGGACGTCTGGATCGGCGGTCAGCGCCGGACCACGACCACCACGCCGGGCGGCGGTCAGCTGAACGGCTGCACGGCCTCGCTCCATCGCTGGAACACCACCACGCGCACCTTCACGCTGGAACAGTCGTTTCCACAGGAACACGGCGCGTGCGGCATCCTCGGGATCGGTGGAAGCAGCGCGTCGGACGTGTGGGCCGTCGGCACCGAGTTCCCGGCCGGCGCGGCCGCGTCGTTCGCGTTCGCGGCGCACCTCGACGGCGGGGCCTGGTCGCGCGCCACGCCGCCCGACGAGGATCTGACCATCGAGCGCACGTACACCGACGTGGTCGCGCGCGCGCCCGGCGCCGAGGACGGGGCGTGGGTGGCTGCCACCGGCATCAGCGCGGTTCGTCGCGCCGGCAGCACCTGGTCGCCCGCGGATCAGACGACGGCTGATCTGCTCGACATCGACGCGCGTGACGCGCAGATGTTTGCGGTCGGCGAAGACGCGAAGATCCTTCGGTGGACCGGCGCGGAGTGGCTGCGCGAGCAGTAGCTACCCGTGCGCCCACGCCACGGTGAGGCACGAGGGCACAATGGACAGGACGAGCATTTGAGGCCCAAATAGGGTCGATGCTCACTCGGGTGGATTCGGCCGCAATCGCGGGAAGCGCGCCCCACGCGGTCCGCTTCTACGAGGACGAAGACTCGATCGCGTCGATCATCGCAGACTTCATCGCCGAGGGCCTGGCGGCGCGAGAAGGCGTGCTCGTCGTGGTCACGGCCGCGCACCGGGCGCAGGCCGCGACGCTGCTCGCGCAGCGCGGCGTCGCGATCGACGAGGCGCTGGTGGCCGGCTCGCTCTTGCTGCTCGACGCCGACGAGACGCTGGCCCGCATCCTCGATGGTCGCGCGCCCAGCTGGGAACGCTTCCACGTCGTCGTCAACGGGGCGCTCGACGCCGTCGCGGGCCGCGACGCGATCCGGCCGATCCGCGCGTACGGCGAGATGGTCGATCTGATGTGGCGCGCCGGCAATTCCGAAGGTGCGATCCAGCTCGAGGAGATGTGGAACTCGCTCCAGCGCGAGCGCACGTTCTCGCTGCTCTGCGCCTACGTGATGGACAACTTCTACGGCGAGCGCGCGGGGCTCCGCGACGTGTGCGCGACCCACACCCACGCTTATGGCCACGGCGACGCGGCCCGTGTGCTGCTCGCCGAGCATCGCCGCAACCTGCGCCTGCAGCAGGTGACCGCGGCGATCGCTGCCGCCGTGACGCGCGAGGAAGTCCTCGAGGCGGTCGTCGACAAGGTCGCGAGCGCGCTCGGCGCGTCGAGCCTCGTCCTCTTCCTCGCCAGCGACGATCGGCCGACCGCGGAGCTCGTACGTTCCGTCGGTCTGAGCGCGAAGCAAGCCGCGCACTTCCTGTCGGTGCAGATCGAGGGTGCGCCGGTGCCGGCCGTCGAATCCATCCGCACCGGACGGCCGATCTGGCTCGACGATCAGGCGGCGATCCTCGCGCGCTATCCCCATCTGAACGACATCGTCACGCGCGGGCGCAACTACCGGGTCGCGTGTCTGCCGCTCATCGCGCACGAGCAGGTCATCGGCTCGATGGGGCTGACCTTCGACAACGCGCCGCCCCTCGACATCGACGAGCGCGAGTTCCTCCAGCTCATCGCCGGTTACAGCGCCATGGCGCTCGAGCGCGTGCGCCTGCAGGAGGAGGAGCGGACCAGCCGTATCCGCGCCGAGCTGCTCTACGGCCTGGCGGGGGCGGTGATCGTCGCGCAGAGCGTCGACGACGTGTACGACGCCGCGCTCGACGCCATCACCCTCGGCCTGCGCACCACGCGCTCCTCGATCCTCACCTACGGCACGGAGCCCGTCATGCGCTTCCGCTCGTGGCGCGGCCTCTCCGACCGTTACCGCACCGCCGTCGACGGGCACTCGCCCTGGTCGCACGACACGCGCAACCCGCAGCCCATCGTCATTCCGGATGTGGAGAACGATCCCGCGATGGCGCGTTACCGCCCCATCTTCCGCGACGAATCGATCGGGGCGCTGGCCTTCATCCCGCTGATCACCGGCCAGCAGCTGCTCGGGAAGTTCATGGTGTACTACGACAAGCCGCGCCAGCTGTCGTCGTCGGAGATCGACCTGGCCCGCGCGATCGCGAATCACGTCGCGGCCGCGGTCGCCCGCTTCAACGTGGTGGCCGAGCTCGAGGAGAGCGTCCGCTTCAACGAGATGTTCACGGGCATCCTCGGCCACGACCTGCGCAACCCGCTCGGTGCCATCGTGACGGCGGCGCAGCTGGCGATGCTCAAGAACACCAGCGAGAAGCTGACCAAGCCGCTGTCGCGCATCCTGACCAGCGGCGCGCGCATGGCGCGCATGATCGACCAGCTCCTCGACTTCACCCACGTGCGCCTGGGCGGCGGGATGCCGCTCTCGCCGCAGCGCCTCGATCTCGTGCCGGTCGTGCGCCACGTCGTCGACGAGCTCGACGACGCTCATCCTGAATGGTCGCTGTCGCTCGACCACAACGGCGACACGGCCGGGGCGTGGGACGGCGACCGCCTGGCGCAGGTGTTCTCGAACCTGATCGCCAACGCGCTCCAGCACGGCGACGTGGCGGGCGGCGTCCGCGTCCGCCTCGACGGCTCGCGCCGCGAGACGTTGCGCGCGGAGGTGGAGAACGTGGGCACCATCCCCGACGACCTCTTGCCGCTGCTGTTCGAACCGCTGGCCGGCGGACGCTCACGCCGCGCGGGCGCACGAGGCCTCGGGCTCGGCCTCTTCATCTCGCGCGAGATCGTGCGCGCGCACGGCGGTACGATCGACATCCGGTGCGTCGACGGTACGCGGACGATCTTCGTGATCGACCTGCCGCGCGCGCACTGACTCAGCTGTCGGCGGCGAGGTCGAGGAACGTATAGCGATCGCGGATCTCGCGCGCGTGCCGGCGCGCCAGGACCACCTCGTCGTCGTTCCAGCCGAGCTCCGCCGGCACCACGGGCGCGCCCACTGCGGTGAGGGCGGCGCGCAGCCGCGCACCGGGGATCGAGACCGCCTCCAGGCGCGCGCGGATCGCCGGCCATCGCGTCTCCAGGCGCGCGTTGAGCGCGGCGGCGCGCTCGTCGTCGAGCAGCTTGGGCGCGAGCTCGGCCCAGCAGGTCTCGCCGGCCACCGGGCCGAAGCGCGCCAGCACCTCGTCGCGCGTGACCGTGCTCGCGTGCACGACCGGCGGACGGTCACGCGCGAGCACGTCGTCCTGCAGCGCGGCCATCACGAGCGTACACACGCCGATCTCCTCGCCGTGCAGCGGACCGTCGACCTCGTGCGGCCGCATCATCGTCACGTAGTGCGCGAGGAGGTGCTCGCCCTGGCTCGCGGGATAGCTGCCACCGCACAGGGTCATGCCGAACCCCGACAGGACGAGCGTGCGCACCAGGTGCCGCATGGCCGCGACGTCGCCGGCGATCAGCGCCTCGGGCGCGGCGAGGAGGGCATCCTCGTCGGCGGCGAGCAGCGCGAACGGCGCCTCGCGGTACGGGCGATCGAGGAGGAGGTGCGCGAGCAGCCAGTCGGCCTGCGCCGTCGAGCGACACACGCTGTCGCCGACGCCGGCGCGGATCAGGCGGAGCGGCGCGTCGGCGATGACGCGCAGATCGAAGAACACGCCGGCGGGCGTGGCCGTGCGCACCGAGCGCTTCACGCCGCCGTCGAGCACCGACGAGCTCACCGAGGTGTAGCCGTTCATCGACGGCGCGGTGGCGAACACCACCTGCGGGATGCCGCGGCGGTGCGCGACGAGCTTGGCGAGGTCGTTGAGCGTGCCCGAGCCGACGGCGACGACGAGGTCGGTCGCCGGATCGGCGGCTGCGATGAGCCGCGCCGCGGTCTCGACGTCGCACTGGGGCCGGCGCTCGAGGACGATCGACTGCACGGTGAAGCGCGCCGCGAGCGCGCGCTCGACGCGGGCGCCCATCGCCGCCGACGTGTCGACGTCGGAGATGACGACCACCCGCGGGCCGGCGCCGAGCGCTGCGACCAGGTCGGCCTCGGCACCGTCGAGGCGGTCCTCGATCACGAGCGATCGCGTCTCCGCGCGCAGGGGCCCGCCGCCCTCGGGATCGGGGTAGCTCCCCTCGAGCAGGCGCTCGATGGGGTCAGCGGCAGGCATCGAGCACGGCTCGCAGTTGCGAACGCAACGAACCGAGCACGGGCGCGAACGACCCGTCGAACGCCGCCGAGCCGACCGTGAACGAATCGACGCCGTGCTCCGCCAGCGCGCGCACCTGCTCGGGTCGGCCGATGCCACCCGCGACGAGCAGGATGCCGTCCGTGCCGCGGCGCGCCGCCTTCACGAGGTCGAGCGGCGCCGCCTCGGTGGCGCGGTACGCGAGCAGGTCGACGCCGGGGCACCCGCGCGCGACGGCGCGTCGGCAATCACGCTCGACGTCGTCGGGCGAGCCGCCGAGCTTCGTCGGGTGATCGAACGGCCGGCCGGGAAACGGCAGGTAGCGCGTCGAGCTGCCGGCGAGGATCGCCAGCACCTCGTCGACCTGCGTGCCGCCCAGCAGGCGATCGATGCCGATGTCGCGCGCCACGCGGGCCGACGCGAGGCAGGCCTCGGGCGTCGTGCTCACGACCTCCATGTAGCTGATCGCGCCCATCGCCTTGATGCGGCGCGCGACCGCGCCGAGCTCGGCCGGTGGCAGACCGACATCCTTGAACCCGACGTGAGTCAGGCCCACCGACTCGATGTCGTCGAGGACCTCGAGTGCGTCGCCCACGGTCTGGTCGGCCCGGGTCAGCATGAAGACGAAGTCCATGTGGTCTCAGGATAACGCCGGATCGCCGCGCCGCCTCGTGTGTAGAGCAGACCGGCGCGGCCTGAGTTTGAACATCATTGTCAAACTGGCGGCCGGCTGCTAGCTTCCGGGTGAATGCGTCGCCTGCGCCTGACTCTCTTCGCGGTGGTTCTCCTGTGGCCCGCGCTCGCGGCCGCGGACCGCCGCTCGTTCACGCGCACGTACGAGTACATGACGATGCCGCGCGGCGAGACCGAGGTCGAGGTCTACACGACCCAGTCGCAGGCCACGTTCGACGACGACTCGCCCGAGGCGTTCGAGCTGCAGCTCGAGATCGAGCACGGCATCACCGATCGCTGGGACGTGTCGCTCTATCACGTCTTCGATCAGTCGACGGGCAACGGCACGGTGACCGACCCCGGAGAGCCCTTCCACTTCTCGGAGATGAAGCTGCGCACGCGGTATCGCTTCTCCGAGCGCGGCGAGCTGCCGGTCGATCCGGTCGCGTACCTCGAGGCGGTGAAGGTGTTCGGCGGCAGCGTGTACGAGGTCGAGGCCAAGGCCATCCTCGCGCGCGATTTCGGCATGGTCACGGTCGCGCTGAACCCGATCGTCGAGCTCGTGTTCGGCGGTGACGTGCCCGAGCCGGAGGTCGAGCTGGGCTGGGCCGCGGGCGTCACGTACGAGGCGCGGCCGACGCTCAAGATCGGCGCCGAGACGTGGGGCGGCTTCGAGGCCGAGGCGATCGACGAGGCCGCGGCGTCGGCGGGACCGTCGGTGTCGTGGGCGCCGTCGTCGTCGTTCTGGATCGCGACCACCGTGGGCTTCGGCCTCAACGACAGCGCCGACCGCTTCAGCGTGCGCGGCCTCCTGGGGATGCACATCTGATGCGGGCGACGATCCTGATCCTCGGGTCGCTCGTGACGCTCGCGGCCTGTGGCAGTCGCGTCATCCCCGAGCCCACCGACGCGGACGCGGCGCGGGTCTCGGCGGTCTGGCCCGGCACGACCACGGCCTCGCTCGCGCGCGGGCGGTCGTTGCTGCTCTCGCACTGTGGGAGCTGCCACCTGCCGCCGTCCCCGACCGAGCACGCGGCGACGGAGTGGCCGCACGAGGTCGGCGAGATGCGCGAGCGCGCGGGGCTGACGCCCGACGACGCCACGCTGGTCGAGCGGTACCTCACGGCGTTCGCGAGCGATCGGCCGCGAGGTCAGAAGTAGCAGTCGTCGCGTTCGCGAGACCAGGCGGCGCACGGCGTGAAACCACGCGCCGCTCGCGGTGTCTCACGAGCGTGGCACGGGTTGCCCTCGCGATCGCGCTGCTCGCCGCGTGCGCCCACCCGCACCCGCCGAGTCCGGCGGCGCCGAGGCCGGCCACTCCGGCGGCGACGCCGGCCACTCCGGCCGCGCCATCGACGGCCGATGCCGGGACGCTCGAGCTGACGCTGAAGGGAAAGCCGTTCGGGACGGAGACGTTCTCCATCGAGCGCGATGCCGATGGATACGTCCTGCGCTCGGAGGTCCAGCTGACGTTCGGCAGCGCGATGCGGCTGATGGATGGCGAGCTGCGGGTCGACGCGGCGTGGAAGCCGAAGGCGGGACGGTTTCGCGACGTGAAGGACGGCGGGACGATCAGCGTGCTCGCGGGCGCGCCGCTGGTGCTGCGCGGAACGGCGCCGTTCGCGCCGCCGTCGGAGCGCACGGCGAGCCGCGACATCGAGCTCTTCCTCGCGGACAACACGATGAGCCACTTCGCGCCGCTGTGTGCGATCGCGGCGCCGGCCGTGCGCGTCGGGTTCCCGGGTATGGACGTGACGGTCGGCGCGGATCGCGGCGTCGAGGGCAGCGCGCTGACGCGGCGGCGCGTGGACCTGGGTGGCACGATGCGCGTCTTGCTCGCGTGCGAGCGCGGGCTGCTCGTCGGCGTCGAGGTGCCGCTGGTCGGACTGAAAGCGGTCCGACCCGGGCGCGCCGCCGAGGTCGACGCGCTGGCCGAGGTGGAGGGCACGAAGCCGGCGCTTGCCGAAGGACTTATCGAAGCGCCGCGCACGGTGCGCGTCCGCGCGAGCCGCGACGGCGCCGAGGCCGAGCTGGCGTGCTCGCTCGTGCGCCCCGCCGCGAGCGACGCCGGCGCGCGACCCGCGGTGATCCTCCTGACGGGCTCGGGTGCGCAGGATCGCGACGGCGACGCCGTCGGGCCCGGCGGGGTGAAGTCGGGGCTGCTGAAGGTGCTGGCCAGCGCGCTCGGCGAGGCCGGCGTCGTGTCGCTGCGCTGCGACGACCGCGGCACGGCGGCGTCGACCGGCACGTACGGCGAGGCCACGCTCGACACGTTCATCGGCGACGCCGCCGCGATGCTGGCGGCGCTGCGGCGCGAGCCCGGCGTCGATCGCCGCCGCCTTGTCGTCATCGGGCACTCCGAGGGCGCGCTCGTCGCCACCCACCTCGCCGCGCGCGAGCGCCGCGGCGTCGCCCGCATCGCGCTCCTCGCCGGACCGGGGCGCGACGTCGACGTCGTCCTGCTCGAGCAGATCGAGCGCACGCTCACGGCCGCCGGCCTCACACCCGAGGAGGTCGCGGTCGCCCTCGCCCATCATCGCGAGGCGTTCGCGGCGATCCGTGCCGGCGCGTCGCTCCCCGAGACCGCCGAGGCCAGGGAGTGGGCGGGCGGCGAGGCCTGGCTGCGCTCGCACTTCAAACGCGACGTGCTCGCCACGGCGGCGACGCTCGATCGCGTCGGCGTGCTCGTCGCGCAGGGTGAGGTCGATCGCCAGGTCACCACGGTCGACGCCACCGCGCTCGTCACCGCGTTCCGCGCCGGCGGCAACCCGGACGTGACGCTCGCGCGCTACGCGTCGCTCGACCACAACTTCGCGCACTCCGAGACCGGCGCGGTCGCCGACTACGTCGACGGCGAGCGCGCGATCGATCGAGCGTTCGTCGCCGACGTGGTCGCGTTCGTCACTCGAGCGCGCTGAGCGCGCCCTGCGCGTCGATGGCGAACGCCGCCGCCTCGCGCACCGACTCGAACACCTTGATGGTGCGCTGGATGTTGCCGGCCGAGTGCAGCGCCGAGACCATGAGGCGCAGGCGCGCCTCGCCCTCGGGCACGACCGGGTAACACAGGCCGTGGCAGTAGATGCCGCCGTCGTAGAGCTGGTTCACGACCTCGCGCAGGATCTCGTAGCCGCCGAGCTCGACGATGAGCAGCGGATGCTGGCCGCCGCCGAGCACGCGAAAGCCGAGCTCGTGCAGGCCGCTCCACAGGTTCTGCGTGTTCTCGCGGAGGCCGGCGAGCGGGGCCTCGCCGCTCTCGAGGATCTGGAGCGCGGCCATCGCGGCGCCGGCCATCGCCGGCGGCAACGTCGCCGAGAACATGTACGGCGACGACTTCTGGCGCAGCCACTCGATGATCTCGGCGTGGCCGGCGGCGAAGCCGCCCGAGGCGCCGCCCAGGGCCTTCGAGAACGAGCCGGTCACGAGGTCGACGCGCTCGAGCACGCCCGCCAGCTCGGCCGAGCCGCGGCCGCGATCCCCGAGCACGCCGATGCCGAGCGCGTCGTCGACGATGACCATGGCGTCGTACTTCTCGGCCAGGTCGCACAGCGACGCGAGGTCGGAGATGCGCCCCGTGAACGGGTGCACGCCGTTGGTGACGATGGCGCGGAAGCGCGCCCAGCGCGACCGCTTGAGGATGTCCTCGAGGTCGTCGGGGTCGTTGGACTGGAACGTGACGAGGCGCGCGCCGGCGAGGCGGCAGCCCTCGGCGAGGCTGGGGTGCACGCCCTCGTCGCAGATGATGCAGTCGCGGCTGCCGAAGAGCGGCGCGAACACGCCGATGTTGGCGTGGTAGCCCGAGCCGTAGAGGATCACGTCGGGGACCTTGAGGAACCCGCGCAACCACTCCTCGAGCTCCTTGTGGATGGGCAGCGTCCCGCACATCACGCGCTGCGACGAGAGGCCGATGCCGTACTTGGCGGCGGCCTCGATCGCCGCCTGCTGCACCTGTGGATCGACGGCGAGGCCGAGGAAGTCGCAGGTCGTGAAGTTGATGACCTGCTGGCCGGTGCGGCCGTCGGTCATGCCGCCGGCGGCCATGCCGCCCGAGCGCTCGAACACGACCTCGCGCTTGTAGAGGCCCGCGTCCTTGAGGCGGTCGGTCTCGCTGCGGAGCAGATCGCGCAATGCACGACTCATTGTTGTTCCTTCGCGCCGGCTCGCGCGCAGACGCGCTTGGCCGCGTCGTCGTGGGCGCTGCCCCGGGGCTCGCTTCGCTCGCTGCCCCACTCCTCGCGGCTGGCGCTCATGGCGCTTTCTTCTCCTCTTCCGGCGTCGAGACGTACCAGACCAGGCCGGCGACGCAGCGCTGCCAGGGCAGGCTCGGCACGCAGAGCTTGGCGCCGGGTTCGCACGCGACCACCTCGCGGTCGCGCTCGGCGCAGAACGCGTCGATGCGCGCACCGTCGGCCTTGGCGCCGCCGGAGCTGGCCATCGCCAGCACGAGCTCCGACGCGAGGAGCTCGAGGCGCGTGCGCATCTCGCGCATGACGCCGGCGTGGTAGTCGGCGCCGGCGGCGACGAGGCGCATGCGCGTGGTCTCGGGGACGAACGCGTTCTCGGCGTGGAGGTTGGTCACGACGACGTCGGCGGCGGCCGCGCACCCTGCCCCGTCGGATCTGGTGGCGCACACCGCGTCGGCGGCGGTCGCGAGGCACGCCACGGCGGGCGGCTGCATCCCGGACGGGCGGCAGCGCGTGCGCATCGCCTGATACACCTCGTTCTCGAAGGCGCGTGCGCCGTCGGGGCCGAGCGCCTGGAGCGTCGCGAGCGCGCGATCGAGGTGCGCCGCGCGTTCACTCGTCGCGTAGATCGCGGGCCCGTCGGTCTGCGCCAGCGCGCTCGACGCGAGCAGCACCGCGGCGACGATCGCGAGGCGCCTCACAGGCGACCTCGCTGCGGCAGGTACACGCGGCGGAAGGCGTCGACGAACGCCTTCAGGTGCTTCTCGAACGGGTAGACCTCGACGACGTCGTCCCGCTCGAACGCCTTGCGCGCGTCGGCCGTCAGGAACGGGTCGGTCACCACCAGCGGCTCGAGCGCGAGCAAGAGGTGCGTGGCGTCGCGCAGATCGCCCACCGGCTCCACGCTCGCCGCCGGCGCCAGGCGCGCGTCGTCGCCGCTGGCCGGGCCGGCGTACGCGCGTCCGCCGAGCAGGAGCGCGAGCTGGCTGTAGACGTCGACGGGACCGGCGCCCTCGCCCCGGATCACGGGCGTGCGCAGCTCGCGCATCGCGATGGGCTCACCGTCGAGCGAGATGTCGCGGCCGCCGACGACCGGCGCGGCCGCCGGCGCGAGCGCGCCGTCGACGACGAAGCACGAGGCGCTCACCACGGCGCGCGCCGGCGGCGGCTCGGGCATGGTCGGCTCGTGCCCGAGGTCGTACGCCATCTCGCGTAGCGCCTGCTGCCGCCTGCGGCGGTCGAGCACGTCGCGCATCGGCCGGAGCGCGCCCGCACCGTCGAGGAACCCGGCCGGGTTCGCGGCGAGCCGCGCGCACGCGTCGATCGGCGCGCCCCAGTGGATGGTGTAGTCGCTGCACGACGCCGTCGTGCCGAAGCGTGTCGCGAACAGCAGCTGACCGAACACGTGCTCGACGACCAGCGCCGGCGGCGTGCCCGCGCGCCAGCGCGGCCACAGCGGCAGGTCGGCGTAGCGCGTCGAGCACGGCACGTGCCCCGTGAAGTACTGCGCGAATTCGTGCGGGTGCGGATCGGGCAGGTTGACGAACAGGTGATGGGAGGCGTGCGGTGTGCCGGTCACCGAGTGCTCCACGTCGGCGAGCAGGTCGCGCGCGTAGTCGACGCGCGTGCGGATCTCGTCGACGCGGTTGCCGACGGCGTCGGCCGGCGACGAGCCGCTCGCGGTCTCGACCACGCGCCGCCACGCGAAGTGCGTGAAGGGCTCGTCGCGCTGGCGCCGCTCGCACGCCTCCTCCTCGACCGGGCTGGCGACCGTGACCTTGCGCTTGCGCGGCTGCGCCGCCTGCGGCGCGCACGTGCCGAGGTCCTTGGTGTACCCGAGCTCGTACGCGCGCTTCACGAGCGCGCACCCCGACTGATCGATCATCGGCGGCGGGGGCGCCTCCTCGTCCTCGGGGGACGGTGGAAACTTTGTCAACTTTGACAACTTTAGCGGGCCAAAGTTGTCAAAGTTGACAAAGTTTCCACCGTCCCCGGGGCAGTACTCGGCGCGTGACGGCTCCGTGAGCGCCGAGGGCACGCTCGCGATGCGCGCGGTGGCCTCGTTGGTGAACGTCCCCGCGCCGAGGCACGCGCAGGCGGTCGCGACGAGCACGCGCTGCACCGGCGAGGGCAGCTCGCGCATCGTGCCGGCCGGCGCGTCGGTGACGAGCGAGGGTTTGACGCCGTCGAGGCCGATGCCGGCCTTGCTCGCGCGGCGCGACTGCCAGCCGACGCCGGCGAGCGCGGCGCCGGTCCCTGCGAACAGCCCGACCGCAAACGCGCTCCCCGCCGAGAGATGCCCGAGGTGCTCGAGCGACAGATCGCCGCCGCGCCACGCGATCGCCACGGCGCCGCCCGCGAGCGCGACCGCCGCGACCGATTTGATGCCGAGGACCAGGGTCACGGCGAGGCCGCCGACTGCTTCAGACCGGGGCTCGCCACGACGAGGTCCTCGATCGTGATGCGCCGGTTCTTGGCGCGCGCCTCGCGGATGACCGCCTTCTCCTCGTCGGTCAGCGTGCCCTCGAACGCCGGCAGCGCACGGCTCGGCGTGTTGCTGGCGTGCGTGCACAGGACCACGTGCTCGGGCAGCTCCTTCGAGTGCTTGCGGATCTCGAGGTACACCGACCACGCGCGCTGGTAGCCCAGCGCGAAGTTGTCGTCCTTGGGGCCCACGTCGTCGGTGTGGCCGTGGATGACGAGCTTGCGCTCGGCCAGCCCGCCGCGATCGAAGTCGAGCACGCCGCCCGACGGATCACCGAACAGCTTCGTGATGATGTCCTTGCCGTCGGGGCCAAGGTCGGTCTTGCCCGAGCCGAACAGCACGTCGCCCGGCAGGTCGACCATACGCACGGTCTGATCGCCCATCCCCATGCCGAAGCCGCTGCCGACATCCGTCGTCTGCGTCGCGCGCGCGCCGTGCTCGAGCGTCCAGACGATGACGAAGAACGCCATGATCTGGGTCATGAGGTCGATGTAGATGATCGACCACAGGGCCCCGTGGCCCTTCTTCGCCCGCGCCGCGCGCTTCTTTCTCACGCCTGGACCTCGATCTCCGCGCCGTTCTCGACGAGCACGTCGAGCGAGTGCACCAGGATGTCGTAGTCGTACTCGAGCGCGCGGATGCGCTGGTCGAAGCGCGACGCGATCGTCATGTAGAGCGACGCGAAGATCGCGCCCCACAGCGTGCACTGGAGCGAGATGGCGAGCTGGGGCGACAGGTTCTCGATCGACGTGTTCGAGCCGAGCCGGTCGAACATACCGATGAGGCCGATGACCGTGCCGATGAGGCCGAACAGCGGCATCAAGTTGGCCACGAACTCGAGGTGCGCGTGGAAGTGGTCGTAGGTCTCGCGGCAGTCGACGTAATGCTCGTGGGCGATGTACTCGGCGTACTCCTTGCCCTTCTTGCGCTTGAGCACCGCCTGGATCTCACGCGTGAGCGGATTGTCGGGGAGCTTGATCTTCGCCCCCGGCTCGATCGGGCCGACCTTGATCCAGCCCTGGTCGTCGCGCCGCATGTACAGCTGCTTGCGCAGCGCGCCGACGTTGTCGGACACGTACGTCGCGTTCTTGACCAGGTGCTTGCTCGAGAAGAACACGGAGAGCGACGCCCAGAGCAGCTTGCCCAGCTCCGCACCCGCCACGTAGACCAGCAGCGCGAACGAGATGAGGAGCGTCGCGACGAAGAAGCTCTCCGCCACGAAGAACACCACCGCGACCACGAACACGGCCACCGAGGCGAGCAGTCCGAGCGCGCCCGCGCCCGCGCTGGCCTCGCCGAGCGCGAGTCCTTCGGCCGGGGCCGCCTTAGTTTCCTTGGCCATCTGTCGACGTCCTTTCCTCTCCTGACGCCGGAACCTGGGGTGCCTGGCGTGCCTGGCGTTCGCGTTCCTGTGCCTTCATGCGTGTCTCGTACGTGCCGTGGTAGCTGACCGCCTGCACGACCAGCGCGATCACCGCGGCTGCGCCCGCGGCGAGCGCGATGCCCAGCGCCCAGCGCGGTCGCGGCGCACCCTCGGCGACCGCCGCCGGCGCCGCGTAGCGCACCAGCCGCGCCAGCCGGCGACGCGCCGCCGCGTCGATCGCGCGGTCTCGGGCTGGCTCGGCGGCCTTGCCGGCGAGGAGCGTCCGGGCAAGCTCGTGCGACTGCGCCTCGAGCTCGGGGACGTACGCGCGCGCCGTGAGCAGCTCGTCCCGCCGCCACAGCGTCCAGCCCAGCGACTGCGCGAGGTGATGACGCGCACCGCCGAGGACGGCCGCCACGTCGGCGAGCCCGTCGCGCTGGCGCGCCGCGAATCCGCCGAGCGGGCGCACCACGCGGTCCAGCACCTGGCCGGCCTTGCGCGGCGCGAGCCACCGCCGCCACGCCAGCGCGAGCGTCGCCGCGCGATCGTCGTGACGCGTGACCATGCCGAGCGCGTGGACCAGATGGCCGAACAGGTAATCCTTGTCGCCGGCGTCGGTGCCGTCGTGCTCCTCGCCGGGATCCCAGTCGAGCCACAGCGGATCGTCGTTGGGTCGGTACTTGTCGCGCGGGTCGAACTTGATCGGCTCGACGATGCCGGACAGGGTCGGCGGCTCGCCCAGCGCGAGGCGCTCGTGCTCGGCGGCCTCGTCGACGGTGTGGTGGACCTGGCGATCCGCGGCCGTCGCCATCTTGGCGCCGGGCTCGGTGGGCATGACGAGACCCGCGTTCCAGTGCGTCCAGTGGAGCGTCGACACGCGCGGCGCCAGGTAGTCGTGCGGGCGCCCGTACGGCGCCAGCGCGTGCTCGAGCATGGCGCGCCCGATCACGACGCGCGTGTGCGTGAGGCCGCCGCCATAGACGGCGACGGTGTCGGGCTCGAGGCCGGGCAGGAAGCGGATGCGGTCGAGCGCGGCGTCGTCGACGTCGAGGTTGGCGCGCCGGAGGTAGCCGGTGAAGTACCCGCGCACCTGCGTGTTCCACACCTGCTGGCCGGCGTCGCCGTCGATGAGCTGCGCGTCGAGGCGCACGGCGAGCACCTCGACGAAGCCTCGCACCGCAAGCCGGAGACCGAGCACGACGAGCGGCGCGATCACGCCGAAGGTGACGACCCTCGGCAGGCCGAGCGCGTCGCCGAGCAGGTCGAGGAGCGCGCCGAGGGCGGCCAGCGCGAGGGCGGCGACGAACATGCGCTGCAACGCAAGCGCGCCCCACGCGCGCAGCGCGGGCACCAGCTCGTGGTGCTCGATGCGATGGAAACCGGCGACGGGCGGCGCGACGTGCGGCAACACGGCCGCAGCGAGCGCGCCCCACGCCAGGCCGCCGGTGAAGAGGATGAGGCCGGGGACCTCGGGCACGCGGTCGCCCTCGACGACGAGCGCGACCGCCACGGCCCCGACGCCGGCCGCCGCGACGAGCGAGCGGATGCGCGTGCGCAGCGTGACACCGCGCGCGAGCCACGCACCCGCGGCAACCGGCGACAGCAGCAGCGCCGCGAATAGCCCGAGCAGGACGAGCGCGACGCCGAGCGAGCCGCCGAGCGAGCCGACCGCCGGAAGGTCGACGGGAAGCCCGGGCGCGACGCCCTCGTGCGCCGGACGCACGAGCCGGTGGAGCACGTCACGGAGCTGCCCGGCGAGCGCGCGGCGATCGAGGTCGTCGAGCTCGACCACGCCACGGGCCGGCGCCGCGCCGGAACGCTCGATCGCGTAGCGCAGCTCACCGCCGCCGAGCTCGGCACGGATCACGAGGTCGGGCGGTTCGGGCGCGACGACGGCGCGCAGCTGATCGTCGGCGAGGTCCTGGCGCAGCGCGGCCGCGAGCGCGGTCGCCTGCCACGCCGGCGCGCCGGCGGCGGTGACGTGAACCTCGTACCGCGCCTTCTTGGCGGCGCGCGCGGCGTGGATCCCCGGCGCGAACGCGAGGACCATCGCGATCGCCATCACCGCCCATGCGGCGCCCCACCTGTGATGGGCGTGTGAAGTGATCACACGCCACGACGCGTATCACCCCGGTCGGACAGTCACCGGCGCTGCAGCGTCGTGAGCAACCCTCGACGCCACGGCCGCGGCGCGATGCCGAGCCTGCGCATCCGTTCGGTATCGAGCACGCTGTACGCGGGCCGTGGCGCGGCGGCGCCGTAGGCGCGCGTCGAGACCGCATCGATTCTCGACGGATCGACGCCGAGGGTCTCGGCGATCGCGCCCGCGAAGCCGTGCCACGTGGTCGGGCCTTCGCCGCAGTAATGAAGGACGTCAGGCAGCTCGCGTAGGGTCACGAGCGAGCGCAGCGCCGCCGCGAGGTCGTCGGCATACGTCGGGCAGCCGTGCTGATCGTCGACGACACGCACGCGCTCGCCCGCGCGCAGCCGCGCCGCGATCGCGGGCACGAAACCTTCGGGACCCTCGCCGAAGAGCCACGACGTACGCACGACGGTGCCGCCGGCGTTGCGCACCGCCTCCTCGCCCGCGGCCTTGCTCGCGCCGTAGACCGAGCGGGGCGCGGTCGCGTCGTGTTCGCGATAGGGCCGCGCGGCGGTGCCGCCGAACACGTGATCGGTCGAGACGTGCAGCAAGCGCAGGCCGCGCTCGGCGCACGCGCGCGCGAGGGTTCCCGCGCCGGTCGCGTTCACCGCGAACGCCGCGTCGCGCTCGGTCTCCGCGCGGTCCACGCCGGTGAACGCGGCCGCGTTGATCACGACGCCGGGCGGTTCACGTCCGGCGACGTGCGCGTCGAGCGCGCGCGCGATCGAATCGGCGTTCGTGATGTCGCACGCGGTTCGATCGAGCGCGACGAGCTCGAACGCCGCGTCGCCGTCGGCCGCCGCACCACGGACCAGCGCGCGGGCGAGCCGCCCTCCCCCGCCCGTCACGAGCACACGGCGCGGCGCGCTCACGATGCGTACCCGGGCAGGTCGGCGTCGGCCAGGAGCGGGGCGTCGGCGTCGCGCGGCGACACGACGACATCCTCGCGCGGCCACTCGATCGCGATCGCCGCGTCGTTCCAGCGCACGGCGCGCTCGTCGGCCGGCGTGTATGGCGCCGTCAGCTTGTAGACGATGTCGGCGACCTCCGTGAGCGCCTGGTACCCGTGCGCGAACCCGGGCGGGATCCACAGCTGGCGGCCGTCCTCGGCCGTGAGCTTCGCGCCATACCACGCGCCGAACGTCGGCGACCCGCGCCGCACGTCGACGGCGACGTCGAAGATCGCGCCGCGCACCACCGAGACCAGCTTCCCCTGCGGCAGCGTGAGCTGGTAGTGCATCCCGCGCACGACGCCGCCGTGGGAGCGCGCGACGTTGTCCTGCACGAACGTCATGCCGACCGCGACGCCCAGCGCCGCGTGGCGCTCGCGGTGATACAGCTCGACGAGGTGCCCGCGCGCGTCGGCGTGCTCGACGAGCTCGACGAGCACCACCCCCGGCAGACTGGTCGGAATTGCTTTCATTGCTGCTCGCTCGGGCCGGCTCGCCCTTCGGGCTCGGCCGCTTCGTCGTGGGCGCTACCCCGGTCCTCGCTTCGCTCGTGGCCCCACTCCTCGCGGCTGGCCCTCGCCCGTCTTCCGTCCCGTACCGCCTCGATCCACTTCGTCCCGAAGCGCGTGTCGGGCTCGAGGTAGTGGCCCTCGCTCCACTCGTTGAGCGACGCCACGAACACGAGCTGCGCGTCGTCGGTGAGGCCGCTGCCGCGCGCGTACGCGACCGCCTGCGCCACGAAGTCGCGGAAGTGATCGGGGTGCTCGCCCACGACGACCGGCCACCACGGATATTTCTCGGGGCGCGCTTCGCCGGTCTCGCGGAAGTCCGCGCCGCGCGGCGACGCGTCCCAGCCCGGGCACACGGATGGGTGATACGGCAGCCCGACGCGCGCCGCGATCTGCGGCCACTCCTTCACGCGGATGGCCACGCGCTCGCGGAAGTCCTGCAGGAACGCGCCCTTCCAGTCGGGGAGGAGCACGTAGTTGGTCACGCTGTCGAAGCCGAGGTCGCGCACGCGCGGCGCGAGCTCCGCGTTGGGCTCGATCGCCGCCAGGTGGAGGGGCGGGAGCCCCGCGCTCGCGAGCATCGCGCGTGCGGCCACGATCGCCGCGCGCGCGCCGTCGACGCCCAGCTCCTTCACGAAGAACGTCGAGTCGAAGATCGAGAAGTACGCTCGCCCGTCGACGCGCAGGTAGTTCTCGCGCACGAAGTACCGCTCGGCGAGGTAACGCACCAGCTGCACGAAGTCGTCGACGTCCGACGGCACCAGGCGATCGGCCTCGATCACGGGCGTGTCGGTGCGCCGCACCGGCAGCACGCGCCGCGGCATCCGGTTGGCCCACATCAAGGCGAACGGGAAGCGACCGCCGCTCGCGCACCCGAGGAAGCCGTGATCGAGCGCGTCCTGGAACACGCGCTTGCCGCGGCACCAGAAGAAGCCATACACCAGCCCGTCGACGCCGTGGTCGCGGCACAGCGCGACGCTCCGCTCGACGGCGACCGGATCGCGATCGTCGTAGCGTCCCCACAGCGGCAAGCGCGGCTGCACGTGCCCGTCGAAGCGCGGCGCCGAGCTGTCCACCAGGTCCCACTCGGTGAAGCCGGGGTAGAACGCTTCGTCCCGCTCGGGGATCGAGTGCCAGCCCGGATACACGTAGGCGAGGACGCGCAAGGCCCGGTCACCGTATCATCCCGGCCATGCTCCGCACGTTCGCCGCCGCCGCCCTCCTCGCGCTCCTTCTGGCCGCCTGCGAAGGCGGCGCCGACAAGGCCAAGGAGATCGGAAAGAAGATCGATAACGCCGTCGACAAGCTCGACACCAGCGAGGCCGGCACGTACCTCGCGCAGGCGAAAGAGGCCCTCGCCAAGGGCACGGAGCCGTCGGAGGCGTGTACGTGGTCGGCCTCGTCGACGGCGCAGAACGCCGCCGCCGCCGCGAGGCCGTCGATCGACGAGCTGAAGCGGCTGTGCAGCCTCGACGTGCCGCTCATGCGCGCGACCCGCGCCGTCGCCGCCGCCGAGGCCGCACGCGCGGAGCAGCCGCAGGCGCCGTCGCTCACGGAGTGCTCGAGCGACGAGTGGCCGAAGGCGGCCGCTCGCCTCGACAAGGATCACCCGGGCGAGACGCGCTGGAGCGATCTCAAGGCGCGCTGGACCAAGGTCTGCCCGCCGCTCTGAGCGCCGATGATTGCTAGACCGCGCGCGCGCCGCGCGGGTGCTTCGCGCCCGGCTTCGTGAACACGATCTGGTAGAGCTGCTGGTAGCGCGCGCGGAAGGTCGCCGCGCTCACCAGCAGGTAGAACTTCCACATCCGGTAGAAGGTGTCGCCGTAGCGCGCGCGCAGCTGCGGCCACGCCGCGTCGAAGCGCTGCCACCACGCCATCAGCGTCGGATCGTAGTGCTCCCCGATGTTGTGGATGTCCTCGACGACGAGGATCTCCTCCACCGCCGCGGTGAGCCGCCCCAGGGACGGGAACGCGGCGTTGGGGAAGATGTGACGATCGAACCAGGGGTCGATGCGATCGCGCTCGCGGTTCGAGGCGATGGTGTGGACCAGCGCGACGCCGTCGGGGGCGAGGCAGCGATCGACCAGCTCCATGTACGCGCGGTAGTTCTTGGGGCCGACGTGCTCCATCAGCCCGATCGACACGACCGCGTCGTACGTGCCGGTCGCCTTGCGGTAGTCGTCGAGTCGCACCTCGATGGGCAGGTCGCCCTTGCGCGCGTTGATCCACGCGACCTGCTCCTTCGACACGTTGTACGCGGTGACCGAGACGCCGTGCTTGCGCGCGGCGTGGAACGCGAAGCTGCCCCAGCCGCAGCCGAGCTCCAGCACGCGCATGCCCTGGCGCAGGCCGAGCTTCTTGCACACCAGCTCGAGCTTGGCCTCCTGCGCCTGGTCGAGGTCGCCGCCGTCGCGCCAGTAGCCGCACGTGTAGGCCATCGACTTGTCGAGCATGGCCTCGTACAGATCGTTGCCGATGTCGTAGTGGCGCTCGGCGATCTCGAACGGGCGCAACGCCTGCGTGTTGAAGAGGCGCGCACGCACGACGTGGGCGACGAAGACCCAGTTGCTCGTGACCTCGCGGTCGAGCCGCGCGCGGAACACCCGGTCGAAGGCCTGGTCGAGCGCCGGCGTGTCCCACCAGCCCTCCACGTACGCGTCGCCGAGGCCGAGGCTGCCCTCGCGCATGACGCGCGCCCACAGACGCTCGTCGTGGACCTGGATGTCCCATGGCGCGTCGCCGCCGACGGTGATGCCGGCGCGCGCCAGCATCTCCCGGCACATCTCGCCGGCCTTCTTGTCGTCGAGGACGGACAGCAACTTCCGGGCAGGCTTCAGCGCAGCAGGCATCATCACGAGCGGCTCCTTTCGACAGCAGACAGGGCGAGATCGACGAGGCGCGGCGCGGGGACACGCGCGCCCGAGAACATCCATGCGAATCCGGTCGCGACGGCGGAGCCGGCGTAGCGCGCGAGGCGACTCTCGCCGTGCTTCGCGTGCCCGTCGCCGTTGCTGTCGCCGTTGCCGTTGCCGTTGCCAACGCCATGGCCGTCGGCGTTGCTGTTGCCGCGGCGCAGCTTCGACACCGCGTGGCGCGCGCGATACACGCGACGGTAATCGTCGAGCACGGGGTGCGCGCGCAGCCGCGCCGGATAGCTCGCCGGAGCACCGGCGAGGATGGCCTCGCCGATCAGCCGCCCCGACAGCGTCGCGGGCAGGATGCCCTCCGCCGTCAGCGGCTGCGCCAGGCCCAGCGCGTCGCCGGCGAGATACACCCCGCCCTTCCCGTCGGCATCGGCGCGCGCCGCGCCGTCGAGGTGATCGGGATGGAACAGGTAATAGGAGTGCCCCTTCACGTGCTCGAGCGGCGTCGCCGCCTCGGCGGGCAGATGCCCGAGCCGGTCGAAGTGCGCGCGCGCCTCGGTCCACGCCGCACGTACCTCGCCGGGATCGAGCGTCCCCACCCCGACGTTGAGCCAGTCGGTCTTCGGGATGTTCCACGCGTAGCCGCGCAGGTCGTCGTGCAGGAGCAGCTCCGGCTCACCGTTGTCGCCGATCCGCGTCCGCGCGATCGCGTCGGGCGCGAGCGGAAGCTCGAGCTCCTGCACCCCGACCGGGCCCATCGGCCGCGGCGGCGCGAGCATCCGCGCGATCGGGCAGTGCGTGCCGGCCGCGCCGACGAGGTGACGCGCACGCAGCGCGCCGACCTGCCAGAAACCGTCGGCGTCGCGCTCGACGTTCTTCACCGCGACCCCGGTGTGCACCGACGCGCCGCTGGTCCGCAGCAGGAAATCGTCCAGCTCGACGCGCCGGATGAACCAGCCCTTGCAGGAGACCGTGTGCGCGCGGCCGCGGAAGTGGACGTGACAGGTCTGCCACGGCCACAGCCCCGCCGGGTACTCGCGCGGCGCAAGGCCGAGCACGTCCCAGATCGGCGCGGAGATCCACCCGGCGCAGAGCTTCACTCTCGGAAAGGTGGCGCGATCGACGACGGCCACGCGCGCGCCACCACGCACCAGCGTGCGCGCACACGAGCTCCCCGCCGGCCCGCCACCGACGACGATGACGTCGAAGGTTTCCATCAGGCGTCGACCCTACGGCGGAGGCTGACTCAATGCAACGCGCTGGCGCGCTCATCAGGAGCACGACGCGTGCGCGTCGATACTACTTCCTGATGCTGTAGACGAACGACGCCTTGGGCGCCCGCAGCCAGCGCTCGGTGATCACGCCGCGCAGCTCGGCCCACGCGTCCTTCGCGTCGACGAAGTCACGGATCATCGCGAGCGCGTCGGCCTTGTCGCCCTTGCCCTTGGCCTTCGCGACACGCGCCATCAGCTTGTCGGCGGCCGGGCCCCACTTGGCGAGGTCCACCTCGAAGCAGCCCTTGTCGGTGCCGTTGGCGGCCGTCGCGTCCGGGTTCCACACCAGGACCTTCTCCTTCACGAACGCCCCCATCTGGATCGACGCGAGCTGGGAGTAGTTCTTCGGCGTGCCGCCGGCGGTGTACATGCCGCGCGAGATGTGACCGAACGCCCAGGCGACGTCGCGGATGCGCGCGTTGTCGGCCTCCTCCTTCGTGATCACGCCGCGCGCCGCGAGCCAGCCCTCGAAGTAGAGCGCCGCGGTCTGCGCCTTCAGCTCCTCCATCGTCGAGGCGAGCGGGCCACCGAAGATCGCATCGTCGGTCTTGCCCTTCACCTTGTAGTCGTGCGCCGGGCCGAGGTTGTGCGCGGCCTCGTGCAGCACGATGCTCATGAGCGCGGCCTCGGGCCCCGCGTCGACGCGCTGCTGCGTCGCCGGGCAGAACAGCGCGGCGGTCTGCGCGAGGAGCGCGTCGGCGCTGTCCGCGTCGGTGTAGAGGTTGGTCATCGCGACCGTGCGGCCGCCGGCCTCGGCGACCTTGCCCCAGTTGGGGAGCGACTGACCGATGGTCGCGCCGTGCGCGTCGCGCGAGTTGCCGGCGTTCACGACGATGTCGATGAAGTCGGGCAGCTTGAAGTTGACCTTGCGCGCCTTGTACGGCGCGCCGGCGAGCTTGGCGAGCGCCGCTTCCATGTCCGCCTTCACGGGCTCGAGCTTGGCGCGCCACGCCACCGAGCCCGGGTTGATGCGCGCGAAGCTGACGTGGAAGCCGGCCTTGAACGCGCAGGGGTCGTGATAGACCTCGTCGGGGCCGATGCGCAGGTACCACTTCGAGCCCTTGTTCCCCATGTCGAGCCACGCCTGATCGGCGGCTTCCCAGTTGTCGTCACCGAACGCCTTGGCCGCGGCGCGCAGGTACGCGGCGAACGGCTGCTCCTCGGCGCTCTTGATCGCGGCGGCGGCGGCCTCCAGCTCGGCGGCGACCGCCTGCATGTCCTCGCGGTAGGCCTCGTGGTAGGGCTTCGCCGCCCACGTGCCGGCGGTCGCGCCGGCGACGACGACCGAGAAGTGTCCGGTGAGCTCGTCCGCGTTGGGCGCCTTGGCCAGCGCGTCGCAGAACTTCGGGTCCTTCTGGAGCGCCTCGGGGTAGAGGCCCGAGACGTTGGCGGGCCGCGACGGCAGCGCGGTGCACGCGACCTCGGCCTCCGTGCGCGGCGCCTCGCAGAACGGGCCCTGGTTGCGGAAGAACATCATGCGGCTGGCCGGGTCCTGCTTCGCGACCGTGCCCGAGTGGCCGAGGTTGCCGCTCTGGCGCGCGAAGATGCGCTCGACGATCACCGCCGCGCGCGCGACGTGATCCACGATGGCGCGATCCTCGGGCGTGGCGCTGGTGAGGTCGGTCTCGACCAGCGTCTGGCGTCCCTGCGCGAGCTCCTCGAGCACGAGGGTGCGGCGCCGCGCCTCGACGTCGTCGAGGCCGGTCATCGTCGCCGGCTTCACCATCGTCGCGTAGAGGGTGGCGAACGAGGGCGTGAACGAGCCGCCGGCGACCAGCGTCTCGAGCGCCGGGCCGTCCCAGCCCCAGAGCTGCACCAGCTCGTCGGGATCGAGGGCGCCGTCCTGGTCGGCGTCGGTGCGCCAGAACAGGGGCAACGCGAGCTCGGCGGCGCGGCGGTTGAAGTCGAGGCGAGCGATCTGATCGTAGGCGGGTGCCGGAGTCACGTCGACCGGTCCGACCGGTCCAGAGCCGTCGCCACCTCCGGTATCGGTGCCGCTGCCGTCGCCGTCGCCCGTCGAGATCGGCGTGGACGTGCGAGCCTGCGGAGGGCAGCACGCGGCGACCAGAGTGAAGAAGGTGGTGAAACGGTATTTCATCCGGCTGCTCCTCAAATTTCCGACGACGATTGTGCGGAGCGATCGTATTGCTACGCGCGATCGCAGATGTCTAGAGTCGGCCGATGCGATACCACGTAGTCCGGTCGCTTGCTGTCGCCATTGCCGCCATGGTGCTGGTGGCGGCCTGCGGCGACAACTTGGACCCGCCCCCGGTCGACGCCGACGTCACCGACGCCGGGCCGGAGGACGCGAGCGCCGACTGCGACGCGGCCAGCTGAGCCGAGCCGACGTGTGTCGACGGCGTCGAGAACGGTGACGAGACCGATCTCGACTGCGGTGGATCGTGTGCACCGGGACGACGCTGCGGCGACGGGCTCGGCTGCGAAGGCGGCGGCGACTGCCAGAGCGGCGTCTGTACCGGCCAGCTGTGCGCGGCGCCGGCGTGCGGCGACGGCGTGCGCCAGGGCAACGAGGCGTGCGACGACGGCAACCACACCAACGGCGACGGCTGCGACGACGGGACCGGCGGCAACTGCCGGCCGAGCGGCTGCGGCAACGGCGTGCGCGGCGGCAGCGAGGAGTGCGACGACGGCAACAGCACGCAGGGCGACGGGTGCGACAACAACTGCACCACGACCGCCTGCGGCAACGGCGTGATCACGAGCGGCGAGGTCTGCGACGACGACGGCACCGCCGCCGGCGACGGCTGCTCGACGATGTGTCAGGTCGAGGCCGGCTTCACGTGCTCGATGGTGCCGAGCGTGTGCGTCGGCATGTGCGGCGACGGCGTCCGCGTCGGCGCCGAGATGTGCGACGACGCGCCGCCCGCCGAGAACGGCGACGGCTGCTCGATCACGTGCGTGCAGGAGCCCGGCTACACCTGCACCGGCTCACCGTCGGTGTGCGCGACCTCGTGCGGCGACGGCGTGCGCGCCGGCAGCGAGGGCTGCGACGATCCGGCGCCCGCCGAGAGCGGCGACGGCTGCAACGCCAGCTGCTTCGTCGAGCCCGGCTGGGTGTGCGTCGGCACGCCGAGCCTGTGCTTCCCGATCTGCGGCGACGGCCGCGCCGTCCCGACCGAGGCGTGCGACGACCCGGCCCCGGCGGAGAACGGCGACGGTTGCTCGTCGACGTGCACGGTCGAGACCGGCTTCATGTGCAGCGGCTCGCCCTCGGTGTGCGTCCCGCGATGCGGCGACGGTCTGCGCCTCGCCGGCGAAGCGTGTGACGACGCGCCGCCGGCCGAGAGCGGCGACGGCTGCTCGATGACGTGCACGATCGAGCTGGGCTGGACCTGCACCGGCTCGATGCCGTCCACCTGCAGCACGACCTGCGGCGACGGCATCCGCGCCGGCACCGAGCAGTGCGACGATCTGGCGCCCAACGAGAACGGCGATGGCTGCTCGGCGACGTGCACCGTCGAAAGCGGCTACACCTGCACCGGCACCATGCCGTCGACGTGCGCGACGGTGTGCGGCGACGGTCTGGTGCGCCCCGGCGAGGGCTGCGACGACGGCCGCAACGACGACCTCGACGGCTGTTCGGCGGCGTGTCAGGTCGAGGTCGGCTACGTCTGCGCCGGCGAGCCCAGCACGTGCGCGATCACGTGCGGCGATGGCGATCTCGACATCGGCGAGGCGTGCGACGACGGCCGCAACGACAACGGCGACGGTTGCTCGGCGGCGTGTCAGGTCGAGCTCGGCTTCGACTGCGGCACGAGCGCACCGTCGGTCTGCACCTCGACGTGCGGCGACGGCATCAAGGCGTCGAACGAGGCGTGCGACGACGCCGCCCCCGCCGAGGACAACGACGGCTGCTCGGCGACGTGCACCCTCGAGCCGGGATACGGCTGCACCGGCACCTCGCCGACCATCTGCGCGCCGACCTGCGGGGACAACACCGTGGTCGCGGGCGAACCGTGTGACGACCCGGCGCCCGCCGAGAGCGGCGACGGGTGCTCGGCGACCTGCACCGTCGAGGCCGGCTGGTACTGCAGCAACTCGCCCTCGGCGTGCACCACGCAGTGCGGCGACGGCATCCCCGCCGGCACCGAGCAGTGCGACGACATGAACACGGTGCTCCTCGACGGCTGCGCCCTGGGCTGCCGCCGCGAGCCGACCGAGATCGAGCCCAACGAGGACGGCACGCCGCAGACCGGCGCCTCGGGCATCGCAGGCAACGACTTCGACAACGCCGGCGGCGTCGCGGTGACCAACGCCAACAACAACGCCGCGCTCCTCCCCATCGACGTGAGCCAGGGTCCGGTCAACATCCTGGGCGCCATCGCGCTCGCCGGCGACGAGGACGTCTTCCAGATCCGCAACAGCTCGGCGACCCAGCCCTACAGCGTGCGCATCGACGTGTGGAACCGTGCCGCGGGCTTCGGCGTCGGCGCGCCCTGCCCGGTCGCCGCGGGCTTCGATACCGGCCTCACCATTCGCACGGCCACGGGCACCTCCGTGACCAGCAACGACGACCGCAACAGCACCGCCGATCGCTGCTCGGGGCTGACCCTCACCGTCCTCCAGGGCCAGACCTTCTACATCCACCTCGTCGAGTTCGGCGACGACGCCACGTTGCCGGGCTACGGCCTGCAGATCGTCCCGACCCAGCTGACGTGCCCCAACGGCGTCCCCAACGCCGGCGAGGAGTGCGACGACGGCAACATCAACGACACCGACGCGTGCCGCAACAACTGCACGCTGGTCGACGGCTGCGGCGACGGCAACATCGACGGCACCGAGCAGTGCGACGACGATAACGTCACGAGCGGCGACGGCTGCTCGTCGACGTGCCAGCTCGAGCTGACCTGCGGCGCCGGCGAGACGCCCGTGATCGTGACCGACCTGACCTCGCAGGCGATCGCCGACGACAACCTGTTCCATGACTATCCAGCGGCGGTCGCGACGACGGGCGGAGTCACGAAGGCGCTGGTCTTCCTCCGCACGGTCACGCACGCCACCCCCACGCACCTCGACATCCAGCTGGCGTCACCGGGCGGCGGAGTGATCCGCAACCTGTCCGACGACAACGGCACGAGCGCGAACTACGTGCAGACGTTGTTCGACGACGCGGCGACGTCGACGATCACGTCGGGCTCGGCGCCGTTCCGCGGGCGGTTCCGTCCCGAGCAATCGCTCTCGACCACGGCGTTCACCGACTTCCGCGGCATGAGCGCCGCCGGCACCTGGAACCTCCAGGTCCGCGACGACACGTCGGGCACGACGGGAACCCTCGACGGCTGGGCGCTAGGCCTGTGCATCAATCCGACCACGCCGTTCTGCGGCGACACCGTCGTCGGCGCCGGCGAGGAGTGCGACGACGGCAACACCAGCAACACCGACGCCTGCAGCAGCCAGTGCCAGCTCGTCGACGGTTGCGGCGACGGCAACATCGACGGCACCGAGGCGTGCGACGACAACAACGTCGTGAGCGCCGACGGCTGCTCGGCCACGTGCGCCGTCGAGATCACGTGCGGGGCCAACGAGACCCCGGTGGTCGTGACCAGCACGGCGTCCACGGCCATCCCCGATGACCAGGTGTTCCACGATTACTCGCTCACGATGCCGACCAGCGGCGCCATCCGCCGCGTCGTCGTGGCGATCGCCAGCATCACGCACCCGGCCAACGGCCAGCTCGACCTCCAGCTGCGCTCGCCCGGCGGCATCGTCCGTGATCTGTCGAGTGACAACGGTGCCGGCGCGAACCTCGTGCAGACGGTCTTCGACGACGCCGCGTCGTCGTCGATCACGTCGGGCGCGAGCCCCTTCACCGGCCGCTTCCGACCCGAGCAGTCGCTGTCGACGACCGCCCCGGTCGACTTCCGCAACCTGAACGGCGCCGGCAGCTGGACCCTCCAGATCGCCGACGACACCGCGGGCATGGCCGGCACGCTCAACACGTTCACCATCGCGATGTGTGTGGACACGACCGCCGCGTATTGCGGGGACACCGTGATCGGCGCCGGCGAGGAGTGCGACGACGGCAACGCCAGCAACGCCGATGCATGCAGCAGCACGTGCCAGCTCACCGACGGTTGCGGCGATGGCAACATCGACGCGGGCGAGACCTGCGATGACGACAACTTCGTCGGCGGCGACGGCTGCTCGGCGACGTGCAACCTCGAGCTGACCTGCGGCGCGGGGGAGGTCCCGGTCCTGGTCACCAACAGCACGCCGGGCCCGATCACCGACAACCAGATGTCCAACTCGTTCCCGGTGACCGTGCCGGTGACGGGCGCGGTCCGCCGGGCCATCGTGATGGTCGCGGGGATCACCCACGCCAACACCCTGCACCTCGACATCGTGCTCGCCTCTCCGTCGGCGGTGGTCCGCAACCTGTCGGACGACAACGGCGGCGGCGCCAACTACCGGCAGACGCTGTTCGACGACACCGCGTCGAGCACCATCGCCTCCGCTGCCTCGCCGTTCACCGGACGTTTCCGGCCCGAGGCCAGCCTCTCGACGACGCGCACCACCGACTTCAACAGCACGCGCGCCGACGGCGTGTGGGATCTCAGGATCACCGACGACACCGCGGGCACGGCCGGCAGCTTCGACCAGTGGACGCTCGGACTGTGCGTCTTGCCCGGGCCTTACTGCGGCAACGGCACCGTCGACACCGACGAAGAATGCGACGACGGCAACACCAACAACGGCGACAGCTGCAGCAACGCGTGCGCGATCGCCGACGGCTGCGGCGACGGCAACCTCGACGCGGGGGAGCAGTGCGACGACAACAACGCCACCTCCGGTGACGGTTGTTCGGCGACGTGCCAGGTCGACATCTCGTGCGGTCCGGGCGAGACGCCGCTGGTGCTGACCAACAGCACGGCGACGCCGATTCCCGACGGAACGAGCGGCATCGCCTCGGGGATCCTGGCTCCGATCGACGTCGCGGTCGCAGGCGTGGTGCGGAAGGTGATCACGAGCTTCGACATCACCCACCCGTTCGACGGCGACGTCGACATCTTCCTGTCGAGCCCGTTCGGCGTGCAGCGCGACCTCTCGACCGACCAGACCGGCGTGAACTACCGGCGCACCGTGCTCAGCGATGCCGGCGCCACGTCCATCACGTCGGGCACCGCTCCCTACACCGGCACGTTCCGGCCCGAGCAGACCATCTCCAACGCGGCCGGCTTCGCCAACCAGTCCGCGGCGGGCCGGTGGGTGCTGCGTGTCAGCGACGACGCCGGCGGCGACACCGGCACCCTCAACGGATGGACGCTGGCGCTGTGCATCGATCCGCTGGCGACCAGCGTGTGCGGAAACGGCTACATCGAGGCCAGCGAGACGTGCGACGACGGCAACGCCGTCGCGAGTGACGGATGCTCCGCGACCTGCCAGCTCGAGCTCACGTGCGCCGTCGGGACGCCGGTGATCACGCGCTCGAGCGTCGTGACGCCGCTCTTCATCCCCGACAGCAACACGACCGGTGTCAGCATGCCGATCGCGGTCTCCACGGCGGGCACGGTGCGCAACGTGGTGGTGGTCCTCGGAGCGGTCTCGCACCAGAACGACGACCACCTCGACCTCTCGCTCGTCCCGCCGGCGTCGGCGGCGATCGACCTCTCGAGCGACAACGGCGCCAGCGGCGACGACTACGTGTCCACCGTGCTCGACGACACCGCCCCGACGGTCGTGTCCAGCGGGACAGCGCCGTTCCGCGGTCGCTTCCGGCCCGAGACGGCGCTGGTCGGCGCCAACAACCAGGCGGCGACGGGGGCGTGGAACCTGAAGGCCGTGGATGACAGCTCCGGCGAGGCCGGCGTCCTGCACAGCTGGGTGCTCGGGCTCTGCGTGGAATGACGAGCGCCAGCCCCGAGGAGTGGGGCCACGAGCGAATGACGAAGTGGCGCCGGCGCGCGGACCGCGTACCTTTGTAGAGGTGCGCCGGTTCGCCGCGGTCGGAGTCTTGGTCGCTGTGGGAGCGCTCGCCGCGTGCGGCGGCGGCAAGGAGTCACCGGCGCAGGGGTCGGCTGCGGCGAGCGCTCAGGTACCCGAGCGGGTACCCGGGGCGAACGCCGCGGACGCGGTCGATGCGGCGGTGGCGGCGGTGGCAGCCGCCGGACCGACCGCTGCGGCGACGGCGGCGATGGCGGCGGCCGCGGTTCCGATGGAGCCGCCGCCCTGTCCGCGCGTCGTGCCTCGACCGCCGCCGCCGATCGATCGGGCGAGCTTCGCGAAGGCGGCGTGGGACGACCTCGTGGGATGGAACGAGGACCAGCTCTCGGAGGCGGTGCCCGCGTTCCTGCGCTCGTGCCAGAAGATCGACGCGATGGCCGACGACGCGTGGGTCGGCCTCGACCGGCGCTTCGGCAAGGCCAAGCAGTGGCGGCTCGCGTGTGCGGCCGCGTCGGTCGTGCCGGCCGGCGACGACGTCGCCGCGCGCCGCTTCTTCGAGAGCGAGATGGCGCCGTGGCAGGTGAAGGGCAAGCGCGGCCCGGTCGGCAAGATGACGGCGTACTTCGTCCAGCCGCTGCGCGCGTCGCGCACGCGCCACGATCAGTACCAGTACCCGATCTACCGGCGACCGCCCGAGGTCGTGATGATCGACATGGCCGCGTGCAGCCCGACCGGCCGCGGCCGCAAGCTCTGGGGCAAGATCGATCCGGCGACGGGCAAGCTCGTGCCCATGCCGACGCGCGGCGAGGTCCGCAAGGGCGCCTACGCCGGCCGCGACCTCGAGCTGCTCTGGGCCGACGATCCCATCGACACGCTCTTCCTCGACATCGAGGGCTCGGGGCGCGCCACCCTCGACGACGGCAGCGAGGTGTGGGTCGAGTACGACGGAAAGAACGGCCAGAAGTACGCCGGCCCGGCCAAGCTCCTGCGCGCGCGCGGGCTCCTGCCGCCCGGCAAGGGCACGATGCAGGGCATCCGCGACGAGTTCCGCGCGCACATGGATCAGTTCGACGAGATCACCGACGGCAACGAGTCGATGGTGTTCTTCAAGCTCGGCACCGAGCCGGGCGCGGTTGGCTCGCAGGGCGTGATGCTGACGCCGCGCCGATCGGCCGCCGTCGATCGCAACTTCATCGCCGCGTCGACGCCGCTGTGGGTCGACACGCACGCGCCGCGCACGACCGGCCGCGGCACCGAGCCGTGGCGTCACCTCGTGATCGCGCAGGACACCGGCGGCAACATCAAGGGCGCGGTCCGCGCCGATCTTTACTGGGGACCCGACGCGAGCGACGGTGAGATCGCCGGGCACCTCGGCGGCAAGGGCCAGTACTGGGCGCTCCTGCCGAAGAGCGTGCGACCGAAGCGCTGAAGGCGCAGCCCTGATCACGCGTTCTTCACCCGCGCCGTTGGACTACTGACACCGACCCCCGCGGGAGCGTTGGAGGTCCCACAGATTCGCATGCCGGAGCACGCGATCGTCCGCACATCGGACCGGGAACGCGGCTTGCTGTGCTCGGTCGCATGCCCGTGCCCGATGAAACCATCGAGGCTGCCGCCGCCGGTGACGAGGCGGCGTGGCAGGCCCTGTGGCGCGCGGTCGAGCCCGACTTGCGCCGCCTGGTCGCGCAGCCGAGCTTCCTCGGGCGCATCAGCCGCCGCGAGGACGACCAGCGCGACATCGTGGTCGACGTCATGGCGCGCCTGCGCGCCGGCGAGTTCTACCGGCTGAAGCATTTCCTCGCCGCGCGGCGCGAGAACCCGTCGCTCGAGTTCCGGACCTGGCTGCGCGTGGTCGCGAAGCGCGTCGGCATCGACTACATCCGCGCGCACCCCGAGTACATCGATCAGCGCCACAAGGGCGAGACCGGCGCGTGGGTCGCGCCCGTGACGCTGCCGCCGCCCAGCCGCCTGCCCGGCGCGCGCCCGCCCGTGACCGATCGCGGCACGGCGCAGGTGCTCATGCGCGTCGCCGCCGAGGGCGCACCGCCCGAGCAGCTCGAGGCGCTCGAGCGCTGGATCCAGGGCGACTCGTTCGACGACATCGCCGCCGAGCTCCAGCTCGGCAGCGCCGCCACGGCCGCGCGCGTCGTGCGCGCCGCGCTCGAGCGTCTCCGCCGCCGCTTCCGCGCGGCCTCGTGAACCATGTCGTCGCCGCAGACCCTCATCGCCGAACCGACGCCGAGCACCGACCGCGAGGAGATGCGCGCGGCGGTGCAACGCCGGCTCGAGCTGTTCTCGCGGCTGGCGGTGGTGGTGCTCTGCCTCGTCGTGGGCTTCATCGTGACGCTCGGCCGGCTCTATCCCGTGCAGCGCCCGCAGGAGGCGCGCGTCGTCATCACGTACGGCGTGGCCGGCGCGCTGATGTGCGCGTTCGCGTGGTACCAGACGCTGCACCGGCGGCGCGCGACCCTCGAGGAGCTCTACCGGCTCGACGCGCTCTACACGGTCGTCATCGGCGGCGCGCTGGGCGTGACCGCCTACTTCTACACCGCGCGGTTCGCGGCGATCTACAGCTCGCTGGTCATCGCGCTCTTCACGCGCACCATCCTCGTGCCTTCGTCCGGGTTGCGGACACTCGTGGTCGGCAGCCTCGCCTTCGCCTCGCTGTTCGTGGCCGGCGTGCTGGCCGGGCTGGTGCACCCGCATCGCATCGACATGCCGCTGCCGCCGTTCCTGTTCAGCGTGGCGCTCTTCAGCGCGCTCGCGGTGGCGCTGGCGGCGGCGGGCTCGCAGGTCATCTACGGCCTGCGCCGCAGCATCAGCCGCGCCATGCAGCTCGGGCAGTACACGCTCGAGGGCAAGCTCGGCGAGGGCGGCATGGGCGTGGTGCACAAGGCGCGGCACGCGATGCTGCGCCGCCCGACGGCGATCAAGCTGCTGCATCCGACGCGTCACGACGCGGGCGCGCTGGCGCGCTTCGAGCGCGAGGTGCAGCTGATGAGCCAGCTCACGCACCCGAACACGGTCGCGGTCTACGACTACGGCCGCAGCCCCGACGGCATCTTCTACTACGTGATGGAGTACCTCGACGGCATCGACCTCGAGCGCCTGGTGCGGCGCCACGGGCCGCAGCCGGCGGCGCGTGTCATCCACGTGCTCGAGCAGCTGTGCGGCGCGCTCGAGGAAGCGCACGCGATGGGCCTCATCCATCGCGACGTGAAGCCGGCCAACGTGATCCTGTGCCGGCGCGGCGGCGCGGCCGATGTGGCCAAGCTCGTCGACTTCGGGCTGGCGCAGGAGGTGGCGGGCGGCGCCGGCAACGCGCGCGGCATCGTCGGTACGCCGGCGTTCATCTCGCCCGAGGCGGTGACGGAGCCCGAGCGCGTGGGCGCGGCGAGCGACCTGTACGCGCTCGGCGCGACCGCGTACTTCCTACTCACGGGGCATCACGTGTTCGAGGGCAAGACGCCGCTCGAGGTGTGCACGCAGCACGCGACCGCGCGCCCGGTGCCGCCGTCGCGGCGCACCACGGCGCACGTCCCCGCCGAGCTCGAGGCGCTGGTGCTCGGGCTCCTCGCGAAGGATCCCGCCAGGCGACCGGGCCGCGCGCGCGACGTCGCGGCGACGCTGCGCGCGATGGCAGAGAAGACCGAGTGGGGCGAGGCCGACGCGCAGGCGTGGTGGCGTCGCTTCGACTCGCTGCGCGACACGGCGCTCGAGCTGGAGGCGGCCGCGCCGCCGACGACGCTCACGGTCGATCTGTCGCGTCACGACGCGCCCGAGGCGGTGGCGGCATGACCGGAGTGTCATGACGGCGCGGAGCGCCGGGTGCGCGCGCTGCGCGGCGGATGCCGTGGTCGGCGTGCTGTGCACGGCGTGCGCCAGCGAGGTCGCGCCGTGCGGCGGGCTCCTGCGCGAGCACGTCATGTCGCGCGAGGCCGGCGGCGCCGCCCAGGCCTGGCTCGTCGACGGTTTCGGCGCAGCGCATCCGGTGCCGGACGCCGGTTGCCGCATCGGACGGCGCCCCGACGGCGAGCTGACGCTGTTGCACGGCTCGGTGTCGCGCGACCACGTCGAGCTCGTGCGCGGCAGCGACGGCTGGCAGGTGCGCGACCGCGGCAGCCGCAACGGCACGCGCGTCGACGGGAAACGCATCACGGGGCGCGGCGAGCTGGTGAACGGCGCGATGCTCGCGGTCGGCGAGGTACGCTTCTGGTTCGTCGACGGCGAACGCTCCCTCGCCCCGGCGGTGCGTGTCGGCGACACCACGCACGGCGCGGCGCTCGAGGATCTGCGGTTCGTCCTGCGCAAGGACGGCGACGAGCTGTGCGTGCTGGTGGGCGGCGGCGGCGGCGGCTCGGTGCTGCGGCGCGCGACGCCCGACGCCGAATGGAGCGAGGTCGACCTGTCGCCGCTCGAGCTCCAGCTCCTGCGGACGCTGTGCCGGCAGGCGCTCGCCGACGCCGACTCGCCGTCGCGCTCGCGCGGCTGCGTGCCGACCAAGCAGCTCGCGCGTGTCCTGCCGTTCCAGTCCGAGTACGCCGACGAGGAGAACGTGCGCCAGGTGGTGCGCAGGCTGCGCACCGCGCTCGCGTCGGCGGGCGTGAAGGGCGTGGTCGAAGGCGTGCAGGGCCGCGGGTACTTCCTGGGCTGGGAGCTCGCCGCCAGCTAGGCGGTCACGCTCCTGTCACGCTCTCGCTCTGCCCTTGCACCGCCGCGGCGATTCACGCTGGAACGGTGCAAGAGCTCGAGGACGCGTACGACGTGGAAGGCGAGCTGGGCCGCGGCGGAGCGGCGCGCGTGGTCGCGGCACGCGAGCGCGTGAGCGGGCGGGCGGTCGCGATCAAGGAGCTCCTGTCCGACGAGCCGTCCGGGTTCGCGGCGCTGGCGCGCGAGGCGCGACTGGTGGCGTCGCTCGCACATCCCGGCATCGTCGGCGTGCTCGACGCGGGCGTGTGGCTCGACGGGACGCCGTACCTCGTGATGCCGCGCCTGGTCGGGCACACGCTCTTCGCGGCGATGACCGCGGCGCGCACGGCCCGGGCGCGCCGCGCGCTGGTGCCGGTGGTGGCGGCGGCGTGCGAGGCGATGGCGCACGCGCACGCGCGCGGCGTCGTGCACCGCGATCTCACGCCGTCCAACATCTTCGTCGGCGACGACGGCGCGGTGACCGTGCTCGACTGGGGGCTGGCCGTCGAGATCGGCGCCGCGGCGCATGACGGCGTCGCGGGCACCCTCGAGTACATGGCGCCCGAGCAGCTACGCGGCGACGCGATCGATGCGCGCGCCGACGTGCACGCGCTCGGCGTCATCCTCGGCGAGCTGTGCGGCGACGACGCCAGGGCACCACGCGCGCTGCGGCTCCTGGCCGTGCGCTCGGCCGCCTTCGAGCCGGCCGAGCGTCCGCGCGATGCGGGCGAGCTCGGCCGCGAGCTACGGCGCTCACTCGGCGGGCTTGCGCTCCTTGACGTCGGTGCGCTCCTCGACGACGACGCGCGCCACGTCGAACGGAATGTCCTGCTTGACGCCCTCGATGCGGAAGACGCGGCGCCGGGCGTCGACCGACGTGATCTGGCCGTAGAGCCAGTCGCCCTTGCGCGCCTTGATCTCGTCGGGCGGCAGCGCCGGCGTGCGATCGTCGTAGTACATGACGATGCGCGCATCGACGACGACGTTGTCGGCGGTGGCGAGCACGGTGCGCGCGCCGTACATGCCGACCTGGCAGTCACAGCGGTAGCCCCACAGCCAGCGCCACGAAGCTTCCTGCCACAGCGCCGGGAACGCGTCGCCGGGCCAGCCGTCGTACTTCTCGACCGCGAACCAGGTGTCCTTCTCGAGACAGTGATCGTGGGCCGGCGTGCACGGCGATTCCGCGGCGGCGGGCGTCGCGTCGCGGTTGCCGGACGCCTCCGATGCCGCCGACGACGAGGTGCCAGCACCGCCGCCTCCCCCGACCGGCTTGCCGTTCAGGTTGACCATCGACGTGCAGGCGGCGACGAGCGAGAGCGCGATTCCGGCGGCAACGATCCTCATGCCGCGGGTACCAGCAAGCGCGAGACCACGCGCGGCGGCCGCCAAGTCCTCGGACCCGCGTCGCGCGCTTCCAGTTGTCCGCTCAATTAGACCGGCCTATTCGCCGTTCCAGTACTCGCCTCCTCGCTCAGCCGCGGGCAACGCGCGGCCACGAGCGCGGGTCACACGCGAACATGAAACGCCTCTGCGTCGTTGCGATCCTCCTCACGCCTGCGATCGCGGTCGCAGAACCCGAACCCGCGCCGCGTCCACCGACCGGGCGCTTCGTCGTCGGGGCCGGCTTCTCCTCCGACGAGAACTTCATCGCGCACGCCGGGATCGCGCAGGACGATCTGTTTCGCACGGGGCAGAAGCTGTCGCTGACGGCCGACCTCTCGATGCTGAGGCAGGACTTCCGCATCGTGCACGAGGTGCCCGATCTGCTCGGCAGTGGCCTCGATCTGCGCAGCGAGCTCTTCACTCGCCGCCGCGTGCACGACACGTTCGCGCGCGAGAGCGCCGGCGGCGCCATCACGCTCGGCCATCAGCTCGATCGCACGACGCGCATCTACGCGCGCTACCGCCTCGAGCACGTCGCCATGGACATGAACGCGGGCTTCCTCGACCAGGCCGCGCTCGCGACGCCGGCCGGGCGGCTCGGCGACGGCGTGCACGCAGCGCTCGGCGCGGGCGTCGAGTACTCGACGCTCGACGAGCCCTTCCTGCCGACGCGCGGCAGCCGCCTCGAGCTCTTCGCCGAGCGAAGCGACCCGGCGCTCGGCTCCGACTACAAGGTCCTCACGGTGTCCGCGCGCGCCGAGCACGCGCAGCCGCTCGGCCCCTTCACGGCGCGGCTCTCGGCGCACGGCGCCTACGTGCGCAGCCTCGAGGCCGGTGGTGTGCCGCTGTCGGAGCGCCTGCAGTACGACGGCTACGCCGAGCTTCCCGGCTATGCGCTCGGCTCCTTCCGCAGCGCCGATCTCGAGGCCGGCGGTCGGGCCGAGCTCGAGCTACCGATCTGGCGCAGCGCCGGTATCTCGATCGCCGGCTTCGCCGAGGCCGGCGTTCGTTACAACGCCGATCCGGCCTGGGGGCCCACGGGGACCACGCTCGCGCGCTCGGTCGGCGCGTCGATCATCTGGCGCAGCCCGATCGGTCCGCTCCGCTTCGACTGGGCCGTCCCCCTCGACGGCGAGGAGCGCAGGCCGGTCTTCATGTTCGGGATGGGCTCGGCGTTCTGACCGCTCGCTCACCCGCCCGGGACTAGGGTAACATCGCAGGTCCATGCACCGAGGGGGTGCACAGATCGGTCGCTACCGCGTGCTGCAGCTCCTCGGGCACGGGGGCATGGGTGACGTGTATCTCGCGCTGCGCCCGCACGGCCGCCACGTCATCCGCGCCGAGGCCCTCGTGCCCGAGCCCGGCGACATCTACGGCGAGGTCCGCCGCACGCTGGGGATCCTGCGCGCCGCAGGCGTCTAGGCATGGCCACCGAGGAGAAGGCCGCCGGCCCGCTCGATCCACTCGCCGTCACGGTGGCGGGTGATCCGGCCGACGCGAGCGGACCGCTCGAGATCGCGCTCGCGCCCGGCACGCTGGTCGGTCGCTACGTCCTCACCGGCGTGCTCGGTCACGGCGGCATGGGCGTGGTGTATGCCGCGCACGATCCGGATCTCGATCGCCCGGTCGCCATCAAGCTGTTGCGGCGCGAGCTGCGCAGCGCGCGCACGCGCTTGCTGCGCGAGGGCCAGGCCATCGCCAAGCTCTCGCATCCGAACGTCGTCGTGGTGCACGACGTCGGCACGCACGGCGACGACCTCTTCATCGCGATGGAGCGCATCCGCGGCGGGACGCTCGGCGCGTGGATGCGCGCGGCGGCAGAGCGGCGCCGTCCGTGGCGCGAGGTGCTCGAGCGACTGGTGCCCGCGGGGCGCGGCATCGCGGCGGCGCACGCGGCGGGGCTCGTGCACCGCGACTTCAAGCCGGAGAACGTGCTCCTGGGCGACGACGGCCGCGTGGTCGTGACCGACTTCGGCCTGGCGCAGGTCGGCGACGATCCGACGCCGTACGCGTCGTCGCCGGGCGACCGTGCGGCAACGCCGGTCCCGTTCCCGGGGCCGCTCGATCACACGCACACCGGCACGATCCTCGGAACGCCCGCGTACATGTCGCCCGAGCAAGCCCGCGGCGAGCGCGCCGACGCACGCAGCGACCAGTACAGCTTCTGCGTCACGCTGCACGAGGCGCTGCTCGGCGTGCGCCCCGAGATCCATCACGAGGATGTGGAGACGGTCGCGAACCCGGAGCAGAAGTCGACGCGCCTGGAGCATCTTGCGAGCGGCGCGGATCCGGCGCGCGCGGCCAGCGTCGTGCCGGCGCGCGGCGTCCCGCGCTGGCTGCGGCGCGCGCTGGCGCGTGGCCTGGCGCGCGAGCCGAAGGCGCGCTTCGACTCGATGAACCAGCTCCTCGCCGCGCTCGAGCCGCCGAGCCGGGTGTGGCTCGCCGGCGCCGGCGTCGCCATCGCCGCAGCGTCGGTGGTGGCGTGGCTCGTCCTGCGCCCGAGCAGCAGCGAGCAGGCGGCCTCGCAGGTGCGCGCGCGCTGCGATCTCGCCGCCGGCGCCGTCGACGCGGTGTGGAGCAGCGACGCGCGCCGCGCCTACCGCGATCACGATCGCATCGCGCCGATCGACGACGAGCTGGCGTGGATCGACGACTACGCGCGACGCTGGAGTACGGCGCGGCGCGAGGCGTGCCTGGCGCGCGCCGGCGCGATGCATCCGCGCACCGAGGCGTGCCTGGACGCGGCGCTCGACGATCTACGCGTCGCCGTCGCGCGCACCGACGCGTTCTGGCCGGCGCTGCCGTCTCTCGACGACTGTCGCGCCGCGCCGCGCGAGCCGGTGACGTTCCCGGTGACCGTCGGCGTCGGACCGCAGGGCGTGGCCGTGCTCTCGCCCGACGCGCGCCGCATCGCCGTGAGCGGCCTCGACGGCGATCCGTACGTCATCGCCGCCGATCCCAAGGCGCCCCGCCCCGAGCCCATCCCCGGCGTGCGCCTCGTCGGTGACTGGCTGCCGGACGGGCGGATCCTGGTGCAGTTCGCCGACGGCCGGCAGGTGCTGCGCCCCGCGACCGGAGGTGCGGATCAGCCGTTGCCGGGGAGAGGCGACTTCCTCTACACGCAGATCAACACGATCGCGGCGGACGGCAAGCGCATCGCCATCGCCGACGACACCGGCGTGAGCGTGCTGTCCGTGCCCGACGGCGCGGTGCTCGCGACCGTGCCGGGCGCCGCGCACGAGCTGGCGTGGGAGCCCGACGGGCGACGGCTCGCGATCGTGTCGCGCGACCTCGGCACGCTGACGCTCCTCGACACGCGCAACGGCGCGACGGTGCGCCACCTGATCGGCCTGCACAGCCGCGGCCTCGGCGAGGTCGGCACGGCGTGGCTCGCGCCCGGCCGTCTCGTCATCTCCGACGCGATCGCCGCGACGACGACGTTCGGCGTGTACACCCTCGAGCTCGACGAGGATTCGCGCATCGCGCGGGCGCCCGAGCTGCGCTATCGCCCGCCGACGCAGCAGATCCTGCGCCTGTTCGACGCCGCCGCCGGCCACGTGCTCGTGCACAACGCGTCGGGACGCACCCGCTTGCTGCGCTGGCACGCCGACCGCATCACGGAGTACCCGTCGAGCTTCAAGGACGTGCGCATCATGGCCGTCGACCGGACGCGCAACCTCGCGCTCGGGCTCTCGGGCGATCAGCTCCACCTGTTCGACGTGAACACCGGCGCGCGGACCATGATCGATGCGGACGACGCGACCCACGCGTTCGGCGGCCTGCGCGACGGACGCGCCTTCCAGACCCGCCGCCTCGCGCCGCAGCACTGGGAGCTCGTCGAGCGCACCGCCACCGGCGAGGGCCAGCGCATCCCCTTCGCGTGGACCGCGGATCACATGACACCGCTCATCCGCTGCGCGCCGTCCGCGCCCCAGCACTGCGTCGTGCTCGGCCGCAGCGGCGAGAACCTGGTGTGGGCGCGCGTCCTGGACGACGAGGTCGGGCACATCCACCGCGTCGTCGGCGTCACCGGCGCGATCGACGTCGCCGCCGACGGCAAGCGCCTGCTCGCGCCGTTCAAGGACGCCCGCGTCGCCGCGATCGACATCGACACCGCGGCGGTCACCATCGTCGCCGAGACCAAGCAGCCCTGCGCCGCGCGCATCGTGCGCCAGGACCCCGCCGACCCGGCGCGCTTCTGGATGGTGCACCTGTGCGCCGACCGCTTCGCCATCGGCGAGGCCCGAGCCGGCGGCGCGTACCGCGAGGTGGCCGCCAGCGACGGCTGGATCTCCGGCCTCGAGGTGCTCGCCGGCGGCGACCTCGTCTACTCCGCCATGGACTGGGACCCGCAGCTGCAAATCCTCTCGGGCCTCTAGCCGCGGCGGCGTGCCTGTGCCGGCTGTACTGCCCGACTCTGGCCAGTTCTGAGCATTCGTCAGGGCTCGACCGGCGCCGCGCGCCCTGGCACGCTCGGCGGTCATGAGCACCCGCCGTACCGAAGCCGCGCCCGGCGAGGACATCCACCTCGACGCCAACGTTCCCGGCAATCCGGCCTACCACTTCACGATCCTGCCGCCGGGGTCGCCGTCGAAGGCAGGCTGGACGCTACGGCCGCCGATGGTCCCGACGTCCCGCGTCGCGACGCAGTGTGTGCACGCGGGCGTGCAGCCCGACTCCGCGTACGGCGCGGTGATGCCGCCCATCTACCAGTCGAGCACGTTCGCGTTCCGCGACGTCTGCACCAACGCCGGCTTCGATTACACGCGCAGCGGCAATCCGACGCGCGCGGTGCTCGAGGAAGCGGTGGCGATGCTCGAGGGCGGCGCCGCGGCGACGGCCACGACCACCGGCATGGCCGCGATCCTGGTCGCGCTCAACCTGCTGCCGGCGAACAGCCACATCATCTCGACGATCGACTGCTACGGCGGCTCGTTCCGTCTGTTCGAGCACGCGCGCAACTCGCTCGGCCTCGACGTCACGTACCTCGACCTGTCCAACCTCGACGCGGTGAAGGCGGCGTTCAAGCCCAACACGCGCATGATCTGGATCGAGACGCCGTCGAACCCGCTCCTGCGGCTCTCCGACATCCGCGCGCTCTCCGACCTCGCGCACGAGCGCGGCGCCATGGCGGTGGTCGACAACACGTTCCTGTCGCCGGTGCTGCAGCGCCCGCTCGATCACGGCGCCGACCTGGTCGTCCACTCGACGACGAAGTACCTGAACGGCCACAGCGACGTGGTCGGCGGCATCGTCGTCTCCGCCCAGGGTCAGGTCGCGCTGGCGCAGCGCATCGCGAGCGTCAACAACCTGCTCGGCACGTCGCAGTCGCCGCACGACTGTTTCCTCGTGCTGCGCGGCATCAAGACGCTCAACATCCGCATGAAGGCGCACGAGGTCGGCGCACGCGCCGTCGCGTCGTTCCTCGCCGAGCACGAGGCGATCCGAGCGGTGTTCTATCCGGGGCTCGCGAGCCACCCGCAGCACGCGCTCGCGAAGCGTCAGCAGAGCGGCTTCGGCGGCATGCTCAGCTTCGAGCTCGCCAACGGCACGCCGGCGCGCGTGAACCACATGCTCACCACGCTGCGCTGGTTCACGCTGGCCGAGAGCCTCGGCGGCGTCGAGAGCCTGGTCGCCCACCCGGCGTCGATGACGCACGCGTCGATGACGCCCGAGGCGCGTGCCCGCGCCGGCATCACCGACTCGGTGATCCGGCTGTCGATCGGCATCGAGGATCCCGAGGATCTCATCGCCGATCTCGCCGCCGCGCTCGACTCGCTGCCTGCATGATGTTCGCGATCAGCGGCGCGGCCGCCCGCGACCGCGCGAGGGCGAGGAGCGGGACGGCGAGGTCGAGCACGTCGTCGACGAGGCGGTGGCTCTTCTTCTGGCCGGCGCTGGTGTCGCCGGCGAAGTAGACGAGCACGGCGAGGTGCGCCATCCACAGCGCGTGCGCGACCAGCGCGCGCGTCTCGGCGTCGAGCGCTTCGGGCGCGATGGCGGCGTCGAAGAGCGCGACCGCTCGGGCGCGCACGGCCGCGCTCTCCTCGGAGAACGCCGACACCGGATCGGTCGGGTTGGCGTGGCGCGGGATGATCGCGCCGAGCAAGGCGCGATTCGGCGCGACGTCGTGCAGGCGGTCGTGGAACAACCGGCCCAGGCGCGCGCGCAGCGGCTCGCCGGTGGGATACGCACGCGCTCGCGCCTCGGTCGCGGCCTGGTTGGCGTCGTAGAACGCGAACAGGAGCGCGTCCTTCGACGGAAAGTGGTAGTAGGCCGCGCCGAGCGCGAGCCCCGCGTCCTTGGCGATGTCGCGCATCGTCGTCGCCTCGAAGCCCTTCTTGCGGAAGAGCGCGAGCGCGGTGTCGAGCACGTGCTGGCGCGTGACGTCTGCCTTCTTCACTCGGCGGCTTCCTTGCCGCGCGTCCGCAGCCAGTGGAACACGAGCAGGTTGAAGAAGTGCATCGCCGCCAGCACCAGCAGCAGGATGCCGAGCTTCCGCGCCAGCGTCTCGAGCGCGACGGTCACGCTGTCCGCCGACGTCGCGCGCAGCATCATGAGCGCCCAGCCCAGGTTCACCAGATAGAAGCCGACGACGAGCAGGCGATTGATGGCCGGCGCCAGCTTCGGCTCGCCGGCGAACACCGACTCGAGGAACACGCCTCCGTGCGTGGAGAGCGTGCGGGCCAGGTACACCGTCAGCACCAACGCGATGGCGGCGTACGCGATGTAGACGTGCGGCAGGTAGTCAGGGCTCATGGCGGCGGCTCATTTTGAACATGTTCAATTCATAGGCCGCTCCTTGCCCTGCGTCAACCCGAATTTCGAACTAGTTCAAAATCCCAGGCCGGGCGCCAGGGTGGCCGCCATCTTCAGCGGCGCCACGACGCCCTCCTCCGTCATCGCGTCGTCGCCGCGCACGTCGCCGAGCGCCATGCGCGCGATCGCGGTCACCATCGTCAGGTCGGCGGCGGCACCCAGCTGCGCCGCCTGCTCCAGCCGCGCCTTCGCACCGGCGGCGTCCCCGCGGCGATCGTGCACACCCGCGTCGAGGAGCGCCGCCCACGCCAGCGTGTACGGCAGCTTCTCCCGGCGCAGCTGGCGCACCGACTTCGCCGCGAGGTCGAGGAGCTCGCCGCGCCCTGCCCCACCCGATCCGTAGACCGCGAGCGCGCACCGCCCGCGCAGCCACGTCATCTCGGTGCGGAGCGTCTGCGCGCGCGTGAGCAGCGATCGCTCGACCGGCGCGAACGCGTCGGCGAGGAGCCGCGCCACCGTGTCCGTGTCGCTCTCGTACAGCCCCAGCTCGAGGCGCGCGCGCAGCTCGTACCAGTGCTGCATGTGATACCCGCCCTCGGGCGGCGTCCACCGCGCCTCCTCGAGCTCGCGCCGCGCCCGCGCCGGATCGCCCGCGACGAGCCACGCGATGTTGACGCCCCGCGCGAGCGAGGTCTCGGCGTAACGGTCGCCACGGCGCGCCGAATCGCGCAGGTGCTCGCTCAGCTCGTCGCGCATCTCGCGCCATCGTCCGAGCTGCCGCAGCGCGAACAGGCGGAAGACGCGCACGGTGTTGAACTCCCAGATGTTGCCGCGCGTGTCGGCGCGCAGCGGAGCCTCCGCCTCCTTCAGCATCTCGGCGCCCTGCGTGAAACGCCCGCCGAGGTAGTGCGCGAGGCCGCGCCCGCCGATGACCCAGCCCTCGAGGTACGGATCCTGGAGGCCGGCCACGATCTCGGCGCAGCGATCGAGTCGCTTCATCGCGCGCGCGTTGCTGCGCGCACCTTGCGACGCCAGGATGCCCGCGTCGAGGGCGATGCCGCGCACCACGCGCCGTGTCTCGCCGGCGTCGAGCGCCAGCCGCAACCCGCGCGCCTGGAAGTCGGACCCGCGGATGGTGTCGACCAGCGACAGGCCAACACCCACCGAGTGGTACAGATCGATGAGCTCGAGCTCGCGCCGGGTGAGCGCGCTCTCGTCGCGCGGCGTGAAGCGCGTGCCGCGCAGCCGGAGGCCGGCGCGGTTCCACAGGAACGACAGCAGCGCGCGCCGCGGCGTCGGCGGCAAGCGCGCGCCGAGCTCGCCGAGCACGTCCTGCAGCGTGGCGAGCCCGCGCTCGATGTCGCCGGTGATGAGCAGGTGACCCGCGGCCTTGCGCCGGCACTCGAGGCGCACCGCCGCATCGGCGCCGTCGGCCGCCGCCAGGTACGTGTCCGCGGCGTCGGTCCCGCGGCCGGCGTTGACGAGCGCATCGGCCATCTCGATGCGCAGGGCACGCGCCTCCGGTCCGGGCAGGTCACCCAGGCGCAGCGCCACCGAGTACATCGAGGCCGCGCGCTCGAAGGCGAGCGCCTCGGCGGCCGCGCGCGCCGCGCGAATCGCCTGCGACGCGGCGCGCTCGACCAGCCCCGCGGCCTCGAGGTGCCGCACCAGCGCCTGCCCGTCGTGCGACGGACCGGCCGCGGTCTCGAGCGCGTTGGCGAGACCCTCGTGATGCCGCCGCGTCGTGTCGGCGTCCAGCCGCGCCACCACCGCCTCACGCACGCGGTCGTGATAGCACTCGATGTTGTCGCCGCCGCGGCCGCCGCTGCGCGCGAGCGACGCGACGCGCAGGACACCGACCACGCGACCGAGCTCGCCGGTGTCGAGCCCGGCCGCCTGCCGCGCGACCGGCTGCGGCAACGGCTCGCCGGCGATCGCCAGCACCTCGAGCAGACGGCGCGCAGCCGGCTCGACCAGCCCGATGCGCGCCCACAGCGCGTCGTCGAGGCGCACGTCGCGTTGCGTGCCGATCGCGCCGCTCAGGTGGCGCGCCAGCTCCTGGATGAAGAGCGGATGGCCGCCGGCCTCGTCGACGATGCCGCGGATCTCGCCCTCGGCGGCCGCGAGCTCGTCGTGCGTGCGACCGCTGCTCAGGAGCTGCTGCGCGAGCCCCCACGCGTCGTCGGGTGGCAGCCCCTGCACGCCGATGGTGCGCAGATCTCCCGGCACGCTGCCGATCGAGCCGAGCGCCGCGGGCAGCTTGCCGCCCGCGACCTCCTCCGGCGTCGCGCGCACGGTCGCCACGAACAGGAGCGGCGGCGCCTCGAGCCCGTGCATCACGGTCGAGAACAGCGCGAGGCTATCGGCATCGGCCCACTGGAAGTCGTCGACGAACATGACGACGCGCCGCCGCCGCGCCAGCGCCACGAGGAGCGAGCGCAGCGCCACGAACGCGCGCTGGCGCAGCTCCTGGGGGTCGGGCACGCGCGGCTCGATGGCGCGGCCGATCGCCGACACGCGGCGCAAGACCGGGAACACGCGGGCGAGCGTGCCGGCGTCGCGCGGCACCATGCGCGTGACCACGAGCTCGTCCTCGCGCGCCAGGTGCGCCGCCAGCACATCCACGACGTCGTCGAAGGCCTTGAACGGCACCGACTCGCGCTCGTAGCAGCGCCCCGTCAGCACCACCGGACGCGGTTTGCGCTCCTCGAGCCCGTCGAGGAACCGGCGCACCAGCGCGCTCTTGCCCATGCCGGACTCGCCGAGGACGAACATCGAGATCGGCAGGTCGCGCTCGGTCTCCGAGAACGCCGCCGACAGCGCCTCGAGCTCGACGCCGCGCCCGACGAACACCGGCGCCTCGTGCACCGACGCGCGCGCGACCAGCTCGGGTGGCGGCGGTGCGGCGCCGAGCCGCTCCAGGATCTGGTGCGCCGGCGGACGGTCGCGTGGATCTCGCCGCAGCAGATCGGCGCACAGCGCGTCGAGGTCGCGCGGCACGTCCTCGACGAGCGTGCGCGGCGGCGGCGGCTCGTATTGCTGCTTCTTGATCATCACCGCCAGCGCCTCGCCGGCGAACGGGAGGCGACCGGTGAGCGCCTCGTACATCATCGAGCCGAGCGCGTACCAGTCGGACTCGGGGCCGACCGCGCCCGACTGCGCCTGCTCGGGGGACATGTACGGCGCCGTGCCGACGATGGTCGCGCCGCTCTCGAGGCGATCGGTCACGCCGGCGTCGGTCGCCAGCCCGAAGTCGAGCAGCACCACGCGTCCACCGCGCGTGACCATCACGTTCGACGGCTTGATGTCGCGGTGCACCTTCTGCACGGCGTGCAGCGCCGAGATGCCCTGCGCCAGCTGGCGAAGCGCGGCGCGCAGGCGACGTTCGTCGGCGGGCGCGGGCGGCGACGCGCTCGGGCTGCGCGGCGCGAGCACGGTCGGCGCGGTCGGTCCGCGCGGCACGAGGCGCGGCGCGGTCAGGACCTCGCTGTCGGCGTCGGTCGGCGTGATCGGCCACGCCCCGCCGCGCACCCACGACATGAAGTCCTGGCCGTCGACCAGCTCCATCGTGAAGAACCAGACGTTACCGTCGCCGAACAGCTCGCCGAGACGCACCAGGTTGGGATGCGCGACGTCGGCGAGCGTGCGGAACTCGGCCTTGAAGCGGTAGAGCGCGCGCGGATCGACGTTGTGCAGGGTCTTGAGCGCGACCACGCCACCGCGCTCGCTGTCGCTCGCCTCGTACACCACGCCCATGCCGCCCTGACCGATCCGCCGGCGGACGATGAAGCGGTCGTTACCAGAGAACTCCATACGGGCAGCGCCGACCAGTTTACACTCGCATCGCTTGTCGGAGGACATCTCGCATTACCGCATCCTCGGCCGCCTGGGCCGAGGTGCCATGGGCGAGGTCTATCGCGCGGTCGACCAGCGGCTCGGGCGCGAGGTCGCGCTCAAGATGCTGCCGCGCGAGGTCGAGAGCGACGCCGACTGGCAGACGCGGCTCCTGCGCGAGGCGCAGGCCGCGAGCGCGCTCAACCATCCCGGGATCGTCACGCTCTACGACATCGAGCACCACGCCGGCCGCTCCTTCCTGGTCATGGAGCTGGTGAGCGGCGACCCGCTCTCGGTCGTCGCGAAGCAAGGCGTGACGTGGCAGCGCGCGTTCGAGCTGTGCGCCGCCGTCGCGGACGCGCTCGCCGCCGCGCACGCGCTCGGCATCCTCCATCGCGACATCAAGTCGGACAACCTGATGCTCTCGGCCAAGGGCCAGATCAAGGTGCTCGACTTCGGGCTGGCCAAGCTGCGCGCCGACGTCGTGAAGCACACGTCGCAGATGGCGGCGGTGGCGGCGCCGCCCGACGAGCCGCAGGCCGATCCCGCCGAGGAGCCGATCGGTCCGCTCGCCGATCAGAGCCTCGCGGACACGATCATCCCGCGGACGTCGGCGACGTCGTCGCAGCCGAGCTGGGATCGCAAGGCGCTGCGCAGCGACCTGACGCAAGCGGGGCAGATGGTGGGCACGCCGGCGTACATGGCGCCGGAGAGCTACGACGGGCACACCGACGTGCGCAGCGAGATCTTCGCGCTCGGCGTCGTGCTCTACGAGCTCCTGGTGGGGAAGCGGCCGTTCGATCGCGAGAACGCGTTCGCGACGATGGCGGCGATCCAGCTCGACGATCCGGACCCGCCGTCGAAGGTGGCGCCGGAGCGCGCCATCCCCGCCGCGGTCGATCAGATCGTCGCGAAGGCGCTCGCGAAGCTTCCGGCCGAGCGATACGCCGACATGCCCGAGCTCGCGGCCGTGCTGCGCGCCGCGGCCGCGCCGCCGCCGCCGAAGCCGCCGACACGCTGGCCGTGGTTCGCGGTGCCGGGCGTGCTCCTCGTCGCGCTGGGCGTGATCGCGGTGTGGAAGGTGGGCGGGAAGGCGCCGGCACCGCCCCCGCTGCCGCCGCCGCCGCCGCAGGCTCCGAAGGTCGAGATCGCGGTCACCGCGAGCCGGCGGATCACGCTCGAGATGGGCTGCGAGGAGTATCCGCGCTTCACGCCCGACGCGTCGGCGATCGTGTACGACGGGATCATCGCCGGCGACTCCGAGGTCCTGCGCCAGTCGCTCGCGGGCGGCGCGCGGCAGCGGCTCACCAAGGACAGCGGCTGGGACTACGCGTCGGCGCTCTCTCCCGACGGTACGCAGGTCGCGTTCATCCACGAGAGCGTCGGCTCGCGCACGCTGCGCGTCGCCAGCGCGGCGCCGACCAGCGCCGGTGATCCACCGCCGGCGCGCGACCTCGGACCGATCGCTGGATATCCCGGCTGGACGCGCGATGGCGCGCTCCTGATCGGCGACAGCGCCGGGCGCGTCGTGCGGTGGGACCTCGGTGGCGCGGGCATCGCGAAGGAGACCGTGCTGGGTCAGCTGCCGGCGGGCGCGCACGCGTATCACGTGATCGAGGTCGGAGACCTCGGCATCGCGGTGCTCTGGTGGACGCACGGCGAAGGCGTCGCGACGGGACTGGGCGAGCTGGAGCGCGACGGGACGCTGCGCGTGATCGAGGAAGCGGCGACCGACTACGAGGGAGGCATGGCGCCGTCGTCGTCGGGGCGCGGGTACTACGTGACGCGCAAGGGCGCGACCACCGGCAACCAGCTCATGTGGCGGCCGTGGGGTGGCGGCGAGCCGGTCGTGGTACCGGGCGGGCTGTCGCCGCGCGCGGGCCTCGACGTGTCGCGCGACGGCACGAAGCTGGTGTTCTCGACGTGCACCGATCGCGAGTACATCGCGCGGCTGCGCGTCGGCAAGGATCCCGAGACGGTGTCGCGCGGCGAGTGGAACGACACGGCGCCGGTCGCGCTGGGCGGCACGGGCGTGCTGGTGCGATCGGATCGCCTCGGGCTACAGCAGGGCTGGATCATCGATCTGGCGGGCGGCGAGTCGCGCGCGGTGACGCCGCCCGACAGTCATCACGCGTCGCCGTCACACGACGGCACGCAGATCGCGTACGTCGCGGGCGGCGGCCGCGGCGGCATCGCGATCGCGCCGATTCCGGCAGCAGGCGAGACCACGGCCGCGCCCCGCTCGCTGACCACCGACCCGTCGGACGGGACGCCGGTGTTCACGGGCGACAACCAGCACGTCGTGTTCGTACGCTCGCAGAGCGGCGGCGTCGCGAAGCTGCACGTCGTCGATCTCGCCGACGGCAAGGTGCGCGCGCTCGTCGAGGGCGAGATGCCCGCGACCACACGCTTCGGAGACACCATCGCGTTCGTCACGGCACCGGGCGCCGACGGCGCACGCCGCGTCATGCTCACCGACTCGTCGGGCGCACCGCCGCGTTACGTGCCGGGCCTCGAGGCCGGCGCCTGGCAGCGCCCGCGCTTCTCGCTCGACGGCAAGAAGCTCCTCCTCATCCGCGGCTACCAGGAGGTGGTCGAGGTCACCGTCGACGCCAGCGCCCCCGAGAAGGTGCTCTGGTCAGCCCGCACCGACGGCGTCCTCTTCGCCGACTACGCCCCCGACGGCGACGGCATCCTCGCCGGCGTCGCCGACTACGACGGCGACGTCTGGCTCGCCGAGGGCGCCTTCCCGTGAGGGGGGACAGGTTCCTGGGTCGTAACCGCACACGATCACGAGTGAATCAGACGGCATTGGCATCGGGGGTCTCTCGCCGACACCAGATGCTGGAGATCCTTGGGTGTCGTCGTGCGTGGTAGTCGCCATGCGCGCAGCAGCGATCGCGATCGGTCTCGTCTTCTTCTCTCCCAGGGTGGCGGCCGCGGAGGCCGTCGAACCGGACGTGGAGCCCGCGGTGCACACCGGCGAGGAGTCGGCGGACGTCATCCGCACCATCGGCTCCTACGATCATCGGTCGTACGCGAGCGACTGGCTGGTCGCGCCGCCGGGCTGGAACATCGGCGGTGAGATGCGCTTCATCACCGCCGACAGCGCGCTCGGCGGTGAGCCGATCCACATGACCGACATGGCGATCCTTCGCCTGCGCACGCGGTGGACCGCGACGAAGCGCATCGAGCTCTCGGGCACGGTCGATCTGCTCGCGAAGCAGCTCGACACGACCGACGAGCCCATCCCGCAGGGCGGCTCGCTGTCCGCGAAGATCGCGACGAGCCGGACCGTGGCGATCGGGACCACCGTGAGCGGCGGTCCCATCCTCGGCGGCGGCGGGTTCTGGGGGAGCGCGGGCACGGGCGCCGTGCACCGCTCGCACATCGAGCGCTTCATCGCGTTCCAGGTCGGCGGCGGCGCGCTCGCGACCGCGGTCGAGGACGATGCGATGGAGCGGCGCTGGCAGGCCGACGCGATCCTCTCGAGCGAGCTCGTGTTCCACACGCCGCGCGGTGAGTGGGCGATGTGGGGCGGCGTCGAGATGGCGTTCCCCGTGGTGCACGCCGAGGTGATCGATCCGTCGAGCCGCCTCGACGTCACGCTCGGCACCGTGTTCGCGGCCGTGCGCGACTGGGACCTCTACGCCGAGTTCACGATCCGCGATCGCGGCAACACGATGATGCCCGAGACGGTCCTGCCCATCGCCGACGGCGGCTTCGATCAGAAGCAGCTGGTGGTCGGCATCACGCGCCGCTTCACGCCGGCGCGCGGCGCGACGCGCTGGGCGCTGTCGCAGGGCGAGTAGCTAGAACGGCGCCGGCCGCTCGAGCGCGATCCGCGCCCCGGTGCGCGGATGCGTGAAGGCAAGCGCCTCGGCGTGGAGCGCGAGGCGCGCCTCGTCGGCGCCGCCGTCGGCGACGACCGACGCGGCGGCGGCGCGGCCATAGAGCCGGTCGCCGGCGATCGGTGCGCCGAGACCGAGCGGATGCGCGGCGTGGACGCGGAGCTGGTGCGTGCGCCCGGTGTGCGGGAAGAGGGCGACGCGCGTGCGGTCCCCGTCGCGGGCGAGCACGCGCCACGTCGTGATCGCGGCCTTGCCGTGGACCGGATCGTGGATCTGGCGCGGGCGATCGTCGAGATCGACGCGCAGCGCGAGGTCGATGGTGCCAGCGTCCGCGGCGACGTGACCGTCGAGCCACGCGATGTAGCGCTTCTCGATCTCGCGGCGTGCGAACTGACGCTGGAGCGCGTCGTACGTCTCCGGGTCCCGCGCCACGAGCATGAGCCCCGAGGTGTCGAGATCGAGCCGGTGCACGATCATCGGCCCCGTCGCGCCCGGGACGCGCGCGCGCAGGCGCGTCGCGACCGAGTCGCGCAGGAGGCCGCTGCGTCCCGGCACGGAGAGCAGCCCGCACGGCTTGTCGACGACGACCAGGAAGGAGTCTTCGTGGATGATGCGCGGCTCGTCGTCGGCGATCCGCGCGGCGCCGAACACCGGCGCGGTTTCGCACGCGACACCGTCGAGCATGTGTCCGAGCACCGGGCCGCACTTGCCGCGACACGCCGGGTAGTACGCGCCGTCGTGCCGTCCGCCGGTGCGCGGCGGGGCGCCGCACCAGACCTCCGCGAGCGCGATCGGCCGCAACTGTGTGGTGAGCGCGTACGCGATCAGCTTCGGGGCCGCGCAGTCCCCGGCGCCGCCCGGCGGCGCATTCGGCGCGAAGAGATCGCGCAGCCGCCGCGGCTCGCCTCGCCCGCTCGTGAGGATGTACGAATCGTGAATCTGCACGAGCAGCTCCCGCGACCGGGCGGCGCGTGAGGCCTCGAGGGCGTCGCGCTGGGAGTCGATCGCCGCGACCCGCGCCGCTGCATCGGCGCGTTCCGCTCGGTGTCGCGCCTCGAGCCGGCGGGATTCGGCGGTGTCGGCGCGACTCGACTGCGCCAGTGCGTGCATCGCCGCGGCGGTCGCAGAGCCAGAGCCGGAGCCGGAAACGGAGCCGGAGCCGGAAACGGAGCCACCGGAACTAGAGCCAGAACCAGAGCCAGAACCAGAGCCAGAGCCAGAGCCAGAGCCAGAGCCAGAGCCAGAACCAGAGCCGGTTTCGGATTCGGATTCGGATTCGGTTTCGGTTTCGGTTTCGGTTTCGGTTTCGGTTTCGGTGTCGGTTTCGGTTTCGATTTCGGTTTCGGTTTCGGTTTCGGTTTCGGTTTCGGCTTAGGATTCGGTTTCGGTTTCGGTTTCGGTTTCGGTTTCGGGCGCGGCGGCGAGGCGGGCGCGCGCGGCGTGGCGATCGGTGCGGTTGGTGGCGTGGCGGGCGCGCATGGCCGCGAGCTCGGTCGCGTGGCGCGCGTCGATCGCGAAGAGCGCGCCGCGCGCGGCGACGGCGTCGGGACCGTGCGCGAGCGCGTCGAGGCGTGCGGCGAGCGCGCGCATCTCGGTCTCGCCGTCGACCCACACGGCGTCGCGCGCGGCGACGTCGAAGACCGGCGGCACGAAGCCCTCGACGTGCCAGCGACCGTCGACCATGCCGGAGAAGCCGCGCAGGAAGCCGAGACGACCACCCGGCGCCTCGACGACGAGCACGCCGAACATCTTCCCGCCGTCGGGATCGTCGAGCCGCCACCCACGCGCGACCGCCGCGAGCTCGGCGCGCAAGATCGCGGCCGCGCGCCGCGCCAGCGGGTGCACGTCGTGCCCGAACGGGCTCGGCATCCGCGCCGGCAGCTCGGCGGGCGCCGGCTGCGGGTCGAACCAGGTCACGAGCGCGCTCACGGGCCGCCACCCTAGCGCGTCAGCGGACGAGCGGGTGCACGCGACCCGGATACGGCGCCACACCTGACGTGTGGAACAGCCCGGGCAGCTCGCCGGTGCAGCGCTCGGCGTCGCCGAAGCACGTCATCCCCAGCCCGAGCAGGTTCGCGATCGTCAGCCACAGGTCATTGGTCGGCCGGCCCTCGTAGCGCACGAGCCGCCCACCCTCGAGGCGGCCACCGGCGCCGCCGAACAGCTGGATCGGCACGTTGGTGAACGAGTGCTGCCCGAGCCGCATCTCGCTCCACACCACGACCAGCGTGTTGTCGAGCAGCGACCGCCCGTCGATGTCGACGGTGTCGCGCAGCGTGCGCAGGTACGCCGCCATCTGCTCGTTGTACCAGCGGTGCACCCGCGCCTCGTCGACGGTCTTGTTCATGCCCCCGTGGCTGATGGCGTGGAAGTCGACGTTCTCGACACCCGGGATGAGGCCGCTGAAGTTCACCATCGACGCACCCGCGGTCCAGCCGAACGTCGCCACGCGCGACACGTCGCACTGGAACGCCGCGCGCACGAGGTCGAGCTGCGTGCGCCCGATGAGCCCGTGGTTCGCGTCGAGCAGCAGCGGATCCACGCCGCGCGCCTGCCGCTCGATCGCCGCCGCGTCGACGCACCCCGCGGTCCGGTGCAGTACCAGCTCGACCTCGCGGATCGCGCTCAGGTGCCGGTCGAGCCGCTCGCGCGCCACACCGTCGAGTCGCGCGGCCAGCCGCTGCGCGCCGCCGCGCGTGAAGTCCAGCACGCTCTGCTTCCGCCGCACCACCTGCTCGAGCTCGGCCGGCGTGAGCGCGCCGCTCGCGAGCGATCCGAACACGCGCGTGTACGACGCCAGCGGCTGGTTCTCGGGCGGCATCGGCGCGCCCGGCCCCGCCCACGACAGGATGCGGGTGAACAGCTGCCCGGTGCGCGAGTCGGCCGCCAGCTGCAAGGACGGGATGGGCGCGTCCCCGACGAACGACGGCGTCCCCGCCAGGATCTGATCGATCGAGATCCGCGTCGCGAGCGGGTTGGCCGACGCGTCGGCGCGCTCCGTCACGCCGCCGGTCATGAACGTCGCCATCGAGTTGCCGTGATCCTCGTTGGGCGTGTTCGGCTTCTTCTTCACGTCGAGCCCCTCGACGATCACCATCCGCTCGCGCAGGTCGGCAAACGGCTCGAGGATGTAGCTGAGCTCGAAGTCGCGCCCCGGCCCGCCGGCGCAGTCGTAGCGCTCCGGCTGCGTGCCCGTCGCCTTGTGGATGATGAGGAGCCGCGTCGGCGCGCGTCCCGCCCCGGCCTCCGCCATCCGCCCCAGCGCCAGCGCGCTCGCGCCACCGCCCAGCCCGGCGAGAAAGCCGCGGCGCGTGAGCGTCGTGCGACTCGGGCGGCTCATGGCGTCCCCCGCGTGCGCTTGCGGAACGCCGGCGACGTCGCGATCGCGCGGAACACGTCGACGAGATCGCGGTCCGACTGCTCGAACCGATCGTGCAGCCCACGGCGCGTCACCCCGCCCTGCGCGTCGGTGAGCCCGATGCCGAACGCGTGATGCGTCATCAGATCGACCGCACACCCGGCGACCTGCTGGCTCTCGGCGAGGAACTCCGCCATCTCGATCGGCCCGCTCACCCACGATTCCTCATCTCCGTCACCGCCCGGGACGACCATCCGCACCGTGTCCTCGATGGGCTGCCCGATCGCGTCGACCTCGCGCCACCGCCCGAGCCCGTCGTAGTGGTGCAGCGCGCGCCCCGGCGGATCGATCACGCGGTGACACCCGCGGCAGTACAGGTGCGCCAGCCGGTAGTGCGAGAACTGCATCTCCGACAGCTTGCTGGTGAACGGCGCGACGCCCGCGATCGCATCGAATGGCGGCCGCCCCAGCTCCGGCGTGCACAGCAAGCGGCGGTGCACGAAGATGCCGCGGCGGATGATCGACTCCTGGCGCGCCGTCGCCAGCGACGTGAGCATGCTCGCCTGCGTCAGCACGCCCGCGCGCGGCGAATCACCGTAGAGCGCCGCCACGCGCTCGTCGGCGAACGAGCGCCGCGAGCGGAGGAGCTCGCGCAGGCTGCCGCGCCGCTCCCACAGGACGTCGCGCACGAAGCGGTCGGTCTCGTCGAGCATGCTGCGGCGCAGCGCCTCGTCGAGCTCCGGGAAGAGCGCCGGGTCCTTCACGGCGTCGAGCACCTTCCACACCTCGAGCCAGTCCATCACCACGCGCGTCAGGTGCTCGCGCACGCGCGGCGTCGCCAGCAAGCGCTCGACGTGCGCCGCCACGACCTCCGGCTGCGCCAGCGTCCCGTCCTTCGCCGACGCCCACAGCGCATCGTCGGGGATCGAATCGAGCAGCAGGAACGAGAGCTCGCCCGCCAGCTCGTACGCCGTCAGCTCGACGACCCCGTTCGCGTCACCTGCATCCCGGTCACCCCCCAGCTCCGTCCGGTACAGGAAATCCGGCGACTGCATCACCGCCTCCACCACCAGCGCAAATCCGCCGTCGGCCTCGAGCGCCTCGAGCGCCGCCAGCTCGCCGTCGTCGAGCGGCCGCCGGAACGCCCGCTCCGCGAACGTCGCCGTCTCCACCCCCGCCGGTCGGTCCATCACCTCCGCCGCCAGCATCTCCGCCGCCATCCGGTACTGCACGAGCAGCGCCGCGTCCACCGCGATCACGTCCTCGTGGATGAGCTGGTGCGGCGCCGTCCCCGGCGTGCGCAGCGGCGGCACCGTCACGCTCTCGCCGAGGAGGTCGCGCACCGCGTTGGCGTACTGCTCGTCGGTCAAGAGCCGCACGCGCGCCGGAATCGGCGCTTCGTCCGCCACCGGCGGCAGCGCCGCATCGTCACACGCGGCGACGGCGAACGTGCTCGCGCACGCACACACGACCGCCGCGAGGAGCCGGGCGCCGTTCACGCCCGGAGTATGCCACTCGCCTCACTCCCAGGGATAGAAGGCGTTCGTGACGCCCGCGAGCCCCGTCGACGCCAGCTCCGGGTGATGACGCAGCAGCACATTCTTGAACGATGCCGCCTCGATCCAGTCGAGACCCGCCTGCGTGTACGTCGCCGCGTTGTACGACGACGTGTAGAAGCGATCGCCGTGGAGGCGGCGCGACGCCATGAGCGTGAACACCTGGAACAGCGTCTCGCCGAAGCCGTAGCAGGTCGGGCGCGTGCCCTCGGCCAGCGTGCCGACCAGCAGGTCGACCTTCTCGATGGCGCCGGCGTCGTGGCCGTACACGTCCTTGAGCGCCTCGCGCAGGACCGGGTCGTCGGTCAGCTGATCGATGTTCGCGAGCGGCTTGAGCTGCAGCTGGCGGCGGAACTCGTTGTAGCGGGGCACGCCGCGCTCGCGGTCGCGCAGGACGTCGACCGCGCCGATGTCCATCGTGCCCATGAACGGGATCTTCAGGTTCTGCAGCAGCTCGGGGTAGTTGTTGAGCACCAGGCCGCCCGGGTGCTCGATGCCGAACGAGTACAGGAGGTCGCTCGAGCCGACCGACTCCTCGAGCGCACGCGCGTCGGCGTTGCGGGCCTGGCCCAGCGCGACCTGACCGAGCGAGCCGCCGTCGATGCTCGACAGGTTGATCGTGTCGGGCAGGAGCGTGTGCATGCGGTAGACGGAGACGAACTCCTCGGTCAGCGCGAACGGCACCTCGGTCTTCAGCTCGGGATCCTTGTGCAGCTCGCGGCTGCCGCCGCGGATGCCGAAGATGACGTGGCGATACGGCAGCGGGACGAACGCCGGCAGCGTGATGAGCTTCGGCGAGAGGTACTTGTTCAGGCCGTACCAGTTCGCGTTCATGCCGACCTCGAGGCTCGGGTTCGGGATGATCGCCGGCGTCCACTCGACGGTGTGGATCTTCACGATGACGGCCGCGTTGATCATGCGCGCCTTGTCGTAGAGCTCCTGGTCGGTCATGAGCGGGTACGCCTGCGCCAGCTTCTCGGCGATGGCGTTGTGCTCCTGCGCGAACAGGTTGTGCATGAGCGCGAGGCCGACCCACCAGTTGTTGCGGAACCCGGTGTCCTCGAAGCCATCGGCGCCCGCGGGCAGGAGCCCGTCGTCGTCGATGCGCAGCTTGCCGCCCTGGAACGTGCGCAGGCGGTTCGCGGTCACCGGGTCGCTGCCGTAGATCTGCGACCCGTCCCACCAGTGCGTCACCTCGTTGGGATACGTCGGCCCCATCGCGGCTTCCGACTGCACGCGCGACGGATCGGCGGCGGTCTTGGCGACCTTCATCACCGTCTGCCCGCCCTGGCGCAGCGGATCGTCGGGCGCGAGCGGGATCTCGTAATACGCGTGCTGGCTGAGCGAGTGATTGAACCAGTCGTGGACCTGGAACTGGATCCACGCCGCCGCGAACATGTTGAGGAACGGGACCGGCTTGAAGCTGTCGCGCGTGAAGAGGATGCGGCTCACCTCGCGCGGGTTGGGCTGGAGCAGCGACGTGGTCTCGCCCTGCGCGAACCAGCCGTTCGGGTTCATGTTGCGGCCGAAGCGCGCGCCCGCCGAGCCCATCCACGACTTGGCCTGGTCGTTACACGTACCGTCGACGGTGCGGTTGCTCGTCGTGTACGGCGTGCACGCGAACGTCTGCGGGGACGACGTGCGGTACGCGTCCCACAGGTTCTTCTCCTCGAGCTTGCTGCGCATCGTCGCCAGCTTGGCGAGGCGCACCTTGGTATCGCTGCTCTGATACCAGTTGGTCCACACACCGGTGTACATCTGCTCGGGGAAGAGCGTGTACGTGGCGATGCGGGTGAAGATGACGGGCAGGTCGAGGACAGTCGAGTACTTCGGCGGCGGCGAGCCGTGGGGCCCTCCGCACACGCCGGGCGTGTAGTCGACCTCTCCCTCCGCCCGCGCCACCGACACCGTTGCAAGAAGAGCGAGTGATGCGGCACTGACCGTACGGCGGAACGTCATTGCGCTCACCGTAAAGAATCGGAGAGGACGCGAGCGGTGCTCTCACTCGCGCCTCCCTCACCCCGCTGCGGTCAGCAGCCGAAGAGCGCGATCACGGCGGTGATGTTGTAGCAGTAGTACCACTGGCCCTGACGGCACCACGTGTCGTGCTTGGCGCAGCCCGTGTGGTAGCAGCAATCACCACACACCCACGACCAGCACGAGCAGCCCTGGCCGCACATGCCGTAGCACTCGTTCGCCGTCGGGCGGCTGCAGAAGAGCTGCTCGCCGGCCGTCGTCGGCAGCGGCTCGAGCTCGACGGCGAGCGCGTCGGCGCTCTGCCGCGCCATCTTGTGGAGCGCGAGGCTCGCGGGGAACGCGCTGCCGGTGATGCCACGCGCACCGAGCGCACGCGACATGTAGGCGAGCACCTTCACCTCCGGAACGGTGAGCATCTCGTCGAGCACCGTCATGTCGCCATCCCAGTGGAGCGCGGTCTCGTCCTGCCCGGCGGGTCCGTCCTCGCCCTCGGCCCGCACGGCGTCGACCCACGTCTTGTCGACCGTCATCGTGAGCCGGCCGCCCATGTAGCTGAAGCGGTACTGGTCGGCGAGCGTGTCGATGTCGACGAGCGCGACGCCCTGCGCGGTGGAGAGGTGCAAGGTCAGCGTGTCGCCGCTGCGACCGGCGTCGAACACGAGCGCGAGCTTCGTGGTGGGATCGACGTACGAACCTGCGACGCGATCGGGCCGCGGGTTCGAGAGGACGAGGCCGTCATCGAGATCGACGTCATCGATGGTCGGCGTTGGTGCCGGAGGCGCTCCGGGATCGGACGGATCGGATGCACAGGCGGCGAAGACGACGAGAGAGACGAGAATCGGCGCGAGCTTCACGTTGCACCTCCGGGGTTATGGAGGTGCTTCAGTTCACGGACCGTACCGACTTCCGTCTTATTGGATTCCGGTCAGTTGGCCGCGCCGCGCTCGAAGCCCAGAACCAAGGTTGTGCGAGTAGCGCAGAGCTTGGGCAACGCGATTGGGCATGAAGCCCTGCGAAGATTCTTCACACGGCAAGCGCTGCCTTCTGTATGATTTTGAGTCGTTGTACCTGTGATCGTTGGTGAGCGTTGATTGCCCTCTCGGCCAATGACACCCAGGAGCCAGCTCCCCAAGATGCCTGACGTCGTGCGTCACGTCACAGGGGAGATCGATACCGATGTTGCCGGCCTCGTCGTCGAGAGCGGCGACCGCGAGCTCGTCCTCCTCGTCAGCGTCAACGGCCAGCTGAGCTCACACCCGCTGGGCGCGGCGTCGATCGTCATCGGCCGCTCGAGCCGCAACGACGTCGTCGTCGATCACGCGTCGGTGTCGCGCAAGCACGCCGAGCTCATCATCGCGCCGCTGGCCATCCGGGATCTCGGCAGCACCAACGGCATCCGCGTGCGCGGCGAGCGCGTCGAGACGGGTGCCGTGACGGAGATCGAGGTGGGCGAGGCCGTGCAGCTGGGCGACGTCGTCGTCCTGGTGCAGCGGCTCGCGCCGCGCGCGGCGGGACGGCCCTGGCGGGGCCAGCTGCTCGACGGCCGGCTCGCCGAGGAGTGCGCGCGCTCGGCGCGGAGCGGCGCGCCGTTCGCGTTCGCGCGCGTGCACGTCGCGGTGGACGACGGCGACGACGAAGCGGCGCGCACCGAGATCGAGGACTCGCTGCGCGGCACCGACCTCCTGTCGTCTGCGGGTCACGGCAAGTTCCAGATCCTGCTCGTCGACACACCGGCCGCGTCGTCGCGCACCGTGATGGAGCGCCTGGTCGCGCGCCTCGAGAAGCGCGGGCTCGTCACGCGCTGGGGCCTGGCCGCGTGGCCGCGCGACGGCACCACCGCCGAGCAGCTGGCGGCGCATGCGTGGACGTCGTTGCGCACGCCCGGCGGCGTGATGACGCGCGTGCGCGCGCTCATCGAACAGATCAGTGACTCGGCGCTGTCGGTGCTCATCCGCGGCGAGACCGGCGTGGGCAAGGAGCTGTGCGCCGAGACCATCCACCGGCTCTCGTCGCGCTCGCGCAAGCCGTTCGTGCGCATCAACTGCGCCGCGCTCAACGAGCAGCTCCTCGAGAGCGAGCTGTTCGGTCACGAGCGCGGCTCGTTCACGGGCGCGCACGCCGCCAAGCCCGGCCTCATCGAGACCGCCGACGGCGGCACGCTCTTCCTCGACGAGGTCGGCGATCTGCCGCGCACGCTGCAGGCCAAGCTCCTGCGCGTGCTCGAGGACCGCGTGGTGCAGCGGGTCGGCGCGGTCGAGGGCCGCACCGTCGACGTGCGCTTCGTGTCGGCGACCAATCGCTCGCTCGAGGCGGACATCGCGATGAGCCGCTTCCGCCGCGACCTCTACTTCCGCCTGGGCGGCGTCACGATCGAGATCCCGCCGCTGCGCGATCGCGTCGACGAGATCGACGGCCTGGTCGAGGCGTTCATCGCCCGCGCCGCGACCAACACCGAGCGGCGCGCGCCGGAGATCACGGATGCGGCTCGCATCGCGCTGCGCGGTCACTCGTGGCCGGGCAACGTGCGCGAGCTGCGCAACACGATCGAGCGCGCGGTGCTGCTCTGCGGCGTCGGCCCGCTCGACACCGAGCACCTCGCGCTGTCTGCGCTCGACGGCACGCAGACCGGCCGCATCGAGGATCCGTTCCATCCCGGACCGGAAGGCGACACCGTGCAGCCGGGCGAGCGCGCCAATCGCGCCACCGCCCCGATCACCGCGCTCCCCTCCCCCGGCAACCCGCCGCAGGACGACTCGCTGCGCGGTGAGGTCGCGCGCGTCGAGTCGCGCCGCATCAACGACGCGCTCGCCCTGTGCGGCGGCAACCAGACCCGCGCCGCGCGGATGCTCGGCATCTCGCGCAACACGCTGCAGGCGCGCATGGACGCCTTCGGCATCCCGCGCCCGCGCAAGGGCTCGCGCTAGCGAAGCGCGAAGCGGTACGGCGACAGGGCGTCGAGGCCCTTCAAGCGCCGCCCCGACTCACCGAACAGGATCTCGAGCGTGCGGCCGAGCCGCGTCATCCCGTGCTCGAGCGTCGCGCTCGCCTCCGGGTCGTTCTCGACGGCCTCGGCGAACTCGTTCCACGTCTCGGCGCAGTCGACGAGCGGCTTCTGGATCCGATCGCGCGCGACGCGTGCGCGCTTGTCGTGCGCGGCGTCGTCGTCGATGCGCTCGATCGTGACCAGGGTCGCGCCGAAGGCCTGCATCATGTCGGGACCGTGATCGCCGTAGTAGCGCATCAGCTTGCGCACGCCGGTGCGCGGCTCGATCGCGCCGTCCTCGGCGACCTCGCACAGGTTGCGCAGGTGATGCGCAAGCCGCTCGTCGGGCTCGGGCCGCACGCTCTTGCACGCCGCGCACGCGCCGCCACGAATGGCCAGCCCACCAACGACGACAGCTGCGACCAACGTCCACCACGAGATGCGCGAACGGCGTGCCATGGATGCCTCCCGGCGTGAACCTACCACCACGGTGATTCGCTGCAGCCACATTGTTGTGCGGCGCGCCAATGGGGTTCCGCCGGCTTACCGCGGGGTGCACCGGGGCCGGGCTGGCGCCCCGGTTGCAGTAGTCGGCCCCGTGCTCCGTCGCCTGCCCGCCGTCGCCCTCGCCGCCGCCCTGGCGCTGTTTGCCACCGCGTGTGATCGCCTCGACTGCTTCGACGGCGGGCCGCTGGAGATGTCGTATCGCGACGGCGAGGCCGCGGCCCGTGCCGAGAACGACGCCGCGTACAACCGCGGCATCACCGCCGGCCTGATGGCGACGCGCGAGGATGGCGTGCAGGAAGGCTGGGAGACCGGCTACGCCGACGGCTACGACAGCGGGTATCGCGAGACGTACACGAACGGCTACGAGGCCGGCTGGGACGACGGCTCGATCGGCGCCGTCGAGGCTGGTTGCTCGGCGGGCGCCGCCGCCGGCGACGCCGACGGATGGAACCAGGGCTGGAGCGCGGGCTACGACGCCGCGTGGAGCGACGCCTGGGACGACGGCTGGAACGCGGGCTACGACGCCGGCTACGGATCGTGCACGACGCCGTCGGCGCGCCGCGACGAGGATGACGCACCCGACCCCGAGGACGTGCAGGAGTGCCGCGCGCGGGGCCACGACGCCGCCGTCGATCCGACCGCGTACGCGCGCGGCGTCGCCGACGGCAAGCTGCGCAACCCCGACTACCAGGCGGGTTATCGCGAGGGCTATCCCCTCGGTTATTCGTCGGGTGTCGGCCCGGGCCGCGACGCCGGCTGGAACGACGGCTACGACCGTGGCCGCGACGAGGGCTGGAGCGCCAACTACGACCTCGGCTACGGCGACTGCTTCGATCAGGCGTGGAGCGGTGCGTACAACGACGGCTACGAGGGCGGCTGGGACGAGGGGTGGACCGATGGCTATGACGACGGGTACGACGACGGCTACGAGGACGGTAGCGACTGCTCGTGAGACCCCGCCCGTGAGACTCTCCCCGCGTGGATTCGCCCTACCGGAGCGCGCCGCGCACCGATGACGTCGAGGCACCGCGCGACACTGGCATCGTCGGTGAGGTCGTCGCGCAGTTCGCCGATCCGCTCGCCTTCTATCGCGAGCTGGTGCAGAACGCGATCGACGCCGGCAGCCCGGCCATCGAGGTCGAGGTCTCGTACGACGCGGCGGCGGGCGCGGTGCGCGCCGTGGTGCGCGATCGCGGCGAGGGCATGGATCGCGACACCGTCGAGAACCAGCTGCTCGTGCTGTTCCGGTCGACCAAGGACCGCGATCCGACCAAGATCGGCAAGTTCGGCATCGGGTTCTCGTCGGTGCTCGCGCCCAGGCCGCGCGTGGTCGTGGTGCAGACCGTGCGCGGCGGCCAGCGGCTGACGCTGCACCTCCATCCCGATCTCAGCTACCAGCTGTTCGACGGCGGCAAGGCGACGCGCAACGGTACGTCGGTCGAGCTGGAGCTGCCGATGGAGCCGGCCGCGGTCGCCGACTTCGCGCGCCGCAGCCGCGAGGCGCTGACGCGCTGGTGCCGGCACGCGGCGGTGCCGATCGAATTCTCGGCGCGCGGCGCGAACAGCGAGGCGCTCGATGACGTGCGCATCGATACGCCGCTCGCGCTCGGCGACGCGCTGGTCGAGGTGCGCGGCGTGTCGAGCGACGGCGCGACGACGGCGGTCGTGGGGCTGCGCGCGGGCGCGGCGACGTACGGTGGGTTCTTCAACCGCGGCCTCATGCTGCGCGAATTCAGCGAGCCCCTGGCCGGGCGCGTGGCGTTCAAGGTGATCGACGCGCGGCTCGGCCACACGCTGTCGCGCGACGACGTGCGGCGCGACGCGGCGTTCGACAAGGCCATGGCGCTGGTCGGCGAGCTGACGTCGGGTGCGCTCACACGCGCGGCCGCCGCGGCGCTGCGCGAGGCGGCGGAGCGCGACCACGCGCGCTGGGCGCAGCTGTTCGCGGCGATCGACCTCGCCAACCTCGCGCTCGACGGCGACGACTGGAAGGTGCCGCTCGCCGCGCCGATCGGCGACGTGCGCGCCGCGGCGCCGCCGGAGCTGCCGCGCAAGCGCGTCTGGGCCGCCGATCGGTGCACGCCGCTGATCGAGGCGCTCGCCGACGCGGGTGTCGCCGTGATCGCGCCGTCGTCGGGCGGGCTCGACGCGGGCGTCGTGGTGGCGCGCTTCGAGCGCCAGTTCGAGCGGCGGCTGATCGAGGTCGAGGACGAGCTGACGCTCGTGACCGCGGTGCCGCCGACCGTGGCGGACCACGGCTTGATCGACGCGCTCGGGCATCTCCTCGGCGAGACGACGCGCAAGCCGAACGAGATCGTGCTGGTCGAGCTGATGGGTGCGGCCGCCGAGGAGACGTTCGCGGCGGGCGGGCGCGAGCACGCAATGGCGACGCTCGACGCGCATCGCTGGGTGATCGACCGCGACATCGCCGGCAAGAATCCGATGGCGCTCCTGTGGCGACCGGCGCTGTTGCTCAACACGGCGGCGCCGCTGGTGGTGGCGGCTCGCAAGCGCGCCGAGGAAGATCCGGCGCTGGCCGCATCGCACCTGGCCCGGGCGCTGCTGCTCAAGCATCGCGCGCTCGACGCCGAGGCTTCGACGACGCTGCTCCAGGCGACGCTGTCGCGGCTGGGAGCGCGCTGGTGACCGTGCGCCGTCCGCCGCCCGGCGCGCAGATCTCGTCGGGGCGCATCCGCGTCGACGCGGCGCGCGCGATCGCCAAGCTGCGCGAGTACCGGCTCGCCGATCCGGACGCGTGGATCCTGGAGGCGGTGCGCGCGGCCGTCGGCTCGGGCGCGACGCGCATCGCGCTCGACGGCGACGCCGACGACGTGCGGCTGGTGTGGGAGGGGCCGGCGTGGCCGCCCGAGACGTTGCCCGAGCTGTTCGACGAGCTGGTCAGCCCCGAGGCCGCGCGCGACGTGTATCCGCGGCGCCTGCTCGCCGGCGCAGTGAACAGCGCGCTCGGGCTCGAGCCGGCGTGGATCGACGTCATCACCGTGAGCGGCGGGGTCGCGTCGCGCGTGCGCTTCACGCCGGCGACCGTGACGCCCGGCGAGGACGGGGCCGCGCCGCTGCGCGATCTCGACGTGGAGCGCGTGCCGCTGCCGTACGGCGCCGCCGATCCGGGCATGTTCGTGCAGCTCCATCGCCGCGTCAGCCTCGAGACCGTCGGCCGGTTCCTGACCGGCGGCGAGGCGCCCGAGCTCGGGCTCGTGCGCTGGGCGTGTCGCGACCTCACCGTGCCGCTCCTCGTCGGTGGCAAGGCCGTGGGGCGCAGCGAGCACCAGGACGACGTGGTGCGTGTGGAGCTGGGCGAGAACCTCGCCGGGTTTGTCGCCCTCGTGCACCCCGATCTGCTGCGCGGCAAGACATCGGTGCCGGCCATGGACGTCGCCGAGCTGGGCGTGCGCGTCGTGCGCGAGCGATGGACGCCGCCGTCCCTCGAGGCCGCGTGGAGCCAGGAGCGCGCCCCGCTGCCGGTGCGGCTCGTCATCGACGGTCCGCGCATGCCGACCAACGCGTCGCGCTCGCAGGTGCGGCGCGATGATCATCCGATCGCGGCAGCGCTCCGGCGCGGCGACGAGCAGATCGCGGCGATCGTCGACGAGATCGCGAAGCGCTTCGCGGATCCGGCGGCGGCCGATCGCGAGGTGTTGCGGCGCGTGGCGCTGGCCATGCTCGCGCCGGCGATCGCGGGCGCGACCTGGAGCGAGGACGCGACCGCGTTGCCGAAACCGCTCGCGGTGCTGGCGAGGCTGCCGCTGGTGCAGAACGTGCTCGGCGTGTGGCGCGCCCCCGCCGAGTACTGGCGCGGCCCGGTGTTCCGCGGCGAGCAGCCGGTCTCGCGCGAGCTGTCGCCGTGGCTCGCGACCATGCCGTGGATCCCGCCCGGCGACGCGGCGGAGATGCTGCTCGGCGCGTCGAAGCCCGATGCGGCCGCCGCGCGACGCGCCATCAAGGCGGCGGTCCGCCGCCTGAGCGCACGCACGACGTTCATGTCGAAGCCGGTGCAGGAGCCGCGCGTCGCCCCGCGCGCGGAATCCCGCCTTCGCGCCCGGCTCGCCGCGGTGCTCGACGGGCTCGAGCCGCGCGCCGCGTTCGAGGGGCTCGACGGCGAGGTGTGCATCGTGCACGCGCCCGGCCCCGGCCGCCTGACCATCCATCACGAGGGGCGACCGCTGGCGACGGCGGTCCTCGACACGCCGCTCGCGATCGAGGCGGTCGTCACGGGCGCGCGCATCGTCCCCGACGAGCGCTACCGCGGCGTCGCCGTCGACGGCGAGTTTCGCCGCGTCGAGAGCGCGGTGCGCGTGGCCGCCATCCGCGCCATCGAGGCGCTCGCCGACGACGCGGCACGCCCCGGCGTCGAGATCGGCGCGCCGCGCCGCGCCGGCACCGACGAGGCGCTGTTGCTGGTCGCGCTCGCGATGGCGCGCGCGAGCAACCTCCGCCTCGACGACCACTCGCCGCTCGCCGCCGCCGGACTGTTCGTGTCGCGCGACGGCGAGCGCCACTCGCTGGCCGAGCTCCGCCGCGAGCGGTCGATCGTCGTGGTGCCGGCGGGCTCCCAGACCGTTCCACCGCCGGGGCGGCTGATGGTGACCGCCACCGCCGCCGAGCAGGCGCTCCTGACCGACCTGCTCGGGCCCGCGACCGCGGTCGTTCCGTACGACGGCGCCCACGCCAGGCCGCTGCTCGATCCCGGGCTCGTGCTCGCGCGCGCGATCGCCGCGCGTACCGGCATGGTCGCGCTGGTGAGACGCGAGGGCGCGATCGGCGGCGCCATCGGGTTCGACCACGAAGGCAACTCGACGCGCGCGACGTTCCACCGCGGCACGAGCCTGGAGCTCGTCGCGCGGAATCCCGCGCATGTCGCGTGCGCGATCGCGATCGACAGCGAGGACGTCGTGCCCGATGCCGCGTGGAGCACGGTGTGGCACGACAGCAGTCTCGGCACGCTCGACCTCGTCGCGTGGGAGCGCGAGCTCGTGCGCTCCACGGTGCGCGCGCTCCTCGGCGACGCCGAACCCGACCTCGTGATCCCGCAGCGGCCGATCCGCATCGACGACGCCACCGGCCAGGCGCTGTGCGCGGCGCTCGCCGACAGCAAGCCCGAGGACGTGATCGGCATGGACCTGCTGGTCCGCCTGCGCGCCGCCGAGCTGTGGACCGTGCTCGGAGGCGATGGCGCCTGGTCCATCGATCAGCTGCGCGGCGCGTTCGGCGACGAGATTCCGGCGATCCACGAGGGCGAGGTGCTGCAGGCGGCGGAGCTCGAGGGCTGGCATCCGCTGGTGGGCGGTCCGATCGTGCGCCGCGTCGTGCAGCGCGTCGCCGGCCGCAAGGTCACCGATGCGAGCGCGGAGATCACGCGACGGCTGCGCACCGCGCTCCTGCGGCGCAAGCTGGCCGAGCACCGCGCGCGACCGAAGGAACCGCTCGAGCTGCCGGCGGCGTGCGCGCCGGTCGCCCTCGTCGGCGACGTACGCGGTGTGGTGAGCGTCGGCGAGTCGAACCGACTCGAGGCCATCGTGCTCGTCGAGGGCCGGCGCTTCGCGCGCGTGGTCTCGTCACCCGATCTCCCGCTGCGTGCGATGGTCGAGGTCCCGGTCGAAGCCGTCGACTTCGAGCGCGGCGAGGTGGGCTCGGCGCAGAACGGCAGGATCCTCGCCGCCGTGCGCGCCGGTGTCGGACCGTGGTTCACGCACGTGGCGAAGGAGCAGCCAGAGCGGCTCGCCGACGACGAGCCGACGCGCCACCTGCTCGAGCGCTGGCTCGCCCTCGTCAACGACAGTCACCGCGCCGTACGCGACGCGCTGCGATCGGCCCGCGCGTGGCCGACCATCCAGGGCGGACGCGCGTCGCTGGCGGCGGCCGCGAACGGCCCGACCGTGCCGACCGCGTCGTGGAGCGGCGAGTGGCTCGGCGGAGATCCCGCCGATCCGCTCGACGGGCCGGTGCTCGCGCTCTCGATGGGGCCCGACGGCGACGCCGTGCGCACGATCCTCGACGCGATCGGACCGTGGCCGACCGACGACGTCACCGCCGCGGTGATGCGCCTCCAGGCGCGCCGCCGCGTCCTGAGCGGCAAGGTGCGCTCGCCCACCGTCGAGGGCGCGGCGCGCGAGCTCACCCGCCGCTTCGACGAGCTCGACGTACACCACACGCTCGGCGCCGGCGAGATCGCGTGCGACGACGGGGCCGCGTCGCTGGTCCTCGTCCACTTCGAAGGTCAGCTGCGCGAGACCTTGCCGCTCGACGTCGTCCCCGGCGTGAAGATCGCGATCGAGGCGCCCGACATCCTCGATGCGATGCAGCAGCCGGGCGGCATGGCGGCGGCGCACCGGGAGCAGCTCGCGCGGCAGGTGCAGGCGCTCGCGCTCGCGCTCGTGACCGAGGTCGCGACCTCGACGGCGCGCGGCGTCACGCTCCCCGCGTGGCTGCGCCGCCGCCTGGTGAGCGCCGTCCTCGCGCAGCGGCTCGAGCCCGAGCGCGTCGCGGGCGTGCCGCTCTTTCCGACGCTCGCAGGCACGCTGATGACGTGGAACGACGTGCTCGCGCAGGAGACGATGCTGGGCGACATCTGGTTCATCGTCGGCGAGCCGCGCGGGCAACCGCTCGACAACCGGCGCCGCGTCTTGACGCTGAACCAGGACGACGCCGCGCTGGCCAGCCGGATGCCCGGCCGCATGTT